>SFCS01000018.1 GCA_004558485.1 Ruminococcus sp. | reverse complement strand
CCATCATCGCCTACTCCAACACCCTGGTCGTCAACATCAATCGCGCGCGTACCAATGTGATATTGGGCGATAAAGAATACACGGTCAGCGGCAAGGGATACATCACAGACGAGCTTTGCGGGCTGCACTTCAAGCTGTCGCCGCGCTCGTTTTACCAGGTCAACCGCACACAGGCGGAGCGGCTGTATCTTTTGGCGCAAGAGGAGGCGGGGCTGACCGGCAACGAGGTGCTTCTCGATCTTTATTGCGGCACAGGCACAATCGGGCTGACAATGGCACATAAAGCGAAAAGTCTCATCGGCGCGGACATCGTCGCGCCCGCCATCGCGGATGCGCGGGAAAACGCCTTGCAAAACGGGATACACAACGCGCGTTTTTTGTGCGCCGACGCCGCAAAAGCGGCAGAGGCGCTGAAGGCGGAGGGGGTTCGCCCCGATGTGGTGATCCTTGATCCGCCGCGCAAGGGCTGTGACGAGGCGCTGGTCGAAACGGTGTGTGAAATGCAGCCGCAGCGCGTCGTGTATGTCTCCTGTGATCCCGCTACGCTCGCGCGTGACCTTGTGCGTTTTGCAGAGCGCGGCTATGCGGCAAAGCGTGTGACGCCCGTCGATCTCTTCCCGAGAACGATGCATGTGGAGTGCGTCGGTTTGTTAGAGAAGAAATAATATGATAATAGAAACGGAACGGCTCAAATCGAAAGGGGTGAGCAAAAATTGAGCGATGCCCAAATTGAGAAAAAGTTTCGGCACTTGACGGAGGATCCCGTGGAAAAGCTGGTTTTGCGCCTGTCTGTGCCGACCATCGCCAGCATGCTCATCACTTCATTTTATAATATGGCGGACACCTTTTTCGCCGGGCGCATCAACAACAGCGCCACGGGCGCGATCGGCGTCGCCTTTTCGCTCATGGCGATCATACAGGCGTGCGGCTTTTTCTTCGGACACGGTTCGGGCAACTACATTTCGCGTATGCTCGGCCGTCAGAATGTGGAAGAGGCGGAGAAAATGGCGGCGACGGGGTTTTGTTCCTCGTTTTTGTTCGGTGTGCTGATCGCCGTTTTGGGGCTGATCTTCCTGGAGCCGCTGGCGAACCTGCTCGGCTCGACGCCGACCATTTTGCCGTACACAAAGGACTATTTGCGGTATATTCTCATCGGCGCGCCGTTCATGACCGCTTCGCTGACGCTCAATAATCAGCTGCGCTTTCAGGGCAGTGCCAACTTTGCCATGATCGGCATTACCGTCGGCGGCATCTTGAATGTCGCTTTAGATCCACTTTTCATGTTTGTTTGCGACATGGGTGTCAGCGGCGCCGCACTGTCCACGCTGGTGGGGCAGATCTGCAGCTTTTTCATCCTCCTTTCTGTCTGCGGCAGGAAAGGCAACATCCGCATGTCTCTTTTACGGTTTACGCCGTGTACCGCTTACTATAAGGAGATATTCCTCTGCGGCTCGCCGTCGCTTTTCCGTCAGGGCTTTGCCAGCATCGCGGGCGTTTGCCTCAACAGCGTGACCGGCATCTACGGCGACGCGGCGGTGGCGGGCATGTCCATCGTCAACCGCGTGATGAACTTCCTCGGCTCTGCCATGATCGGCTATGGGCAGGGGTTTCAGCCGGTCTGCGGGTTCAATTTCGGCGCGAAAAAATATGACCGTATCATCAAAGCCTTTTGGTTTTGTGTCAAGACCTCCGGTGTCGCGCTGGTTTTGCTGTCTGCTGCGGGATATATCGCCGCGCCGCAGCTTGTCGCACAGTTTCGCAACGACCCCACCGTCATCGAGATCGGCACGGCGGCGCTGCGCTGGCAGTGTGTCACCTTTCCGCTTGTCTCCTTCATCACGCTGAGCAACATGATGATGCAAAATCTGCGCCTGCCGCTGCGCGCGATGTTCCTCGGCATGGCGCGCCAGGGACTGTTTTTTGTACCTGCCGTTCTGCTTTTGCCGCGTCTTTTCGGCATCGTCGGACTGGAGGCGGCACAGGCGGCAGCCGATCTTGTGACCTTTATCGTGGCCGTGCCCATTCAAATGAGCGTGCTCAAGGAACTGAAAATGCGCATGAAAAATACGCAGTCGGACGATTGACCGACTGCGTATCTCTTTTTTATATCAGTGATGGATGGTTGTGGATTTCACATTGCTGTAGTAGCAGACGCTCAAAACCAGTCCGATGGCGAGATAGAGCGTCAGCATCGAAGTGCCGCCCTGGCTGAAAAACGGCAGCGTAATGCCGATGATGGGGAGCAGGCGCACATTCATGCCGATGTTGATAATGGACTGAAAACCGATCATCGCCATCGTGCCGACGCAAAGGAGCGAGCCGAGCGTGTCGCGCGCTATTTTGGCACAGCGCCACAGCTCCAGGATCAGCAGTGCCAGCAGCAACAGCAGCACCAGGGAGCCGATATAGCCGAACTCCTCCGCAGCGACCGTGAAAACAAGGTCGTTGTTGCGGGCAAAGAGATGCGGATTACTGCCACTCAGATACCCGACGCCGAACAGCTTTCCCGAACCCATCTGCACGATGCCCTGGTATTGCTGCCAACCGTAGGTCTTGATATATTCCTCCGGATGCAGGATAGCGAGAATACGCCCCTTCTTGTCATCGGTGAGGAAGTTGAACCATAAAAGCGGCACGGCTGCCGCGATGGCGGCAAACGCGGCGGCAAAATATTGCCATTTGAGTCCCGCCGCAAACATCATGGCGGCAAACATCAGCACAAACACAAGCGCCGTGCCGTCGTCGCCCTGCAAAAATATCAGCCCGATCGGCACAAGTGCATGCAGGCACAAAAACAGCACATTGCGGATCTCGCTGACATTTTCCCGCACAGCGGACAGATGCAGCGAAAAGGTGATGATGAACGCGACCTTCAAAAGTTCGGACGGCTGCAGCGTGAGGGAGGCTTTGCCGAACCCGATCTGCAGCCATGCTGTGTCGTCTGTGCCGCTGACATTCAAGCCGAGCGGCGTGAAGGTCAAAAGGACGAGCAAAACGGAAACTCCGGCGATAAACGGCCAGGCACGGCATATATCCTCGTAGTCAAAGCGAGAAATGAAAAAGGCCAGGAGCAATCCCACAATAGTTGCGCCGACCTGCGTCATCGCGCCGCGCATGCTGCTCCCCGCGGAATAGTTGGCGGAAAAGACCAGCATACAGCCGTAAGCCGAGCAAAGAAAACACAAAATGAGCAGCCGCAAATTGATCCCCCGCAGGGAAAATCGCCCGCCGCCGGAGCGTTTCAAAAACGCCATATGCCGTACACCTCCCGCAAAGCTTTTTATTAGTATACAGCATTTTTTCATTTTTTTCAAGATAGGACTTTATTTGCTGCAAAAAAAGTGCTATACTGGCGAGAGAGTTCAAAAAAGGGGGGAGACCGTTGCAGCAGTGGATCACCAAAAGCGCCGCCGAAACGGAGGCGCTCGGAGAAACGCTGGCAAAAGAGCTGCACGCAGGAGATGTGCTTGCCCTGTTCGGCGGCATGGGCATGGGAAAGACCGCCTTTGTGCGCGGCGTTGCGAGAGGACTGCATCTGTCGGCGGAGGTCTCCAGTCCCACCTTTGCGCTTGTGCATGACTACGGCGGCAATCCGCCGCTCGTGCATTTTGATATGTACCGCATATCCGGCTGGGAGGATCTGTACACGACCGGCTATTTCGATTACCTCGACGCCGGTGCGATCCTTGTGGTGGAGTGGAGCGAAAACATTGAAAACGCCCTGCCTGCGAACGCAATCCGTCTGCGCTTTTCTGCGCCTGATGCGAACGATACACGCACGATAGAGAGGTTCTGACATGAAAATTTTGGCAATAGATACTTCGGCGGTCACGGCGTCCTGTGCCGTCTGCGAGGACGGACGGCTCGTTGCCGCCTCGGAGCTGCGCAGCAAAATGACGCACAGCCAGACCGTGCTGCCGATGGTGCACGACATGCTGAAAAACAGCGCCCTTACCCTGAAAGACATCGACACACTTGCTGTCAATGTCGGCCCGGGGTCGTTCACGGGGGTGCGCATCGGCGTCGCCGCTGTAAAGGGAATGGCTTTCACAGACAAGAAACCCTGCGTTGCCGTGTCGTCTCTCGAAAGCATGGCTTACAATTTTGCGGGACTGCCGCTCGACGGCATCGTCTGCGCCGTCATGGACGCTCGCTGCGGACAGGTATACGCCGCACTGTTTCGCATCGAGGGCGAAACGGTGCACAGATTGTCGACGGATGCCGCCATTTCCATCGAGAATCTGAAAAAAATGCTGATTTCCGAAAAAAAATCTGTTTTTTTTGTTGGCGACGGCGCTAATTTGTGCTATACTAGTTTGCGGTCCGAATTACCGTCCTCGGTTTTGGCTCCCGATCGCTTGCGTTTTCAGCAGGCGGCAGGGACTGCCGCCTGTGCCTTCATCAAGGCGCAGGCGGGGGAACTCACCGATGCGGCGCAGCTGCGGCCGGTGTATTTACGGCTGCCGCAGGCGGAACGCGAGCTGCGGGCAAAACAAAAGGCGGGGACATGAAAAGAATTGGAGGTTGTTCTATGTACCAGAAACCGTTCATTGCCGATCATCCGCTTATCCAGCACAAGGTGTCCATTTTGCGTGATGTGAACACCAGCTCCAAGCAGTTCCGCGAGCTTATCCGCGAAATCACGGAGTTTATGGTGTATGAGGCAACGCGCGACCTTCCCACCTGCGAAGTGGATGTACACACCCCGATTGCTCTGACCAAGGCGCACATGATCGCCGGTCGCAAGCTGGCATTTGTGCCGATCCTGCGTGCCGGTCTCGGTATGGTGGACGGTGCTTTGGAGCTGGTTCCCTCCGCGCGTGTCGGTCACATCGGCCTCTACCGCGACCATGAGACGCTGAAGCCCGTTGAATACTATTGCAAGCTGCCGGGCGACATCGAACAGCGTGATGTCATCGTTCTCGATCCCATGCTCGCCACCGGCGGCTCCGCCATCGACGCGATCACGCAGATCAAGCAGCGCAATCCCCGCAGCATCAAGTTTATGTGCATCATTGCTGCCCCCGAAGGTCTGAAAGCTCTGGAAGAGGCGCATCCCGATGTGCATATCTATTGCGCAGCACTCGATGATCATCTGAATGAGCACGGCTACATTGTCCCCGGTCTCGGCGACGCGGGCGACCGTATCTTCGGAACAAAATAAAATCGATATAACTTGTGAACAGGGTTGCTGCACACGCAGCACCCTGTTCCACTTTATGGGGAGACTGTCAAAATCCCGCAGGACGCAAAAGCATATGCTTTTCGAAAATTTGACACGCTGCCACTTTGTGGGGATTGCATTTTCCGGAAAATCGTGTTATACTATAGTCTATTTTAGTGGTACAAAAGGAGTAGAACATATGCGCGCAGTGATAACGGTTATCGGAAAAGACGCGGTCGGTATTCTTGCCGCCGTGGCAACAAAGTGCAGCGAGCATCACGGGAATGTCACCGAGGTCACGCAGTCGGTGCTGCAGGAGCTTTTTGCCATGATCATGGTCGTGGACATTCAGGCGCTGGACATTCCGTTTACGCAGTTTGCGGAGGAAATGGAAAAGCTCGGCGCAGAGAAGCATTTGGTGATCCACGCCATGCATGAAGACATTTTCAACGCCATGCACACCATCTGAAACAAAGGGGAATTACCATGCTCAACGCAAAGGACATTTTGGAAACGATCACGATGATCGACGAGGAAAACCTCGACATTCGCACCATCACGATGGGAATTTCCCTTTTGGAATGTGCGGACAGCGATATGCATAAGCTCTGTGACAGGGTATATGATAAGATTACCCGCCGTGCGGAAAAGCTGGTCGTGACGGGAGAAACGATCGAAAAGGAGTTCGGTATCCCGATCATCAACAAGCGTATTTCCATCACGCCGGCGGCGATGGTTCTGGCGTCTGCGGATAAAAAGGACGCCACTTTGCTGGCCAAAACGCTGGAAAGAGCGGCTGTCACCTGCGGTGTCAACTTCATCGGCGGTTTTTCCGCGCTGGTGCAAAAGGGCTTTGCGGCAGGCGACCGCGAGCTGATCGCCGCCATCCCCGAGGCGCTTTCCGAAACGGAGCACATCTGCGCCTCCGTCAACATCGGCTCCACAAAAGCAGGTATCAACATGGATGCCGTCGGCATGATGGGCAGGATCATCCGCGACGCCGCCGAAAAAACGGCAGGCAGGAATTGCATCGGCCCCGCAAAGCTGGTGGTGCTGTGCAATGCTCCGGAGGATAATCCCTTCATGGCGGGAGCGTTTCACGGAGCGGGCGAACCGGACAGCGTCATCAATGTCGGCGTTTCCGGTCCGGGCGTGGTGCGCGCTGCGCTGAAAAAGGCGGGCGACTGCGACCTGACGGGCGTGGCAGACATCATCAAACGCACCGCCTTCAAGATCACCCGCATGGGGCAGCTGGTCGCGCAGGAGGCATCCCGCCGTCTCGGCGTGCCCTTCGGCATTGTGGATCTCTCTCTCGCACCGACGCCGGCTGTCGGTGACTCGGTCGCACATATATTGGAAGAAATGGGACTGGAGTGCTGCGGCGCATGCGGCACGACGGCGGCGCTGGCGCTGCTCAACGACGCAGTGAAAAAAGGCGGCGTGATGGCGTCCTCGCATGTCGGCGGTCTTTCCGGCGCGTTCATTCCGGTGACGGAGGATGCCGGCATGATCGCGGCGGCGCAAAGCGGCTGTCTGCGCATCGAAAAGCTGGAGGCGATGACGGCTGTGTGCTCTGTGGGACTGGATATGATCAACCTTCCCGGTGACACGCCTGCCGAAGTGATCTCCGCGCTGATCGCGGATGAAGCCGCGATCGGCATGGTCAACTCCAAGACGACGGCGGTGCGCGTGATTCCCGCCATCGGCAAAAAGGTCGGGGAGGAGCTTTCCTTCGGCGGCTTGCTCGGCAGCGGGCCGATTATGCCCATCAACACCGTTTCGCCGGCACGGTTCATTGCGCGCGGCGGCAGAATCCCCGCGCCGATGCAGAGTCTCAAAAACTGATAACGAAAGGTGACGATGACATGGAGGATATGATTCGGCGTATCGTTGAAGTGGATCGTCGCGCCCAGCAGGTGCTGGATAAGGCGCAACAGGAAAAGCTCGAGGCGGAGGAGCAGATCGGCAAAAAGGTGACGCAGCTCCGCGAAAACTATCTGGATCAGGCGCGGCGGCGTATTCAGATCGACACCGAAAACGATCGTACGCTGTTTGAACAGCGTTGGAAAAAGCGACAGAAATACTTTGATGCTCAGGCAAAGCGACTGCAGGAGCGGTATGCGGAAAAGCACGATGCTTGGCTGGAAACGCTTGTTGCGACCGCTTTGAGCGAGCCGCAGAATGAGAAGGCGAAAGACCATGGCGCATAACGAGACTGCAGGACATGCGGCCGCCGCGCGCGCCCGTGCCCTGTACGGCAAGCGCCTGACCGAAAAGCAATACCGTGAGCTTTGCACCTGCCGTTCCGTCGGCGAGATTGTTTCCTATCTAAAGGCTCAGACGGGGTATAAAACGGTTTTGACCGATGTCAAGGAAAACGCCGTGCATCGCGGCGCACTCGAGCAGCTTCTGCGGCTGAAGATCGCCGAAAACCTGAAAAAGCTGTATGGCTATGACAAACGGATCGACGCCGTCGTCAGCATGTATCATCAGCAGCAGATCGAAGTGCATTGGATCCTGCGCTGGCTGCGGGCAAAGACGGGCGATCCCGACAACACCTGGTTTCTGTCGACTGCGACACTGGCGGCGGAGTCCTCGCTCGATCCGGTGCGCATGAATGCCTGCAAAACCGTAAAGGAGCTTGCCGCAGAGCTGCGGGACACGCCGTATGCCGCGGTGCTTTCGAAATTTGCCGACGAAGACCGTCTGCCGACGGTGACGGCACTTGAGACCGCACTGCTGCGCAGCGCCGATCGGTCTATGCAGAAAAAGACGGATGACGCGGGGACACAGATCTCCGCCCTTCTCGGCAGCCGGCTGGATGTGCAGAATTTCTGCCGCATCTGGCGCATGAAGGAATTTTTCGGCTCGTCGGAGGAGGAAATCCGCGATGCGCTGCTACCGTTCGGCGGCAATTTCACGGAAAAGGAAATGACTGCCATGATCGAGGCGGAAAACGCCGAGATCGTGGCGCAGATCTTTTATACCACCCGCCTCGGCAGACAGGTGCCTTCCGCGAAGCGAAAAAGCATCGACACGCTGGAGGAACGCATCCCGTATTTTGAGGCGCGGCATAACATTCACTTTTCCGCCGATCCTGTCATGATCTGCATGGCATATGCCATATTGGCGGAGATTGAACTGCACAATTTGATACACATTGTCGAGGGCGTGCGCTACGCCCTGCCGACACCGGAAATTCTCGAATATCTGGTGCTGGATGAGCAGAAAGGAGGCTGACCGATGTGGCTGTTTCAAAGATGAAGCTTGTGAATATCAGCGGCAGCTTGGAGGCGCTCGGTGCTGTCACGCGCGCGTGCGGCGAGAGCGGCGTTTTTCAGCCGGATGACACCCTGTCCTATTATTCTGACACCTCTGCCTTTTCGGTCGTGCACGAGGAAAATCCGTTTACAGCGCCGCTGTCCGCCCTGCACGGCTGTTTACAAAACGCCGGTCTAAAGCCGGATGCAAACGCCAAAGCGGCAAGGCTGTCGGACGCGGAGGCTATCGACTTTGCCAATGCGTTTGTCGCCGATGTCGACGAGATCACCGCGGCGCGCAACGCCTGTGACGATAAGATTGCGACGCTGAAGGCGGAACGCGAGCAGTTTGAACATCTGCGCGGTCTGAACATCGACTTTGAAAGTGTGCTGCACTGCAAGACAATCAAGGTGCGTTTCGGCAGACTGCCGCTCGAAAGCTACCGCAAGCTCAGCGCATATGACGACAATCCCTATGTGCTGTTTTTCCCCGGTGTTTGCGACACGGCATACTATTGGGGTGTCTATTTTGCCCCTGTGGATTTCGCCGAGGAGGTCGATCGCATCTTTTCGAGCATGTATTTCGAGCGGATGCACATTCCGGATGTTGAGGGAACGCCGGAGGAGATCCTGGAGGAAATGACAGCCAAGACCGAGGCACTGCAAAAAGAACGCGCCGACACAGCAGTGCGGCTGCAGGCGCTTTGGAAAGAAAAGGGGGAGGAGTGCAGCGGCGTTTATGCCTGTCTGCAACAGCTCTCTGTCTGCTTTGACATTCGGCGATATGCCGCGCGCTATGCCGACAAGTTTACGCTCAACGGCTGGGTGCTGGCGAGCGAGGAGGAAACGCTCAAAAAGCGCATGGCGGACATTGCCGACATCACCGTTTCCTTCAAACGCGCCGAGGAGGATGGACGGCACACGCCGCCGGTCGCGCTGAAAAACCGGCGCATCTTCCGCCCGTTTGAATATCTCGTCGGCATGTACGGGCTGCCGTGCTATAACGAGATCGATCCCACCGCCTTTGTCGCCATCACCTATACACTGCTGTTCGGCGTGATGTTCGGCGATGTGGGACAGGGACTGTTGGTGGCACTGGTCGGTTGGCTGATGTGGAAATTCAAGAAAATGGACATCGGCAGGATCCTCATTCCGTGCGGCATCAGCTCGTCGGTGTTCGGCCTTGTCTACGGCTCGGTGTTCGGCTTTGAACACCTGCTCGACCCTTTGTATAAAGCCCTTTTCGGACTGAATGAAAAGCCCGTCGAGGTCATGGCGTCGGCAACGGCGACGCGCATCATCGTCACGGCGGTCGCCATCGGTTTTGTGCTCATCGTGGTCTCCATGCTGCTCAATATCGTGTCCGCGCTGCGACGGCGGGATTTCGAGACCGGGCTTTTCGGCGCAAGCGGCGTTGCCGGACTGATCTTCTACACATCGCTTGTGACAGGTCTTGTCTGCCAGTTAGTGCTCAAGGTGCACTTGATGACGCCACTGTATGTACTGCTGCTCATCGTGTTGCCCGTGCTTTTTATTTTCCTGCGCGAACCGCTCGGAAGGCTGGTCGCGGGGAAGAAGGACTGGCTGCCGGAAAGCTTCGGCGATTTCGTTTTGCAAAACTTTTTTGAGCTTTTTGAAACGATGCTGTCCTATCTTTCCAACACGATGTCCTTCCTGCGTGTCGGCGCATTCGTGCTGGTGCACGCGGGCATGATGATGGCGGTGTTCGCCCTGGCAAACATCTTCGGCACATTCGGCTATACCGTCACCGTCATTCTCGGCAACGGGCTTGTGATGGTGATGGAGGCGCTCCTTGTCGCCATTCAGGTCATGCGTTTACAGTTCTATGAGATGTTCAGCCGCTATTATATCGGCGAGGGACGCCCTTTTGAACCGGTCAAACTGTCATAAAAAAATTGGGGGTTATAAAAAATGAAAGCTTTGTATTTTGTTCTTCCTGTTGCTCTGGTCATTCTCTCTGCCATCGTGGCATTTGTGATGGTGAAAAAGGGCGCTGCGCCGAAACGGGCAATGCGCGTGCATGTTATTTCGATCCTGGCAATCATTGCCGTTTGCTGCGCGATGCCGTTCATGGCTGCGGCGGATACGGATAGCAATGCCGACGAGACCGTGGCGACGACTGCGGCAGCCGCCGAGGAGACTGCCTCTGCGGGCGGCATCGCGGAAGGCCTCAAATATATCGGCGCAGCGCTGGCTGTCGGTCTTGCCGGCATCGGCGGCGGCATTGCCGTTGCTGCCGGTGCGCCTGCCGCCATCGGTGCGACCGCGGAAGATCCCAAATCCTTCGGTAAATCTATCATTTTCGTGGCGCTCGGCGAAGGCTTCGGCCTTTACGGACTGCTCATTGCCATCATGATGCTGATTTTGTAAGAGGCAGCTTTATGCAGTTTTTTCTGATTAGTGATAACATGGATACCTGCATCGGTATGCGTATGGCAGGAATAGACGGCGTGGTCGTGCACGAACGCGCGGAAACTGAGACGGCACTGCTTAACGCCGCAAAGCGCGAGGATATCGGCATTGTGCTGATGACGGAAAAGCTCGTGAAGCTGTGCACGCCGCTTGTGGATGACCTGAAGCTCAACCGTTCCCGCCCGCTAATCGTGGAGATCCCCGATCGGCACGGCAACGGCAGGATCAAGGATACCATCGCCCGCTATGTCCACGACGCCATCGGTATTCGTATAGATCGGTAACGGAGGAATCTTCATGCCCGAAAATCAAGATAAAATCGTTAAGTTCATGCAGGCGATCACCGAGCATGCTGCCGCGCAAAGCCGCGCGGTACACAGAGAGGTGACTGCCTATAAGCGCGAGCGCCTCTCCGCTGCGGAGAAAAAGGCGCTTGCCGACTCCGCAGCGCTGATCGACAAGGAGCACGCATCGCTGCAAAGACAGGTGCGGCTTGAAATGTCCAGACGGGAGTTTTCCGCACGCCGCCACCTGTTGGAGCAGCGGCAGCAAATGACGGAAACGCTGTTCGGTGAAGCGCGTGAAAAGCTCATTGCCTTTACAGAAAGTGACCGCTATCTTCCGTTCCTGCGCGCGTCTGTCGATGCGATCAAGGCGCAGGCATCTGCAAACACGGTATACTATTTCGCCGACAGGGATGAGAAACGCGCAGCGGAGATAAAAGCGCTGCTGCCCGACGGCGCGCGGGCGGAGTTCACGGCGAACATCACCATCGGCGGCGTCAGCGCCTATGACGCCGAAAAGGACATTTTCCTCGACGATACGCTGGACACAAGACTCGAAGAACAGCGCGCATGGTTTGCGTCGTCCTCCGGACTGACGATAGAATGAGTCGCAAAGAGGGAGCGAAGGTATGAATACAATTCACGGGATCAACGGGCCGGTCGTCACCGTTTGCGGCCACACCGGACTTTCCATGATGGAAATGGTACTGGTGGGCGATGCGCATTTAGTCGGGGAGGTCATCGGCATCACCGATGCTATTACCACCATACAGGTGTATGAAAATACAACGGGACTCAAGATCGGCGAACCGGTTACATCGACCGGCGGCCCGCTTTGCGCAACGCTCGGGCCGGGCATCCTCGACAACATCTTTGACGGCATCGAGCGTCCGCTCGGCGCCATTGCGGAACGCTCCGGCGATTTCATCGACCGCGGTCTTTCCGTCAGCGCTTTGGACGAAGAAAAAGAGTGGCAGGTGACGGTCACGGCGAAGGTCGGCGACACGGTGCATGGCGGTATGATCTATGCAACCTGCCCCGAGACGCCGATGATCGAGCACCGCCTTTTGGTGCCGCCGACGGTCTCCGGAACGGTCACGAAAGCGGCGCCCTCCGGTGCTTATCGTCTGAACGATACCGTTTTGGAGGTCACCGCCGCAAACGGCACGGTGCACAAGCTCACGCTTTGCCAGAAATGGCCGATCCGCGTGCCGCGCCCTGTCGCGGAAAGAAAATATGCCACCGTTCCGCTCATCACCGGGCAGCGCGTCATCGACACGCTGTTCCCGGTCGCAAAGGGCGGCACCGCCGCTATCCCCGGCGGTTTCGGTACGGGCAAGACCATGACGCAGCATCAGCTTGCGAAATGGTGCGACGCCGACATCATCATTTATGTCGGCTGCGGAGAACGCGGCAACGAAATGTCGCAGGTCTTGGAGGAATTTTCGAGCCTTGTCGACCCGAAATCCGGCAGACCGATGACCGACCGCACGACGCTGATCGCCAACACCTCCAACATGCCGGTGGCAGCGCGCGAGGCGTCGATCTATACCGGCATCACTCTTGCGGAATACTACCGCGACATGGGGTATCATGTTGCCATCATGGCGGACTCCACCTCGCGTTGGGCGGAGGCGCTGCGGGAAATTTCCGGACGCCTTGAAGAAATGCCGGCGGAGGAGGGCTTTCCCGCCTATCTGCCGTCGCGTCTTTCGGAGTTTTATGAACGGGCGGGATTGGTCACGGCGCTCGGCGGCAACGAGGGGAGCGTCACCATCATCGGCGCGGTCTCGCCGCAGGGGAGTGACTTCTCCGAGCCGGTGACGCAGAACACCAAGCGTTTCACCCGCTGCTTCTGGGCACTGGACAAGTCGCTGGCATATGCCCGGCACTATCCTGCCATCAACTGGACGACCAGCTACAGCGAATATATCGGCGACCTCTCCGCGTGGTATGCAGAGCATGTTGACGCGGCGTTCGTTTCGAGTCGCACGCGGATCACAAAGCTGCTGCAGGAGGAAAGCGAGCTGATGGAGATCGTCAAGCTGATCGGCGCGGATGTTCTGCCCGACAACCAAAAGCTGGTCATCGAGATCGCGCGCGTCATCCGTGTCGGTTTTTTGCAGCAAAACGCCTATCATAAGGACGATACCTATGTGCCGCTCCAAAAGCAAATGAAAATGATGCAGGTGATTCTGCATCTGTATGATCAGGCGCAAAAGCTCGTCGCGGCGTCTGTTCCGCTCTCAGCCATCCTGGAAACGGGACTTTTCGACCGCGTTGTGAAAATGAAATATGATGTGCCCAATGACAACATCGCCCTGCTCGATAGCTACACAGAGGACATCGACAAGGCGCTGCGGGCGATCGGAGGTGAGTCGGCATGACGATTGCATATCGCGGTGTAAAAGAAATCAGCGGCTCGCTCATTGTCGTTGACGGCATTAAAAATGCGGGCTATGAGGAGACGGTGCGCATCCTGCTCGACGACGGCACATGCCGCACAGGCCGTGTCGTACAGCTTGAAGGAGAGCGCGCCGTCATTCAGGTGTTTGAGGGAACGACCGGCGTGTCGCTCGACAACACCCGCGTGTATCTCGAAGGTAAGCCCGTCGAAATGCCGCTTTCTCCCGAGCTTTTGGGACGCATTTTCGACGGCGCGAGCAGACCGATCGACGGACTGGGGCCGGTGTTTCCCGTCAAGCAGCGGGACATCAACGGCAGTGCCATCAACCCCGTGTCCCGCGTGTATCCCCGCAACTATATCGAGACCGGAATTTCCTCCATCGACTGCATGGCAACGCTCATCCGCGGACAAAAGCTGCCGATCTTTTCCGGCTCGGGCATGCGCCACAATGAGTTGGCGGCGCAGATCGTGCGGCAGGCGAAGATTTCGGACGAAAAGGGCGAGAATTTCGCCGTCGTTTTTGCCGCCATGGGCGTTAAAAACGATGTAGCTGAATATTTTCGACGCAGCTTTGAAGAAAGCGGCGTTTTGGGGCGCGTGGCCATGTTCCTTAACCTGTCCAACGACCCCATCATCGAACGCATCCTGACGCCGCGCTGCGCATTGACTGCCGCGGAATACCTGGCGTTCGACCTCGGGATGCACATTTTGGTCATCATGACCGATATGACCTCCTATGCCGAGGCGTGCCGTGAGTTTTCTTCCTCAAAGGGAGAAATCCCCGGCAGAAAGGGCTATCCCGGCTATCTGTATTCCGATTTGGCGTCGCTGTATGAGCGCGCCGGCATGATCAAGGGCAGTGGCGGATCGGTCACGCAGATCCCGATTCTGACCATGCCCAACGACGACATCACCCATCCCGTGCCGGATCTGACCGGATATATCACGGAAGGGCAGATCGTTTTGGATCGTGCGCTCGACAACAGCGGTGTGTATCCGCCGGTGTCGGTGCTGCCGTCGCTTTCCCGTCTGATGAAGGACGGCATCGGCGAAGGCTTCACACGGGACGACCACGCTGCCGTTGCCAACCAGCTTTTTGCCTCCTATGCCAAGGTGCAGGAGGCGCGCTCGCTGGCGTCCGTCATCGGCGAGGAAGAACTGTCCGAAAACGACAAAAAGCTGTTGCAGTTCGGCCATCTGTTCGACACGCGGTTTGTCAACCAAGGGCAGTTTGAAAACCGCTCGTTGGAGCAAACGCTGGATCTCGGTTGGCAGCTTTTGTCCACGCTGCCGAAAAGCGAGCTTGACCGCGTGGACGACGCGCTGCTCGAAAAGCATTACTGTCCGGAAAAGCCGCTTGCCGAGGCCAATTCTCTGGCAACGGAGCTGGTAGAGCCGGAATAAGATAGGGGGAACGGACTTGGCAAATCAGGTTTTTCCGACAAAAGGCAACTTGATCAGCACCAAAAAATCGCTGGATCTTGCCAAGGTCGGTTTCGAACTGCTCGACAGAAAGCGCAACATCATCACACGGGAAATGATGCAGCTCATCGACCGCGCGGCTGCCATTCAGTCCTCCATCGATGTCGCCTATGCCGAGGCATATGACGCGCTGCAGCGCGCCAATGTGAAATACGGTGTGTGTGAGGAGATCGCCCACTCCGTCCCGCTTGAAAACGGGCTGTCCATCCGCAGCCGCAGCGTGATGGGCGTGGACATCCCGATGGTGTCGCTGCACGCGCAGCCGCTTTGCCTGCACTACGGTTTCAGCGAAACCGGGCCGCTGGTGGATGAGGCGTATATGAAATTCGATCTTGTCAAGCATCTGACAGCAGAGCTTGCCGAGGTGGAAAACAGCGTATACCGCCTGGCAATCGCCGTCGGCAAGACGCAAAAGCGCGCCAATGCGCTGAAAAATATCGTTATTCCGCGCCTGACCGGTACTGTCAAAGTTATTACCGATGCACTGGATGAAAAGGAACGGGAGGATTTCGCCCGTCTCAAAGTCATCAAGGCACAGAAGAAGTAAGAAGGAGAGAGGACATGTACAAAATCCTGAAGAAACGCACATTGAACCCGACCGTCACGCTGATGGAAATTGATGCACCGGCGGTGGCAAAAAAGGCGCAGCCCGGTCAGTTCATCATCCTGCGCGTGGATGATGCGGGTGAGCGCATCCCGCTGACGATCGCGGACTATGATGCCGACGCCGGCAGCGTCACCATCATTTTTCAGATCGTCGGCGCTACCACGGAAAAGCTCAATCATCTGAACGAGGGCGACTGTCTTCACGATTTTGTCGGTCCGCTCGGCAGAGCCACCGAGACCGAAGGCAAGAAAAAGGTTGCCGTGGTCGGCGGCGGCGTCGGATGCGCCATCGCGCTGCCCGTTGCAAAAAAGTTTCACGCACAGGGCGCCGAGGTACATGCCATCATCGGTTTCCGCAACAAGGATCTTGTGATCTTAGAGGACGAATTTCGTGCCGTGAGCGACCGCCTGTTCCTCATGAGTGACGACGGCTCGTGCGGTGAAAAGGGACTGGTGACCGACGCGCTGCGGCGGTTGATCGAGAGCGGCGAGGAATATGACGAGGTCATCACCATCGGACCGCTCATCATGATGAAGTTCGTCTGCGCACTGACAAAGAATTACGGCATCAAGACGGTCGCCAGCATGAACCCCATCATGATCGACGGCACCGGTATGTGCGGCGGCTGCCGCCTCACGGTCGGCGGCGAAACGAAGTTTGCCTGTGTGGACGGGCCGGAATTTGACGGTCATCTCATTGACTTTGACGAGGCAATCGCCCGCTCCTCCATGTATAAGCCGTTTGAACGCAGGCGGCATGAGGAGACCTGTCATCTGTTTACCAAGGAGGCGCACTGATATGCCGAACATGTCCCCGAAGAAAAACGAAATGCCGACACAAGCCCCCGCTGTGCGGCGGCGCAATTTTGATGAGGTCGCGCTCGGCTATACGCAAGAGCAGGCAATTGACGAGGCAAAGCGCTGCTTAAACTGCAAGAATATGCCCTGTGTTGCCGGCTGTCCCGTGCGCATACATATCCCCGCGTTCATCGCCAAGGTGGCAGAGGGGGATTTTGCGGGCGCGTATGCGGTCATTTCCGAAGCAAGCTCTCTGCCCGCCGTCTGCGGCCGCGTTTGCCCGCAGGAAAATCAGTGTGAGGGAAAATGTGTACGCGGTATCAAGGGTGAGTCGGTCGGCATCGGCAGACTGGAGCGATTTGTTGCCGATTGGCACAATGCGCACGGCGGCGACGCCGCACAGCAGACCATAGAGAAAAACGGTCACCGTGTGGCAGTGGTCGGTTCTGGCCCGTCGGGACTTGCCTGCGCCGGTGACCTTGCGAAGCGCGGCTATGCCGTGACGGTGTTTGAGGCACTGCACACGGCGGGCGGCGTGCTCGTATACGGTATCCCGGAATTTCGTCTGCCCAAGGCGATCGTGCAAAAGGAGATCGACGGGCTGCGGGCGATCGGCGTGGAAATCGCCACCAACACCGTTATCGGCAGAACCATCACCGTCGAGGAGCTTTTGACCTCTGAGGGGTTTGAAGCGGTGTTTATCGGCTCTGGCGCGGGGCTGCCGCGGTTTATGCGCATCCCCGGCGAAAACCTCAAAGGGGTGTATTCCGCCAACGAGTTTTTGACCCGTGTAAATTTGATGAAAGCCTACCGTCCCGACAGCGAAACCCCGATTCAACACGCCGAGCGCGTGGTTGTGGTCGGCGGCGGCAATGTGGCGATGGACGCCGCCCGCAGCGCGCTGCGCCTCGGTGCAAAAGAGGTCTCCATTGTGTACCGCCGTTCCATGGAGGAGTTGCCTGCCCGTAAGGAGGAGGTCGAGCACGCCGAGGAGGAGGGCATCTCCTTCAGGCTGCTCACCAATCCCACCGCCATTCTCGGCGACGAAAACGGCTTCGTTTCCGGCATCCGCTGTGTAAAGATGGCGCTCGGTGAACCGGATGCCTCCGGCAGACGCCGTCCAGAGGTCGTAGAAAACTCGGATTTCGACACCCCGTGTGACTGCGTTATCATGGCGATCGGCACCTCGCCGAACCCGCTCATAAAGTCCACGACCGCCGGTCTGGAGACGCAGAAGTGGGGCGGCATCATTGCGGACGAGCAAACCGGCAGCACCTCGCTTGCGGGTGTCTATGCCGGCGGTGACGCCGTTACCGGCGCTGCGACCGTCATTTTGGCGATGGGTGCCGGAAAGAACGCCGCACAGGCGATCGACGAATATTTGCAGGATAAATAACAAAAAAATGCCGTATGCACCAAGCATACGGCATTTACCATTCTCTATGTATCTTACAATTTGCTGGAGATCTCCTTGATACAGGCGGGGCAGATGTTCTGTCCCTTGAAGGTCATGACATCACGCGCATTTCCGCAAAAAATGCAACAGGGCTGGTATTTTTTGAGAATGATCATGTTGTCCTCTGTGAAAATTTCCAAAGAGTCATTGACCTTGATGCCCAGTATGTTGCGCGTTTCCATCGGAATGGTTACCCGTCCGAGCTGATCGATACGACGCACAATTCCCGTTGAACGCATATGATGACCTCCTTTTTCTGCAATTCACCTGTATTATAGCATGCATTCGGCAAAAGTCAATTCCCGTTTTTGTTAAATTTCGGTAAATTTCTCTCCCTTTTTCCACCAGATGACAAAAGCGGCGGCATCAGGCGATGCCGCCGCTTTTTGCTGTCACTCAGCAGCAGGAGTCGTCGAGGAGCAGAAGGATGATGATGATGAAGAGCAGCCAGGAGCAATCCATCCCGTTAAAAAGGTTTTTCAGGCACATGTGTTTCCACCTCCTTCGTCATTTTCATACTATGCAAGGCGGAAGAAACTGGTGAATAGGAAAAATAAAGCGGACATATACTTATTACGACACCGTCATAACGAAGCGGAAAAGGGGGAATACCATGCAATACCGTTTCAAAGGGTTCACGGAAAAAGCCAACACGGCACTGAATTTGTCCATCCGCTCGGCGCAGGCGCTGGGGCACACCTATGTCGGCACGGAGCACCTGCTTTTGGGACTGCTGCGCGAGGGGAGCGGCGTTGCCGCCGTGGTGCTCAACAACCGCGGCATCACCGCCGCGGAATACGAACGCCGCGTTGCGGAGACCGAGGCGGTCGGGGCATATACCTATGTCACGCCGCAGGACTTCACCCCACGCGCTAAAGCCGCCATGGAAAAGGCGGCAGAGGAGACAGCCAAAGTACAATACGGCTATATCGGCACAGAGCATCTGCTTTTGGCGCTTTTACAGGATAAAAGCTGCATCGGCATGCGCATTTTGCAGCTCATCGCGCCGTGCATAGAGGATCTGGAGAAGGAGCTGCGCGCGTCGTATAAGACCGGCATCGAGCTGCCGGAGAAGAGGGCGGGGAAGGAAACCGGCAAATCGGCGCTGCACGCCTACGGTAAGGATCTGACCGCTCTGGCGCAAAAAGGGAAGATCGACCCCGTCATCGGCAGAGATAAGGAGATCGATCGCGTCATCCGCATCTTGGTGCGCCGCACCAAAAACAACCCCTGTCTCATCGGTGAACCGGGCGTCGGTAAAACCGCCATCGCCGAGGGACTTGCCGCACGCATTGTGAGTGATGAAGTGCCGGAGCCGCTCTTGTATAAACGCATTATCTATCTGGATCTCAACAGCATGATCGCCGGCACGAAATACCGCGGCGATTTTGAGGAGCGCATCAAGCAGGCGATCGAAGAGGTACTGCATAACCGCAATGTCATCCTGTTTATCGATGAATTGCACACCTTGATCGGCGCGGGCACAGCGGAGGGCGCGGTCGATGCCTCCAACATTCTGAAGCCGTATCTGGCGCGCGGTGATCTGCAGGTCATCGGCGCCACCACCCTGCAGGAATACCGTCGTCACATCGAAAAGGACGCGGCGCTTGAGCGGCGCTTCCAACCGGTCAAGGTGGAAGAACCCACCGTCGCACAAAGCATTGAGATTCTGCACGGACTGCGCGATCGCTATGAGGCGCATCACAAGGTGAAGATCAGCGACGAGTCGCTGGTGGCAGCGGTGCAGCTGTCCGCGCGGTATATCACGGATCGCTTTTTGCCGGACAAGGCGATCGATGTCATGGATGAGACCGCCGCGGGTGTGCGCCTGGCGGCGGTGCGGGAAACGCCGGAAATCCACGATCTCGAGGAACGCATCCGCAGCCTTTGCGCCGACAGAAATGCGGCGGTGCGCATACAGGACTATGAGCAGGCGGCAAAGCTGCGGGACAGCGAACGCACCCTGCAAAACAAGCTGACTGACGCCCAGGAGCGCTTCGCGCAGGAAAGCAGCGCCCGCGTGCGCGTTGTGACCGCAAAGGATATGGCTGCCACCGTTTCGGAATGGACAGGTATCCCTGTCGCCGAGCTGACAAAGGAAGAAGAAACGATGCTCACGGAATTGCCGACACGACTCGAAAAGCGCGTCATCGGGCAAAAGGAGGCTGTCCTCGCCGTGGCAAAAGCCATTCGGCGCAGCCGCGCGGGACTGAAAGATCCGAAACGACCGATCGGTTCGTTCATTTTTCTCGGGCCGACCGGCGTCGGCAAAACGGAGCTTTGCAAAGCGGTCGCCGCCGTCGTTTTCGGCAGCGAAGAAAACCTCATCCGCCTGGACATGTCGGAATATATGGAAAAGCACACCGTCTCCCGCATGATCGGCTCGCCGCCGGGATATGTCGGATATGACGAGGGGGGACAGCTCACCGAAAAGGTGCGCCTGCACCCCTACAGCGTCATTCTGTTCGACGAGATCGAAAAGGCGCATCCCGATGTGTTCAACCTGCTTTTGCAGGTGTTGGAGGACGGCATCCTCACCGATGCACAGGGACGGCAGGTGAGCTTTCGCAACAGCGTCATCATCATGACCTCCAATGTCGGTGCGCGCCTGCTCACAGACCGCAAGGCACTTGGCTTTACACCGCAGGAGGAGTACGGCGAGACCGCCGCACAGCACGCGCGCGCCGATGTGATGAAGGAACTGAAAAAGCGGTTCAGACCGGAATTTCTGAACCGCGTGGACAGTATTGTGGTCTTCTCCGCGCTGTGCCGCGAGGATGTAAAAAAGATTGCGGAGAAAATGATCGGTGAGCTCAAAGAGCGCCTTGAGACGCTGCATGTGCAGGCAACCTTTACCGACGCCGCGCTGCAAAAGCTGGCGGACACGGGCTATGACCGTGCCTATGGGGTGCGTCCGCTGCGCCGCATCATTTACACGGAGATCGAAAACCCGCTTGCCGATCTGCTGATCGAGGGGGAGAGAGATAAGGAGCGCAGCATTACCGTCGATGTGCGGGACGGGCACATCGTCCTTGTCTAAACACCTGTGAGATCAAAGGCGGGGATCATTTGCACACCCGCACTTTCGCGGCTTTGCACATACCCGTTTTCAAAGCCGCACGCCTCCATATATGCCCACACCTTTTCGCACTCCCGCCTTGTGAGCCTGCGGGAAAGCGTGGGATAGCCGGGGATGTCGGTCATGGGGGTATATTGAAACATGAGGCTGATAAGCGCCGTGTCCTTATAGGCTTTGAGGAAATCAAGAACCGCCATGGATGCGCGCGTCTGTCCCGGAAGGACAAGATGGCGGATGACCGTGCCGCGTTGCAGGATGCCGTCTGCATCAAAGACCGCGCCCCCCGTTTGCCGCACCATCTCGGCAACAGCGGGCGCGGCAAAGTCAAAATAGTCCTCGACGCCCGATAGCGACAAAGAAAGCGCGCGATCGGTATATTTTAGATCCGGCAGATAGATGTCCACAAGACCTTCGAGGCTTTTCAGCGTTTCCACTCGCTCATAGCCGCCGCAGTTATACACAATGGGGATGTGCGGCTTATACCGTGACAGTGCCTCGATGATCGCAGGGACGAACGGGGTGGGGCTGACAAGATTGATGTTGTGCGCCCCCGCCGCCTCCAGCTCGCGGAAAATGTCGGCAAGCCGCGCCGGCGTCACGGTCTTACCGACGCCCCCGCGGCTTATCTTTGCATTTTGACAAAAGGCGCACGACAGCACGCAGCCGGAGAAAAAGACCGTTCCTGAGCCGCGCGTGCCGCTGATGCACGGTTCTTCTCCGAAATGCAGCGCCGCACGCGCCAAACGGGGTGCGGCGGGCATCCGACAAAAGCCGCCGACATTTTCTGTTTCGTCCCGTCTTGCGCCGCATTGCCGCGGACAAACGGTACAGTGCTCAATCAGCATGAAAAAGAAACATCCTTTCGTTGTCTAAAACCCGCCCTTTCTGCACATACTGTTCCCGAAAGAGGGGATGGTATGAAACGGAGCAGAGGAAAAACGGCGCTTTGTCGCGTGTTGCTGTTTCTGCTCGGCGGCGTTCTGTATAACTGCATTGAAATTCTGTGGCGCGGGCGCACACATTACAGCATGTTTTTTCTCGGCGGCATCTGCTTTCCCTGTCTTGCCGTGAAGTGTTTTGCGGCGTCGGCTTGCGTCTCGGCGGCGGAATTTCTTTGCGGATGCATCGTCAACCTGCGCTGTCATATGCAGGTGTGGGACTATTCCGCAAGACCGTTCAACCTCTGCGGCCAGATATGCCTGCTGTACAGCCTCCTTTGGGGGCTGCTCAGCATCCCGACCGGCTATCTCTATTGTCGCATCACACGGTTTTTACGCACGCGCCTGCGCATTGGGGCATAAGGCGTTCATCGGACAAGCGTCACAGTGCGGTGCGCGGGCGGTGCAGCAATCTCTGCCGAACATCACGAGCCGGTGGCAAAAATCGTTGCTCTCTGCGGGCGGCAGCAGCTTTTTAAGCGCCAGCTCCACCTTGTAGGGATCCTTTGTGTCCACAAGCCCCAGCTTGCCGCAGATGCGGATACAGTGCGTATCGGTTACGATGGCGGGCTTGCCGAACACATCGCCGCAAATGAGGTTGGCGGTCTTTCTGCCGACACCCGGCAGCGTGAGCAGCTTTTCCATCGTGTCCGGCACTTTTCCGTCAAAGTCGGAGCAGAGCATCCGACTCATCATCGCCAGATCCCGCGCCTTTGTCTTGAAAAGCCCGCAGGAGCGGATGAACGGTTCGATGTCCTCCGGCTGTGCCTTCGCCATTTCCCACGGCGTCGGGAAACGCTCAAACAATGCGGGCGTCACCAGGTTCACGCGCGCATCGGTGCACTGTGCGGAAAGGCGCGTTGCCACCAAAAGCTGAAAAGGATCGCGGTAGGTCAGAGAGCACACCGCATCCGGATACCGTTCTTTCAATCTTTCGACAGCGGCAAGCGCCCGCTGTTTTTTTGTCATAACGATCACCTCAAAAGGTAGAATACCACATATTTCGCCAAAAAGCAAACCCGCCCTCTTGCAAAAGAGCGCGGGTTTTGTTAGAATATACCCCTAAGGGAGGGGAGCGCATGAGAATACCGCTTGCAGATCGGATGCGTCCGAAAACGCTTGACGATGTCACGGGACAGCGCCACATTTTGGGAAAGGGAAAAGCACTGCAGAGCATCATCGAGTCCGGCAAAATTCCCAACCTCATTTTCTACGGGCCGGCGGGCGTCGGCAAGACCACCGTCGCGCGCATCATTGCCGAAAGGTCGGATATGCGCCTGCACAAGCTCAACGGCACCACCGCCTCCACGGCGGATTTTCGTGCCGTCATGGAGGAGACCGACACGCTCATGGGGCAAAACGGTATCCTTTTGTACCTGGACGAGATTCAATATCTGAACAAGCGTCAGCAACAGATTCTTCTCGAATATCTCGAAAACGGCAGCATCACCCTCATCGCCTCCACCACCGAAAACCCGGCGTTTTATGTCTACAGCGCCGTGCTCAGCCGCTCCGCCGTCTTTGAATTTAAGCCGGTCGAGCCCAATGATGTCGAAATTACCGTGCGGCGCGGCATTGCGTTCTTGGAGGAGGAGAGCGACAGCAAGATCGTCTTGGACGACGCAGTTGTAAAGCACATTGCCTTTGCATGCAACGGCGATGTCCGCACTGCGCTGAACACGCTGGAAAATTGCGTCAACGCCACCGTTCCCGAGGAAGACGGGCGTATTATTGTGTCGGCGGAGACTGCCGCACAGATGACGGGCAGGAGTGCCGTGCGCTATGACAAGGGCGGAGACGAGCACTATGACATCATTTCCGCCTATCAGAAATCCATGCGCGGCTCCGACCCGGACGCGGCGCTGCACTATCTTGCACGGTTGCTGGAGGCAGGTGATTTGCCCTCCGCCTGCAGACGGCTGCTCGTTTGCGCCTGTGAGGATGTGGGGCTTGCCTATCCGCAGATCATCCCCATCGCCAATGCCGCTGTCGACATCGCTTTGCAGGTCGGCATGCCGGAGGCGGCGCTGCCGCTTGCCGATGCGGTGGTGGCGGTGTGTATGGCGCCGAAATCCAACGCTGCCTACAACGCTATCCATGCTGCCATGGCGGATGTGCATGAGGGCAACACCGGTTCGGTGCCGCGTCAGCTGCAAAACAAGCACTATGACGGGGACGAGGTGCTGAACAAAGGGCAGTTTTATCAGTATCCGCACGATTTTCCGCACCATTGGGTGAAGCAGCAGTATATGCCCGATGCGCTCAAGGACAAGGTATATTATCACCCCGGGGACAATAAGAGCGAACAAGCCTTTGCCGCCTATTGGGAGGCTATCAAAAAAGCGTCCCGCTAGGTGCGTACGCGCCGCACCGACAGCGCGCGCAGCTGCTCCTTATCCCACGCGCCGAGAAGATAGGTACAGAGGGCATAGAACAGGCACATGCCGCCCCCGCCGCACAGCATCCTCAAAAGCTGCGGCAGTGTTTCCACGGGCAATATGCGCCCGCAGAGCCGCATCAGTGCGGCAGAGAGCGCGACCGACAAAAGCGGTTTTATGATCCACTCGAAAACGCGCAGGCGCACTTCGGTCACCTTCAGCAGGCGATGCAGATTGAGACCGGAGGTCAAAAAGTTACTGAACACCATGATCCACAGAAAGCCGCCCATGCCGCGCAGGGGCACCAACACCAGGATCAGCGCAATGCGACTGACCGAGTCAAGAACGCTGTATCGCAGGGAGCTTACCTGCTGGTTCAGCCCCTTGAGCATGCCGTCAACGATGCTTTCGAGATACATTACCGGCATCAGCGGCGCTAAAACACGCAAAAGAAAGCCCACATCGCGGCTGTGATACAGCACTTCTCCGAGATCATACGCATAGACGGTGAAAAGACCGCCGAGCAATATGGACATCAGCAGGGTGAGCTGCAAGGCCTTTGTGACCGAGCGGCTCACCTTGTCTTTTTGCCGCAGAGTCTGTGCCTCGGAAAGCTCGGGGATGAGTAATGTGGACAGCGACGACAGGAAGGAAGAGGGGAAAAACAGCAGCGGCAGAGCCATACCCTTGAGCATGCCGAACTGGGACAGCCCTTCCTCCGCAGAGCCGGAAAAAGCGGTCAGCTTTTGCGGCACCAGTATGTTTTCCACCGTGCGCAGCGCAGAGCCGAGATAGCGCCCCGCCGTGATCGGCACGGCGATGGCACAGATGCGGTACAGCACGCCGTGATGCGGCGGCGTACAGGCGGGGGCGGTGGGCAGTGCCCGCAGAGCGCGTCTGTCGACAAAGCAGCCGACGGAGAGAAAGAGACAGGAAACGATCTCCGCCGCACAGTCGCCGCTGATGACGGCAAGGCAGGTATAGGTCACATCTTTGCCGGCAAAATACCGCAAAAGCAGCGTGATAAACAGGATGCGGGACAACTGCTCGGTAATCTGCGCCGCCGAGGGGCAAACGGTCTTGCGCCGCGCCATGAAATAGCCGCGCAGGCACGAGGAAGTCCCCATGAACGGCAGACTCACCCCCAGCACCTTCAGCGACGGCACTGCCCGCACATCCTTGATGATATATGTGCCGATCGGCACAGCCGTGAAAAACAGCAAAACGGCGGACGCGACACCGATGAAAACACTCAAAAGAATACTGCGCCGCAGGATGCGCTTGACCGACCGCTTGGTGCCGCACACCAGCTCATCCGTGATAAGCCGCGCCACTGCCGTGCTGATGCCGGAGGAGGCAAAGGTGGCGGCAAGGACATAGACGGAAAAAATGAGCTGATACAGTCCCATGCCCTGCGCACCGATGCAATTTGAAAGGTAAATTCTAAAAAAAATGCCGATCGTGCGTAAAAGAATAGCGGTAATTGTCATAATTACCGCATTCTTCATAAATTCTCCCTGGTGCATGCCGTCACTTCGCTTTCATTCCGAACCCGTCTGCAAATCGTTGTACATGCCGGTGATCCCGTTCCAGGTCTGCCGATTGGTAACGCCCGTCGGCGCAAACCCCAAGACGGTTTGCAGGATGTTCACGGCTGCGGCAGTGGCCTCCGTATATTCCCGTGTTTGGGGCGGCGCGGGAATGTTGCAGAAGGTGTCCGAAAGTGTGCGCAGCATGATATTCAAAAAAGCCACGCCGTCGCCCGTGTCGCCGAGACGAAAGGCAAACCCCGCCTTCGGCGGAAACCCCTTTATGGGGAGCGCCAGCACATCCTTTGCCGCAAGGACGCTGTATTCCTCCACGATGCGGTAAAAGGTCACGCGATCGACAACACCCGTCGGCGTGAGACCGTGCGCCCTCTGAATCGCCATGACGGCTTCGGCGGTCTTCGGCCCGAAAATGCCGTCGATGGGTATGTCGGAATAGCCGTTCTGTGCAATTTCCAGGCTGCGCAAAAGCTCTTGGATCTCGCGGATATACAGCTTTCTTTCTTCATCCGTAATATCATTATCCGGAAACGGAACAAAGATCATGTGGACTCCTCCCTAAAGCTCGTGCCGGAATACTGGTTGGCACGCTTATTGTTGCCGTTCATGAGATCGGCATAGGCCGAGGCGATGTCATTCCAGACGGCAGGGCCGACCGAGCCAGTGACCGTTAGTCCGAACAGCGCCTGAAACGCCTCCACTGCCGCCTGTGTCTGTGCGCCGAAAACGCCGGTCACAGGCACATCGGGAATTTCGGGATAGGTCTTGGAGAGATAGGAAAGATATTCCTGTAGCATCTCTACCGCCTCGCCCTGTGCTCCCTGACGCAGCGGATAACCGGGATACAGGGTGACGCCGCCCTCCAGTGCGGCGGTGGTGTTGATGATGCCGCGATAGGCGCGGTAGATGTCCTGCCAGGTTTTGATCCCCACCAGTCCGTCGGGATCCAATCCGTAGATGTTCTGAAAGGCGATGACGGCGTTTCTTGTCGGCTCATCGAACACACCCGTGATCTCGATAGATGGCACTTTTTCGTAAAACTCACCGATGACCGCCAAAAAGTATTGCAGCGACCGCACATTGTCGCCGGTGTCGCCGAACGACATGGGCGACTTGAACTCCTGTGAGATCTCTTCCTGCGAAATGCCCTCCGAGTCTAGCTCGGACAGCTTTTTCACACCGTTATACAAGTAGAGAATTTTATACCAGGTTGCCGGCCCGATGATGCCGTCCGGCGTCAGATTGAAGATGCGCTGAAACTCCTTGACTGCCGCTTCTGTCTCCTGTCCGAAAACGCCGTCAACGGGAGCGATTTTCGGAATGGCGGGGTAGTTGCGGGAGATGCGGTTGAGCTGCACCTGTTTATATCGCACCAGGTTTCCCGCCATGCCGAGACGCAGCGGCTGCCCCGGATAAGACTGTCCGGAGCTTCTCACCGGTGCGTCTGAAACAATGCGGATGTCATCACCGTAGTAGTTTTGCAGAATGGCGAGCGGGGACAGTCCCTGCTCGGCGAGCGGCACCGTACCCCATTGCGACAGGCCGTTGCAGGTGACGGTCGTGCCGTTGCAATACTGGGTGAAATACGGTTCTACGCTGCCCTCCCGCACAACATAGCTGTTGAAGATCTCATCCACGATGGCGCTGATGTTGTCAAAGGTGTTGCGCCCCTGTACATACGCTTGGTCATAGCGAGTGGAGTTTGTAATGTCGAAATCATACCCCTGACTGCGATACCATTCCGTATAATACCGGTTAAGGGCAAAGGAGATCTGCGCATGGATGTTGGCACGCAGCGCAGCATCCGGCCAGGTCGGATAGATCTCGCTCGACGCCACATTTTTGATATAGTCGGGGAAGGAGACGGTCACATTCGGCGCATCCGACGCGGGTGCACCGAGATGCACGGTGATGGTCTCCGGTACATATACATTACCGTTCACAAGCTCACCTCACTGTAAATTCTGCGGAGCACCCTCAACGATTGTTTCCTGCATGGTCGGATCGCCGCCCTCCGCAACGGGAATGAGATCCACAGGCTGTACCGATGTACTGCCGCCGTAGAGCGGCACGCTGCTCAGCTTTACGGGATAGAATCCATCGGCATAGACATATATCGTATAATAGGTGTAGGGGCTTTTACTGTCGGGCGACATGGAATACGAGCTGCTGACGGCAGGCAGGGAAAACAGCGGCGTATACCCGCTCTCATCCGTAAAGCGCGTCAGCATCAGCGTTTCCGTGCCGTTCGCCTCCTGTTGCGCCGCCATCACGCGTGCCCCGGGCACCGGCAAAACGCCGTTGCCCGTGGAGGTATACACCCGCAGATACCCCGTGGACATATCCCGTTTTTCGGGCGGCTTTTCCTCCGCAGACGGAAAGATAGGGAAGGGCGGAACCCCTTCCTTGGGGGCGGCAGGCTCCGCCCCGTTTTCCACACTTTGCTGCAGGGTGGCAAGATCCCTTTCGATGTTCGGTGCAGGAAACGCTTCGTCTAAGGTCTCCGTCCTTTCTGTCGACTCTGCGGGCGGCATCGTTGCCGCCGTTCCGACGGTGGCAACGCTCTTTTTCTGCAGTTCCAGCAGCTCCTGCTGATAGCGACGAATCATATCCGCAACCGGAATAGGGAAACCGTCATGCGCCATAATCAAAACTCCTTTTTGCGACGCCTCAATCTGCGCCCTTGATCGTTAAACTATACGGGCAGGCATAAAAAAATATGTCCGTGTTCGTAAGAAAATCAAAGGTATTTCGAGGAATAGGGCAGATTTTTAAGGCAAAAAGGGAAAAAATTCGGTTATTTTCGGAAATATTTGAAAAAATCTTGACATATGCGCAAAATATCACTATATTGATATATGTTGTTTGCAAGGAGGAGGTCACCCTCACAAACAGGCATCTATGCAAAAAACCGATCAGTGACAGCCAAGCAGTGCCGCAGTCCTTTGCGATTGTGTAAAACCCTTTGCGGAGCGCACTGTCCATGCTGTTGCGGTTTCATGCAAACTTGACCATTGGGTCTGCAAGAAACTTTTTACCGCAAAGGGGGATGCATCTGTTATGGATGAAAAAACCATCATTCGTCTTCAAAACATTTCTGTGTCATTTGATGAACAACCGGTGCTGCAGGATCTGAACCTCAAGATCTCGGACGGGGAGTTTGTAACGCTGCTGGGTCCTTCCGGCTGCGGAAAAACGACCACGCTGCGCATCATCGGCGGTTTTGTCAAGCCGGACAGCGGGGATGTTTTTTTTGATGAAAAACCGATGACCGCTCTGCCGCCGCACAAACGGCCGGTGAACACGATCTTTCAGCGCTATGCGCTTTTCCCGCACCTGAATGTGTTTGAAAATGTCGCATTCGGTATGCGTGTGCAGAAAAGATCCTCTGCCGAGATCAGGGAAAATGTTGCGAAAATGCTGAAGATGGTGAACCTGACCGGCTTTGAAAAGCGCAGCGTGCATACGCTTTCCGGCGGGCAGCAACAGCGCGTGGCGATCGCGCGTGCGCTGGCGAACCATCCGAAGGTGCTGCTTTTGGACGAGCCGCTCGCGGCTTTGGATCTCAAGCTGCGCAAGGACATGCAAACCGAGCTTAAAAATATTCAGAAAGCCCTCGGTATCACCTTCATCTATGTGACGCACGATCAAGAGGAGGCACTCTCCATGTCCGACACCGTTGTCGTCATGGACAACGGCAAAATCCAGCAGATCGGCACGCCGCAGGACATTTACAACGAGCCGCAGAACGCCTTTGTCGCCGACTTCATCGGCGAGAGCAATATTTTGGACGGCGTGATGCACGCCGACTATCTGGTGGAATTTTTCGGCAGGAAATTCTCCTGCCTTGACGCGGGCTTTGAAAAGGATGAACCGGTGGATGTGGTCATCCGTCCCGAGGACATCGACATTGTCGAGCCCATCAAGGGCGACCTTGTCGGTACGGTCACTGCCGTCACCTTCAAGGGTGTGCACTATGAAACGATCGTCGATTTCAAGGGCTTCAAATGGATGATCCAAACGACCGATTTTTATGATGTCGGGCGCTCCATCGGCATCCGTCTGAACCCCGAGGACATTCACATCATGAAAAAGTCCGCCTATTCCGGCATGTTCGGCGACTACAGCTCCTATTCCGAGGAATTTGATGAATTGGCAGATCCCGAGGCGGATCTGTCCGAGGAGCAGGAGGGGGCAGACGAGGTATGAGATTGAAGTCTGCTGCAGCACCCTTTGGCATTTGGATGCTCATTTTCACGATCGTCCCTCTGGCGATCGTCGCCTATTTTGCTTTTACCGACGCAAACGGGCAGTTCACGCTTTCCAATATCCGCGAGATCGGCACCTATGTCGGCCCCTTTTGGGACTCCATCAAGCTCGGCGCCGTCGCAACGGCGATCTGCCTTTTGCTGGCATATCCGCTTGCTTTCATCATCGCCCGTTCCACCGAGCGAGTGCAGCAGACCATGGTGATGATTGTCATGATCCCCATGTGGATGAACTTTCTTTTGCGTACCTATGCGTGGATGTCCATTTTGGAGGACAAGGGATTTCTCAACCAGTTTTTGGGGCTTTTCAGGCTGCACTTCAACATGATCAACACAAGCGGTGCCATCGTTCTCGGCATGGTCTACAACTTTCTGCCGTTTATGATTCTACCGCTCTACTCGGTCATGGCGAAGATGGACACGCGCATTTTGGAGGCGGCGGAGGATCTCGGCTGCAACGCCTTTCAGGTGTTTCGCCGCATCGTGCTGCCGCTGTCCACGCCGGGCATCGTCTCCGGCATCACCATGGTATTCGTTCCCGCTGTCAGCACCTTTGTCATTTCCAAGCTACTCGGCGGCGGAAAGAATTATATGATCGGAGACATCATCGAATCCATGTTTGTCGGCAGCGCCTCCGACTATAACCTCGGCGCGGCGTTGTCATTGGTGCTGATGGTGCTGATGCTTCTGTGCATGGCGCTGATGCACTTCGTGGATCACGACGAGGAAGAGATAGGAGGGATAGTGTCATGAAAACGCTGTCCCGTATCTACACGGCGCTCATTTTCCTGTTTTTGTATGCGCCGATCGCTGTGCTCATCGTTTTCTCGTTCAACAACTCCAAAAACCGCGTGAAGTGGAACGGCTTTACACTGAAATGGTATGAGGATCTGTTCCACAATTCACTCATTCTGGACTCGCTGCGCGTCACGCTGGAGGTCGCGGTGCTTTCCGCCATCATTGCCACCGTCATCGGTACACTGGCGGCGCTCGGCATTCACAGCATGAACGGCAAGCTGCGCAATCTGTTTTTGGCGGTCAACAACATTCCGATGATCAACCCGGAGATCGTGACAGGCATCTCCATGATGCTGATGTTCGTGTTCGTGTTCCGCGTGACCGGTCTTTTGCGTCCGGGCTTTCTGACGCTGCTTTTGTCGCACATCACCTTCTGCATCCCGTATGTAGTGCTGCAGATCATGCCGAAATTACGACAAATGAACCGCCATCTGTATGAGGCGGCGCTGGATCTCGGCTGTCCGCCGCTGCGTGCGTTCTGCAAGGTCGTCATCCCCGAAATCATGCCCGGTGTCATCACGGGCGCGCTCATGGCGTTCACCATGTCGCTTGACGATTTTGTCATCAGCTATTTCAATGCCGGTTCAACGGCGCAGACCCTGTCCGTCACCATTTATTCCATGACGAAAAAGCCGATGACGCCGGAGATCAACGCACTGTCCACCTTGATGTTCGGCGCGGTGATGCTGCTTTTGATCGTTGTCAATGTGCGGCAGATCCGCGAAAACTCTAAAAAGAAAAAACATCGCTCCTAATGCGCAGAAAGGGTGTATTTCATGAAAAAACTTGCTTGCCTTTTGGCTTTGACGATCCTTTGCGGGACTTTCGCTTTTCTCGGCGGCTGTGGCTCCGACAACGGCGCCGTGACGCTCAATGTGTATAATTGGGGCGAATATATCGACGATGAGGTTATGGATGTCAACCGCGAATTCACAAAAGAGACCGGCATCAAGGTCAACTACAAGACCTTCGATACCAACGAGTCCATGTACACGCTGATCTCCTCGGGCGCGGCGGAATACGATGTGGTGTTCCCGTCAGACTATATGGTCGGTAAAATGATCGACGAGGGACTGCTTGCCAAGCTGAATTTCGACAACATCCCAAACTATCAGTATATCGACGATGCCTATAAGAATTTGGAATATGATCCGCAAAACGAATATTCCGTGCCGTACACCTGGGGAACGGTCGGCATTTTCTACAACAAGAAATATGTGGACGAGGCAGATCTCAAGGACGGCTGGGATCTTCTGTGGAACGAGAAATACAGCGGAAAGATCTATATGTTCGACAACCCGCGCGACGCCTTCG
>SFCS01000017.1 GCA_004558485.1 Ruminococcus sp. | reverse complement strand
CTGCCGAAGGGAGAAAACAGAAATTATACCGTAACCAGAATGGATCACATCGAGTGCATGGATATCTTCTTCGACACGGATACCTGTATTTCTGCTGAAATGTTCACCATCAAACTGAATAACGATATAGCGATTGCTCCGCTTTTCAAAAAAATCTTTTCCCTTTGGGTTGCAAAAAACGACGGATATTATTTCGAATGTCTCTCCCTGTTATACAAAATTTTTGCCATCTGTCAAAAACAAACATATCTGCCGGAGAGCCAATATCGGAAAATTGAGCCTGCCATTGAATATATCGGTGAAAACTTCACTAACGAAATATCTATAGACATGCTTTCAGCCCTCTGCGGCATCAGTGGCTCCACATTAAAAAAGCTATTCGTAAAAAAATTCGGGATAACTCCCACCAAGTACATTATCGGCGTGAGAATGCATTATGCCTGTGATTTATTGCGCAGCGGTCTCTACTCTGTATCACAAACCGCCTTGATGTGCGGCTATAACAGCATATACTACTTCAGCAGACAATTCAAAGCCCGCGAAGGCGTTTCCCCATCGGAATATCGTAAGCTATTTGCTTAAGCCGAAAAACAGAGCACCGTGAAAGTATACTTTCACGGTGCTCTGTTGTATTGCATTTTTACAGCGGCAGACGGTTTATCGCCTTTTCCTTTATCGTCACCGTCCAGGTCTCTGCATACTCCCGGCACAGCTCGTCGGTCTTTTGCGCCACCATGGCACTTTTCACATTTTCCTGCCACTGACGGCGACCCTCGCCGACATAATAGATGACATGATAACCGGTGTCGGATTGCACGATGGTGGTGTCGCCCGCCTTGCGCGCGGCATCAAAGCACCATGTGTTGAAGGCGTCGGTCATGCTGCCGTCGGCAATGTTTTCATAAAGTCCGCCGTTTTCCTTCGTGCTCTCCTCCTCGGAGTTTGCCTTTGCCAAAGCGGCGAAGGCGTCTTCCGTCGCGCCTTCCTTTTTCCACTGCCCCAGCAGCTCCTCCGCTTTTGCCTTCGCCTTGTCCGCAGATCCGCAGCCGTCCGCCGTGAGGAGGATCGTGCGGAAATTGCGCAGCGGCGTCTCGTCGAGCGCCGGCAGGGCGGTGAGCTGATAGACCACATAGGCAGAGCCTATATCCTCCACATAGGTTTCGAGCAGCTTTCTGTCGTCTGCAAATGCCCATTCGGAAAACTTGCTGTTATCCATATAGGTGGCGCCCGTGCGCTTGCCGTCGGACAGCTCCTGCTTCACATCGTCCGCCGATGCACCGATAACCGTAAGCACCTTTTCGACGGCTGTCTCAAATGCCTTTTCCGTGGTCGCTGCCGCTACCGTGTCTGCTGCGGCCTTCGCCGCAGAGGCGGTGCTGTACCATCCGTTCTCTCCATAGGGGAGGGTGACGGAAGAATAGGAGATCGTTTTGAAATACTTACTGTTTTCCGCAAAATAGGCGTCAATGTCCGCATCGGAAATCGTGTAGTCGCCGATGATCTGTGCATACATCTTGGACGCGATGGAGGAAAGCTGCAACACGGCACGCAGATCCGCCTTTGTCAGTGCAAACTTCTCCGCATAAGCAGAAATATCGGCGCTGTCCACATTCTTGTCAATCGTCGCCAGTTCTTCCTCGGTCAGCGTCACACCCTGCTCATTCGCCTTTTCGGCAAAGAGCAGCACCTGCCGCAAATTGGTGCGTGCCTCCAGCGCGAAATAATCGAACCAGGAAGCATCCGTGCGGAAATTCTGCTTTTTCAGTGAGATGTTCGCATCGATGCCGAGCTGATTATTGTACTGCTGCACATAGGTCTCATAGGTGTTATAGATGAAATAGGACATCATCTGCCCCGTGACCTTATAATGCGGCGTGGACATGACCGCACTGTGGCGTCTGAAAAAGCCCTTGTTCGAAAGAACGCTTGCCGCAACCGTCAGCACCAGCGCCACAACCAAAACGACAGCGGTCACAACGGTCAACACCTTGCGGCGCTTGCGACTTTTCAACTGCTTTGCCGCCAGCAATTCTCTTTCTTCTTTTTCCTGTCGGCGCATGTCGCGCATTTTTGCACTTTTTCCCATGTTTCCTACTCCTTAATCGAATGAATCGCCCTCAAGGCTTGTATATTCTTCGCTTTCCACCGTCACTTCAAAGCTGAGCGTAGAGAGCGGATCATCCGCGATCCTGACATATTTCTTCGGGATACGCAGATCAAAGGTCTTATACCCTCCGGAATTGATAAAGTATTTTTCCGGAATCGTCGAGGCGGAGGTCGAGGCGACCACCTCGTCGTTTTCGTTGCGTATCGTCAAAGAGAGCCTTGTTGGGTGCTGCGTCGTTCCCTCACCGTTTGCAAAGGTCAGGTGCACAAGGAGTCCCCCGTTCTCGGCATAACACACCTCATTCACCACAGCGGCGATCCCTTCGTCGGGCATATCCGGCACATCGGCGCTGTTGAGATAGTAAGTCACACCGAGCTTTTCGTCCCAGCCGCCCGCCGTGCCGAAATTGGCGACAAGCACCAAAACGCCGACCAAAACGACGACCGTCAGGACGGCGATACAGGTAAAACGGAAGGCGCGGTTCTCGCCGCCGAGCTGCTCGCGTATGCTTTTCCGCAGCGCAGCGTTTTCGGCGCGCCTTTGCGCTCTTTTTTTCGCTTTTTCTTCTTTCGCCTGCGCCGCCCGTTGCTGCGCTGTTGGCGCTTTTTCCGCCGTGAAGATCGACTCCTCCGACAAAGCGCCGTTCTTTTTCTTATGTATATCCGCCATATAGGACAACCTTTCCGCGTTAATGCATATATCTTACCATAAATCGCACCGGAAAGTAAAGCACATTCATGAAAAAAACACAAAAGCGCCGCAATTTTTGCGACGCCTTTGTAACTCAGAAGAAGCTAGTGACATCATCCACAAGATCGCCGACCGAACGCAGTGCCTTGCCCATGTTCTTCTTGATGCCCTTGCGGTTGTCATACAGATAATAGCTACCGACCGCACCTGCCACGCAACCGATTGCCATGCCGATACCGACGCCCTTCACCATTTTCATCATTGTGTTTTTCATCGTGCTTTCCTCCTCTCTGCTGTTTTATATTAACCAAGCCGAAAAAAGTTATTCCGCGCCCTTGCAATTTTTTCATCGCGGGATTATACTGTTTCAAAAAGCGAGAGGAAGATACTGTGGCAGTTCTCAACATTGTTTTGGTAGAGCCGGAGATCCCGCAAAACACCGGCAACATCAGCCGCACCTGCGCCGCGACCGGCGCGCGACTGCACATGGTGGAGCCGTTCGGTTTCAAGCTGGATGACAAAAAGATGAAACGCGCGGGACTGGATTATTGGCATCTTTTGGATATTCACTACTATAAAGATCTCGACGATTTTTTCAGCAAAAACGCCGGCCCGTTTTTCTATTTTTCCACGAAGGCACAGCACATTCATTCCGAGGTCACCTATCCCGACGGGGCTTACCTCGTTTTCGGAAAGGAAACGGCGGGACTGCCGGAGGCACTGCTGCATGCGCACCCCGAAAGCTGTGTGCGGCTGCCGATGATCGACGACGACACCGCGCGTTCCCTCAATTTGTCCAACGCGGTCGCCGTCGGCGCGTATGAGGTGCTGCGGCAGTGGGGCTATCCCGCGATGCGCACGGCGGGAAAGCTGACAAAATTCAACTGGTAACGCAAAAAAAGGAGCAGCTGACTGCTCCTTTTTTCAATATTTTCCGTCCAATATGTCCTGTAGGGTCAGCGAGTCGATGTAGGCGTTCGTGATCGCCTCCATCTTTCGCCACACCGGCAGCGTCTTACAGTGTGCGGCACGTTCGCAGGGTGCTGCATCACACTGCAAGCAGGAGACCGGTGCCAGCGACTCCTCGGTCAGGTGCAAAATCTCTCCCACCGTACATTCCTGCGGCGGGCGCGTCAGGCGGTAGCCGCCGCCCTTGCCGTGGATACTGTCCACCAGTCCGTTTTTGGACAGGATCGGCATGATCTGCGCGATATACCCTTTGGAAATGCCCTGCCGCTGTGCCATATCCTTCATGGGAATAAACACCTCCCCATAGTGTTCGGCAAGCTCCAGCATGATGCGCAGTGCATACCGGCCCTTTGACGAAATCAGCATGTTTCATCCCTCCGTATATACCGTACTAATGGTGCCGCCGCGAGGACGACATCCCCGTCATACGGCACTGCCGCCTTTTTCAGCAGATACCGCCCGTTTTTATGGGCGATGCAGGCATACCGCTCATAGAGCTTATACGCTGCCACACCGGAGTCCACACCGCCGCTCATGGCGACGAGCACCTTATCCACAGGTATGACACGCCTCACAGGAGGCACAGTCGGGGAACTGCTTATGATCGTAGGCGAAGCCGTTCTTGTCATAATAGTCCTTCACTGCCGCTTTGATGGCCTCCTCCGCCAAAACGGAGCAGTGCATCTTGTGCGCAGGCAGTCCGTCGAGTGCCTCGGCGACCGCTTTGTTGGAAAGCTCCAGCGCCTCGGAAAGCGGCTTGCCCTTGATCATTTCGGTTGCCATGGAGCTGGACGCAATTGCCGAGCCGCAGCCGAAGGTCTCAAATTTCACATCGGTGATGATGTCGTTGTCAATTTTCAGATAAATCTTCATAATGTCGCCGCATTTGGCGTTGCCGACCTCGCCGACACCGTCGGCATTCTCCAAAACACCGACATTGCGCGGGTTTTTGAAATGATCCATCACTTTTTCACTGTACAGTGCCACAGCTTTACACCTCACAATACAAACGGTTTTCTGCCCTCGACCTTGTCCCGCCACAGCGGCGACATATGCCGCAGGTAGGACACGACCGCGGGGATCTCTTTTAACATATACTCGACCTGTTCCTCCGTGTTATTCTCGCAGAGCGACAAGCGCAGCGAGCCGTGCGCGATCTCATGCGGTCTGCCGATCGCCAACAGCACATGACTGGGATCAAGCGAACCGGAGGTGCACGCCGAGCCGGACGAGGCACAAATGCCCTTTTCATCAAGCAATAGCAGCAGGCTTTCCCCTTCAATACCCTCAAAACAGAAGCTGACATTGCCGGGAAGGCGGTTGACGGGATCGCCGTTGAGCGCCGCGTGCGGAATCGTCGAAAGACCCACGATCAGTTTATCGCGCAAAGCGGCGACCTTTTTCGTGTTCTCCTCCATATGGGCGCAGGCATCCTCCAGCGCCGCCGCCATACCCATGATGGCGGGCAGGTTTTCCGTGCCCCCACGCTTTCCGCGCTCCTGCGCGCCGCCCTCGATCACATTCACAAGCGGCACGCCGCGTTTGGCATACAGAACGCCGATGCCCTTCGGACCGTGGAATTTATGAGCGGAAAGGGACAACATATCCATGTTCTGCTCCCCGACACGGATGGGCAGATGTCCCGCCGCCTGTACGGCGTCGGTGTGGAACAGCACGCCCTTTTCCCGACAGACAGCTCCGATCTCCGCGATCGGCAGGATAGAGCCGATCTCATTATTGGCGTACATCGTCGTCACAAGACAGGTGTCGGGGCGAATGGCGTCCGCCACCTGCTTTGCCGTGATGTTGCCATAGTCGTGCACATCGAGAAGCTCCACTTCAAAGCCCTGTTTTTTCAGCTTTTCCAGTGTGTGTAGCACGGCGTGATGTTCAAAGGCGGTGGAAATGATGTGCTTTTTCCCCCGGCGTTCGCCGTGCGCCGCGGCAGACAGGATTGCCTGGTTGTCCGCCTCACTGCCGCCGGAGGTGAAATAGATCTCCTGTGACGTACAGCCGAGACAGGCGGCGATGCGTTTTCTCGCATCCAGCAGAGCCTCTGCCGCCATTTGACCGACAGTGTGCAGACTGGAGGGGTTTCCGAAAATCGTCTCCATATACGGCAACATCGCGTCGATTGCCACCTTGCTCATTTTTGTGGTTGCCGCATTATCCGCATAGACATGCATAGGACTGCTCCTTTCTTACTCTGCAAACAACGGTGTGGACAGATACCGATCGCCGGTGTCCGGCAGCAGTACAACGATTGTCTTCCCTTCGTTCTCGGGGCGCTTTGCCAGCTCGATCGCCGCCCACATTGCCGCACCGGAGGAAATGCCGACGAGGACGCCCTCTTTTCTGCCGATCGTGCGGCCGGTCTCAAACGCCGCCTCATTGGCGACGGTGATGATCTCATCATAGATGGATGTGTCCAGCGTATCCGGCACAAAGCCCGCGCCGATGCCCTGAATTTTGTGTGCGCCCGCAACGCCGGTGGACAACACCGCCGAGGTAGCCGGTTCGACCGCTACCACCTTCACGGCAGGCTTTTGCTCCTTGAGATACCTTCCCACGCCGGACAGCGTACCGCCCGTTCCGACGCCCGCGACAAAGATGTCCACATCGCCGTCGGTGTCCCGATAGATCTCGGGACCGGTGGTCTCATAATGCGCCTGCGGGTTGGCGGGATTGACAAACTGCCCCGGAATAAAGCTGTTCGGGATTTCCTTCGCCAGCTCGTCTGCCTTTGCAATAGCACCCTTCATACCCTTTGCGCCCTCGCTGAGCACCAGCTCTGCGCCATATGCCTTCATGAGCTGCCGACGCTCCACCGACATGGTGTCCGGCATGACGATAATGATGCGATAGCCGCGCGCCGCCGCAACGGAGGCAAGTCCGATGCCGGTGTTGCCCGAGGTCGGCTCGATGATGACGGAATCCGGTTTCAGGAGTCCCTTCTTCTCCGCGTCGTCAATCATCTGACGGGCAATTCTGTCCTTGACCGAACCGGCAGGATTGAAATACTCCAGCTTCGCCAGAACCGTCGCCTTCAGCCCCAGCTCCTTTTCCAGATGCGTCATTTCCAAAAGCGGCGTGTTGCCGATCAGCGCATCCGCGGTTTTGTATACCTTTTTCATGGTTCATCGCCCCTTTTAATTACTAAATTACTAATTTGGTTATATAATAGCACGCCTTCTTCCTTCTGTCAATAGTTTCCGTAAAAAAAATCAGCCCCCGAACGAAATTTTCGTTCGGGGGCACATCTGTTTTTGGCAAAAAAACGGTCAGTCCGCCGTTTCCTCCGTCGGCTCGTCCTCATGCTCACAATCAAAGGACATGCAGGCACAGCCTTCGTCGGCAGCGGGCTTGAGCGCACGGCGCTTTTTGCACTTAAAGCGCAGCATCAGCGTCACAAGCGTTGCCAACGATGCGACAACAGCAGCGACGATCACAACGATCCACAGCGTTTTCTTGTTTTTCATAATAAAGCACCTCCGAAAAATGGATGTTCTTTTTTTTAGTATACCGCAGGTTGCGACAAAAGTCAAACGGTTTCTTGCGTGTCCTGCATCATTGCCTTGAAGGTATCGCCGTCCATCTTCTCATGCTCGATGAGATAGTTGGCGACCATTTCGAGCTTATCCATATGGTTGGACAGCTTTTCCTTCGTTGCGGCATAGGCGTTGTGGATGATGTTGGTGATTTCCGTATCGATGCGGGAGGCGACCTCCTCGGAATAGTTGCGCGTGTGACCGAAGTCACGGCCGAGGAACACCTCGTTGGAATCGGAAGTACCGAACATGATCGGGCCGAGCTCGTCGCTCATGCCGTATTTCGTCACCATGTTGCGCGCAAGCTCGGTCGCGCGCTCAATGTCGTTGGAGGCGCCCGTGGAGATGTCGCCCATCGTCAGCGACTCGGCGACACGGCCGCCGAGCAGCACCTGCAGATCCTCGAGCATTTCCTTTTTCTCACGATAGGAACGGTCATGCTCCGGCAGGCTCATGGTGAAACCGCCCGCCATGCCGCGCGGAATGATGGAAATCTGATGCACCGGATCCTGTGTCGGGCAGAAATAGGTCACGACGGCGTGTCCTGCCTCGTGGAACGCCGTCAGCTTTTTCTCCTGCGGCGTCATCTTGTGGCTCTTCTTCTCTGTGCCGACCACCACCTTGACGGTCGCCTCTTCGATCTCCGCCATGGTGATGGAGTGCAGTCCGCGGCGTGCGGCAAGCAGTGCCGCCTCGTTGAGCAGGTTTTCAAGGTCAGCGCCGGTGAAACCGGCAGTGGATTTGGCAACGGTGGCAAGCTCCACATCCGCCGCCAGCGGTTTTCCCTTTGCGTGAACGCGCAGGATGTCCTCTCTGCCCTTCACATCGGGGTAGCTGACAACGATTTGACGGTCAAAACGACCGGGACGCATCAGCGCGTGATCCAAAATGTCGGGACGATTGGTCGCGGCAATCACGATGATGCCTTCATTTGCGCCAAAGCCGTCCATTTCAACCAGTAACTGGTTGAGGGTCTGCTCACGCTCGTCGTGGCCGCCGCCGAGTCCTGCGCCGCGCTGTCTGCCGACGGCGTCGATCTCGTCAATGAAAATGATGCACGGGGCGTTTTTCTTTGCCTGATCGAAAAGATCGCGCACACGGGAAGCACCGACGCCGACATACATTTCCACAAAGTCCGAACCGGACATGGAGAAGAACGGCACATTTGCCTCTCCCGCGACCGCGCGGGCAAGCAGCGTCTTACCGGTTCCCGGAGGGCCGACAAGCAAAACACCCTTCGGCACACGCGCACCGAGCTCGCGGAAACGCTTAGGCTCTTTAAGAAATTCGACGATCTCGCTCAGTTCCTCTTTTTCCTCATCAGCACCTGCGACATCCGCAAAGGTGGTCTTTCGCTTATCGTCGATCGAGGCTTTTGCCTTGACCTTACCGAAGCCCATCATGCGCGAGCCGTCGAGTCCCGAAAGCGAGCGCCGCATGGAAATGATGACGACGATCAGCAAAACGCCCGTCAGAATAGAGGGCAAAAGGCTGATGATCCAGGAGCGCTGCGACACCGGTTTCCAGTTATAGGTGATGTCGTTGCTCGGATCATCGTCGCGGTTATTCTCGTTGACAAGCGGCGTCACAAGGTCGAGGAAGGTGCCGACATCCGGCACTTTATAGGTGAGCACATCCTTGTCGTCGATCTTGCCGTCACCGTTGACATCCTTGCGATAGTTTTCGCGCAGCGTAATCTGCAACGCGCCGGTGCCGAGATCCAGCGTATAGTCCTGTACCTGATCCTGTTCAAAATAGGCGATATATTCCGAATATTTCTCTGTGACTGTCTTTTGCGCCGTGCCGGGGTTCAGCACCATCCACAGTGCCACAAAGAACGCCAGCGGCACTGCGATGAACAGAAATATGCTCAGGGCGGATCTGCCGCCGTTGTTTTTAGGCTCCACGGTCATGTCTCCTTTTTCGCCGCATCCGAATGGTGGGCTTAGTCAAGATCAGCCTTGATAAATCTCAGGCTTCAAAACGCCGATATACGGCAGATTGCGGTAACGCTCCGCATAATCGAGACCGTATCCGACGATAAATTTGTCTTCCACTCTTGCGCCGACATAATCGGCGTTGATGTTCGCTTTGCGGCGCTCGGGCTTGTCAAGCAGCGTGCAAAGGCGAATGCTCGCGGGATTGCGCGCGGAAAGATTTTTGAGCAGGAAGGACAGCGTGTTGCCGGAGTCCAGAATGTCCTCCACCACTAAAATGTCCTTTCCGGCAAGCGACTGATCCAAATCCTTCAAAATCCGCACTTCACCGGAAGAGGTCGTCCCGTTTCCATAGCTGGAAACCGCCAAAAAGTCAATGGCACAGTGAATGGTGATCTGCCGCATGAGATCCGCCATAAAGATCAGCGAGCCCTTCAAAACGCTCACCATCAGCAAATTCTTCCCCGCATAGTCGCGATTGATCTCTGCGCCGATACGGGCAACAATCTCATGCAGCTGCTCCTCTGTAAACAGGATTTCCTCCACATCGTCGTGTATACTCACAGCTTTTTCCTCCATCATAGCATAAACACCCCTCTAATAACTCTCCGCGCGGTAAAACAGCAGCACGCGCTTTGTCTTTGCGTCAATCTTCACCCGTTCGTCACAGGAATATCCCGTGATCAGCACCACGCCGTCGCGATCGCACAAGAGCGGAATACGCTCACGCTGCCACGCATCGACGCGGTTCTCGTTAAAATATTTTTTGAGCGTCTTGCCCACCCCGTTCACAGGGTGAAACGCATCGCCCGCTTTGCGCTGCCGTATCATGAGATCAGAGCTTATCTTATCATAATCCAGCGCATAGTTTAAGACATTTTTGTGAATTTTTCGTGTTTCCTCAAAATTCTCGCGCGTCACAAGGGACGCGCTGTAGGTCTCACCGGCAATTTCATAGGTGCTGCCCACGCAGAGCGGCATTTCAAAATATGCCGTTTTTTGACAAGCGGAAAGCCTGTACACTCGTAGGGTATCCCCCGTGACGGCGACACGCACGCCGCCTGCTATATCCACGCTGCCGCCGTCCCGCAGCGCCGTTTCCAAAAGTCGAATATGGCGCATTTCGGCGTCCGCACCGCCTTCCCGCAAAAGACGGCAAAGCGCGCGGCGCAGCAAAACGGGCGGTGCGGCAAGGAGGGTATGTACGGCATAGCAATCGGCAGAAAGGCGCGCCCGCGCCTGCCACTCCCCTGCCAAGCCGTCCAAAAAAGCATCCTCTTCCCGCAGTCCTGCGGTCAATCGATCGCACGCAGCGACGACCCCGGGGTTAATGCTGCGCAGCTGCGGCACGACCAATGCGCGCACGCGGTTTCGGCTATATGACACATCGGCGTTTGTGGCGTCGGTGACATACGAAAGGTGATGGGCGGCACAATACGCCTCAATCTGCGCCCGCGTGCAGGAAAGCAGTGGGCGGATGAGCATGCCGTCGATCGGCGGAATACCACACAAGCCGTGTAAAGAACTTCCCCTTGTCAGATGCAACAGTACCGTTTCCAAATTGTCATCCGCCGTATGGGCGGTAGCAATGAAAGAATATCCTTTTTGTTGCGCAAGACGGCGAAAATAGTCATAGCGGATGCGGCGTCCCGCCGCCTCGATCCCTTCGCCGTGCAGCGCTTCTCTTGCAACATCGGCGTGCAGCACCGCAAGCGGAACATCCATTGCCTCGCACTGTTCCCGCACAAAGGCTTCGTCCGCGTCCGCCTGTTCCCCGCGCAGACCGTGATGAACATGGGCGGCAAGAAGGGAAAGTGCCTTTTCCTCCCGCAGCGCGGCCAGCGCGTGCAAAAGCGCCATCGAGTCCGCACCGCCCGACACGGCGACCACAACGCCGAACGCCCCTTGCACAGGCAAAAACCGCTCCATCCACTGTCGCAGCGCCGTCTCCACGCACAGTTTCTCCATAGACTTCCTTTGCGCTTTATCCATTCTCGGAACGGTTGTCCACCGCCAGGAATTGTGTAAACTCACCCTGCCATGCAAGCGGCACGCTGCCGAGCTCGCCATGGCGGTTTTTTGCTACAATGATCTCCGAGGAATTCGGTGAAACGGCGGTCGGGTCTTGTTGCTCATTGCGATAATAGTCGTCACGATAGATAAACAGCACCTGATCCGCGTCCTGTTCGATAGAGCCGGACTCACGCAGGTCGGAAAGCCCCGGCTTGCGGCTGCCGCCGCTCTGCTTTTCGGGACTTCTCGAAAGCTGCGCCGCCACCATGACGGGCACATCCAGCTCTTTCGCCATGATCTTCAGGCTGCGGGTGATCTCACTGACCTCCTGCACACGGTTTTCGGTTCTTTTCGCGCCGTGCATCAGCTGCAGGTAGTCCACCACCACAAAGCTGAGATTTTTGAGACGGCGCAGCCGTGCCTTCATTTCCGGCACGGTGATGGTAGCCGTTTCATCGAGATAGATCGGCGCTTTGCAGAGAATACTCGATGCCGCACCGAGCCGCTGCCATTCATCGGGTGACAGCATACCGGTGCGCAAATTCTTGCTCGGCACGCGCGCCTCGCCGGAAAGCAGACGGTTGACCATCTGTTCTCTCGACATTTCAAGGTTAAAGATCGCCACCGTGCGGTTTTGCTGCACGGCAACATTGCGGGCAATGTTCAGAATAAAGCTGGTCTTGCCCATGCCGGGACGCGCGCCGACAATGATAAGATCGGAGCGGTTGAGTCCCGTCGTCACGGAATCCAGCGTCGAAATGCCGCTCGGGATGCCCACATATTTTTCCCGTTCGCTCGAATTGAGCTTGGTATACATCTCGTAGTTGCTGGCGATGACATCGCTGATGTGCACCAATCCTCCGAGCTGTTTCCCCTGCCGTATGGCATAGATCTTCTGTTCCGCCGCCTCAACCAATTCCTCGGCGTTCGCTGTGGGATCCATGGCGTCATTGATGATGGCGCGGGAGGCGATGATCAGCTGGCGGGCATCGTATTTCTCCCGCACGATCTTGATGTAGTTCGGCAGGTTTGGGATGAAGGGGACGGTCTGCGCCAGCTTCAGAAGATACGCCTTCCCTTCCTCGCCGGCAAAAAAGCCCTCGGATTTGAGCGACTCGAGCACCGTCACAAAGTCGATGGTGCGGTTTTCGTTCATCTTATCGCTCATCACGCGAAAGATTGCCTGATGCTCCGGCAGATAGAAATGCTCGGTACGCAGCGCGTCCGCCACATCGTTTATGCACTGCGGTTCCACCAAAACAGCGCCGAGCACCGCCTGCTCCGCCTCCAGGCTGTACGGCAGTCCCAGTCCGTCGCCGGTGAACGCCTGATTGTCAGCCATTCCGACACCCCCTTTCCAAAATGTATGTATCGCTTATTCGGTCACCGTCACCGTGATCTTGGCGACAACGCCGGGGTGCAGCTTAATCTCCACGGGATACGCACCGAACGCCTTGATGTCATCCATCACGATCTTGCGCTTGTCGAGCTGCAGCGAAAAACGGCGGTTGAGCTCCTCGGCAACCTCTTTGCTCGTGACCGAGCCGAACAGCTTGCCGTTCTGCCCCGCCTTCGCATGCACCGTCAGCCCCTGCCCCTTGAGCAGTGCAGCGGCGTCCTCCGCCTTCTGCTTTTCGACCGCCGCATGATATTTCACCGACTCCTCTTTGTTGCGAAACTCATTCATCGCCTGCGCATCCGCAACGATGGCGAGACCCCGCGGAAACAAAAAGTTCCGTGCATACCCGTCGGAGACGGAAACAAGATCGCCGGCTTTGCCGTGTCCTTTGACATCCTGCTTCAAAATCACTTTCATCTTTATTCATCCTTTCCGGTATGATTACCTTTCCCGCAGATAGGCGTCGATGGCATCCTTCAATGTTTTCACCGCCGCGTCCATATCCGTGTTTTTGAGCAGCGCGCCCGCCATCGTCAGATGACCGCCGCCGCCCAGCTTTTCCGTTATGAGCTGCACATTGACCTCGCCCATGGAGCGCGCGGAAATGTTGACATCCCGCTCCATGGCAATGAGCGTAAAGGACGCCTTGACGCCGCGAATGGTCAAAAGCTCATTTGCCGCCTGCGACGCGGCGATGCGTATGTCCGCACCGCTGCCGCTGCCGACGGCAATCGCCATTTCCTTGTACACCGTCGCCCCGGAGACCAAGGCGGATTTCTTGCGATACAGCTCAATGTCGTTGGAGAAGAGACTTTGCACCTGCACGGTGTCCGCACCGAGCCGCCGCAGATATGCCGCCGCCTCAAAGGTGCGCGCGCCCGCCTTCAGCACAAAGTTGCGCGTGTCCAGAATGATGCCGCAAAGCAGCGCCTCCGCCTCGACCTTGCCGGGACCGGGATCGCCCATATACTGCAAAAGCTCCGCGACCATTTCCGACGCCGAGGAGGCAGACGGTTCATGATAGAACAGCACCGGGTTTTCGATAGCCTCCACCATGCGGCGATGATGGTCGATGACCGCCACCATCTTGGCGCGCCGATACAGCTTTTCCGACTCCAGGCGCTGCGGGTTGTGCGTGTCGGTGACGATGAGCAGCGTGTTATCCTCCACCATCAGCTCCGCGTCCGCCGGCTCTAAGAAAAGCGTTTCGTCCTTTTCGCGCAGATAGTCGATAAGCTCGCGCGCCAGCGTTTTCTCGCGTTCCACCACGACATAGGCGGATTTGCCGCGTTTCTTGGCGACCATCGCCAGCGCTGCGGCAGAGCCGATGCTGTCCATGTCCGAAAAAGCGTGTCCCATAATGAGCACGCGGTTACTGTTTTGTATCAGCTCGGACAGCGCGGACGCCACCATGCGGGTGCGCACCTTGGTGCGCCGTTCAACGCCCTTGGAAACGCCGCCGTAGAAATCAAAGCCGTTTTTCGTTTTCACAGCGGCCTGGTCGCCGCCGCGTCCGAGCGCCATTTCCAGCGCCTGTGCCGCCATGCTGCCCGACTCGGCGACCGTCTTGCCCTGTCCGACGCCGATAGAGAGTGTGATCCGTTTATGTACGCCGTCGGACATGTTGCGCACCCGATCCAAAATCTCAAAGCGGTTGCGGATCATGACATCGAGATGCCGTTTCTCCGTGAGGATGAGGAAACGGTCGTTGTCATACTTTTGGAGGATGCCGGTGTCTTTACCGATCCAATCCTCCAAAAGCGTTTCCACGGCGCCCGCAAGCTGCGCCCGTTCACTGTCCCGCACCTCGGAGGAAAGCTCCTCCAGATTGTCGATGAAAACGGACAGCACCACCGGGCGGCTGGCGGTATATTCCTCCGCGATCTCTTTGAGTCGCGTGTTGTCCACATAGTAGAGGAGGACAAAATCCGTATCTTCTTCCTGCAAATTGCTCGTGTAGACATTATAGCGTTTTTGCCCATAGGTGACATCGAGCAGCGATTTTCTGCGGATATCCTGCAGCGTATAGCCGCCGGTGATGTCGGAAAGCGAGCTGCCGTATGCCTCGACGCCGTTCAGAATATGGTTGCGGAAATCGTCATTATACCACAAAAGCACGCCGTCCGCGGAACCGACCGCGACGGGCAGCGGAAAATGCGAAAGGGACATGCGGTTTTCACGGCTGAGTTGTTCCGCAATGTGCGAAAGATAGCGCCGAAAAGACTGCTGCGCACGCAGGTAGAACAGCACGACCGTCACGATCGCGGCGACCGTCAGCAGCGCACTGATGCAGAAAAACCGAAAGCTGAAAAAATATGCCACGACGGTCTGCGCCGTCATGAGCACCAGCACTGCCAGTGACAGCGGCGTATTCGGATATGCCTGTCTGCGTTTCATGCCGTCCCCTCCTTTTTCACAAACTATTCTCAGACATCCAGAATGATCGGCAGGATCATCGGGCTGCGCTTGGTCTTCTGGAAGATCATGTGCGACAATTCGTCCCGCACGCGGGATTTCATGGTCGTCCAATCCAGTGTCCGTTTGCTGCAGCACTCCTCCAGCACCTTTTTGGCAATCTCGCGCGCCTTGTCAAGCAGTTCCTCGGACTCGCGCACATACACAAATCCGCGCGAGACCACATCGGGGCCGGAAACCAGCATCCCGTTATACGAGCTGACGGCGGCAACGACGATGATGAGGCCGTCCTCCGCCAAATGACGGCGGTCGCGCAAAACAATGCTGCCGACATCGCCGACGCCGAGACCGTCCACCAGCACCTGTCCCGCAGGGACGGTGGCAGTGACCTGCATTTTCTCCGGTGTCAGTTCAATCACCTTGCCGATCTCGGTGATGAGCACATTCTGCGGCGCCATACCCATATCGCGTGCAAGGCGCGCATGCTTCTGCAAATGTTTTTGCTCACCGTGAACGGGAATGAAATAGCGCGGCTTTGTCAGCCCCTGGATGATCTTCAATTCCTCCTGGCAGGCGTGGCCGGACACATGCACATCATACATGCGTTCATACACCACATCACAGCCGCGCTTCATCAGCTCGTCGATGACCTTGCCCACCATTTTCTCGTTGCCGGGGATCGGCGTTGCGGAAATGATGATATAATCCTCCGGCCCTACCTCCACGCGGCGGTGATCGGAAAATGCCATACGGCTGAGCGCCGACATCGGCTCGCCCTGACTGCCGGTGGTGATCAGCGTCATCTGCTCCTTCGGATAGCGGTCAATGACCTCAATGTCCACCAAAATGCCCGCAGGCACATGCAGATAACCCAGTTCGTTAGCAATATTCACAAAGTTGATCATGCTGCGTCCCGACACCGCCACTTTTCTGCCGTCGGCATAGGATGCGTCGATGATCTGCTGGATACGGTTGAGATTGGAAGAGAAGGTCGCAACGATGATGCGCTTATGCTGTGCCTTTTGGAACAGCTTAGCAAAGCTCTCCCCGACGACGCGCTCGCTCGGCGTATAGCCGGGGCGCTCTGCGTTGGTGGAGTCGGCAAGCAGCGCCAAAACGCCCTTTTTGCCGATCTCGCCGAAGCGTGCAAGGTCGATCATATCGCCGCTTGCGGGGGTGCAGTCGATCTTGAAGTCGCCCGTGTGCACCACATAGCCGAGCGGGGTCTTGATCGCCAGTGCCACCGCATCGGGAATGGAGTGGTTGACGTGGATCATTTCCACCGTCACTTCGCCGAAATTCAAAACCGAACCGGCGTTCACCACGCGGATATCCGCATGAATGTTCTTTTCCTTGAGTTTAGACTCAATGAGTGCCGCCGTCAGGCGGGTGGCATACACCGGCAGCTTTATCCGGGACAGTAGATACGGCAGGCCGCCGATGTGATCCTCGTGACCGTGCGTGATGATAATGCCCTGAATACGGTCACGGTTTTTCTCCACATAGGTGAAATCGGGCAGAACGATGTCCACACCCAGCATATCCTCGTCCGGAAACGACATGCCGCAATCGATGAGAAACGCGGTGTTGCCGTATTCAAAAAGCGTGATATTCTTGCCGATCTCATTAAGACCGCCGAGCGGCGTAATCTTCACCGGCGTCACGTTTTTCTGTCGACGCGGGCGCCCGGGTCCCCTCTTTTGCTGCGGCGCACTGGCGGGAGCGTCGGTCTTTTTTTGCGTTTGCTGCCGCTTTTGCTGCGGCGCAGCATTGTCACGACGCGGCTGCTGACCGTTTGCGGGCGCGCGCGCAGGCTTTTGTCCCTGCTTGCCCGCGGCAGTGTTCTGTCGCGGCGCACGGCGCCTTTTTGTCTCCTGCGTCTCCTTTGCCGGGGTATTCCCGGCGGGTTTCTTTTCAGTTTTTGCCACAATGATCCTCCGTTTCAAATATAAAAAAGGGTATGTACAGGCGGAAAAGGGCGGTCTCCGTCTGAAATATAAAAAGCGACAAGCGCTTCTGTCCGATGATAATAACACACTTTATCATACTGTAATTTACGCCGAAAGTCAAGTCATACCTTCAGTATTGACAAAAAAGCAAAATTCACACTTGCAACTTATAAAAAATCTGCTACAATACTACATAGCATAGGAAAAGGCGGACAAAAGCGATGAAAAAAGTGGAACTGTTCACAGACGGTGCATGCTCCGGCAACCCCGGTCCGGGCGGTTGGGGCGCTGTTTTGCGCTTTCACGGTAAAGAAAAAGAGCTGTCCGGCGGCGATCCGCAAACGACCAACAACCGCATGGAGCTGACCGCCGTGATCGAGGGGCTTGCGGCGCTCAAGGAGCCGTGCGAGGTCACGCTCACGAGCGACTCCAAATATGTCCTGGACGCGCTGCTCAAGGGATGGGTATACAGTTGGAAAAAGAACGGCTGGAAAAAAGCGGACAAAAAGCCCGCTTTGAATGTTGATCTGTGGGAACGGCTTTTGGCACTTTTGGAGGTACACAAGGTGGATTACCGCTGGGTGCACGGTCATCAGGGACATCCCGAAAACGAGCGCTGCGACGCGCTTGCCGTCGCCGCCTATCAACGCTATCTCACAAAAAACGGTTGACAAGCACGAAAAGCGTGCTATACTGAAAGTGATCTTCGGGGCGGGGTGCAATTCCCCACCGGCGGTGACAGTCCGCGAACGCCCAAACGGGTGCCGATCCGGTGAAATTCCGGAACCGACGGTACAGTCCGGATACAAGAAGAACGCATATCGCATTCTTGCGCCCTGCCTTTTTTCGGCAGGGCATTTATTTTTCCCGAAGCAGAAAGGATGTCTGCTCATGAAAAAAACGCGCCTTTTTCCCCTCGTCGCCGTCGCCGCCTTGACGGCGCTCGCCACCGTTATCTACATGCTCTTTCCCGAAATTCCGCTTGTGCCGGGCGTAGAGTACCTGAAGGTGGATCTGTCCGACATTCCCGCCGTTGTCACGGGCATGACGGTAGGTCCCGTGTACGGCATTTTGGTGGAGCTGCTCAAGAATGTCATTCACCTCACCCGCACCACCACCTTCGGCATCGGCGAGCTTATGAACACCGGCATCGGTGCGGTGATGCTTTTGACGCTCTGGTGTGCGCGGCGCTTGGGAGCGCGGCTTTTGAAAAAAGAAACAGAAAGCGCTGCCGCGTATTATGTCGCGGCGGTCGCCGCACTTCTTGCCACCGTGCTTGCCGGTTGGCTGCTCAACGCCGCTCTGACGCCGCTTTTCTATCGCCTGATGAACTGGCCGATGACGACGGCTACGCTGATGGCGGGTGTGTGGGGCTCTACCCTGCTCAACGCCGTCAAATGCGCCGTTTCCGTTCTTCCCGTCTACCCCCTTGTGCGTATCGCGCGGAAAACGGTCAAAAAATACATTTGACATTTGGCGAAAAAACTGCTATACTGTCCAGCGAACTGAATATTGCCTTATCAAGAGTGACGGAGGGAACAGGCCCTGTGATGTCCGGCAACCTGCCCATGGCAAGGTGCTAAATCCTGCGGTGTATACCGGAAGATGAGGAAAGGGATCATCCGCCGTCCGGTCTCCGGACGGCTGTTTTTATGCTTTGGGAGGTAAAAAACATGGCAAAACACTTTTTCACATCGGAATCCGTGACGGAAGGACATCCGGACAAGGTCTGCGATCAGATCTCCGACGCGGTTTTGGACGAAATTCTGAAAAACGACCCCACGGCGCATGTCGCCTGTGAGACGATCGCCACCACCGGCATGGTGGTCGCAATGGGTGAAATCTCCACCACCTGCTATGTCGACATCCCCTCGATCGCGAGAGGGGTCATTCTGGACATCGGCTATGACGGCAAGGACGGCAATTTCAACGGCAGAACCTGCGCAGTCATGACCGCCATCGACGAGCAGTCGCCGGACATCGCCATGGGCGTCAACTGCGCCATCGAAAAGCGCGGCACAGACGATGCCGATCCCTATGATCAGATCGGTGCGGGCGATCAGGGGCTGATGTTCGGCTTCGCCTGCGACGAAACGCCGGAGCTGATGCCGCTGCCGATCTCGCTGGCGCACAAGCTGGCGCGGCAGCTCACCGCCGTGCGCAAGGACGGCACGCTTCCCTATCTCCAGCCGGACGGCAAAACGCAGGTGACGGTCGAATATGACGGCGACAGACCGGTGCGCATCGAGGCGGTGGTCGTTTCCACACAGCACACCGCCGACACGGCACTTGACAAGATACGCCGCGACATCATCGACAAGGTGATCGCGCCGATCATCCCCGCTGCCCTCATGGATGAAAGCACCAAGATCTATGTCAACCCGACAGGCAGATTTGTCGTCGGCGGCCCGCAGGGCGACAGCGGTCTGACCGGCCGTAAGATCATCGTCGACACCTACGGCGGCTATGCCCGCCACGGCGGCGGCGCGTTTTCGGGAAAAGATCCGACAAAGGTGGATCGCTGCGCCACCTATATGGCGCGCTATGCGGCGAAAAATGTGGTTGCCGCGGGACTTGCCCGCCGCTGTGAGGTACAGGTCGCTTATGCCATCGGCGTTGCCAAGCCCGTTTCCATCCTCGTGAACACCGAGGGCACGGGCAAATACAGCGACGAGGCGCTTGCCGCTGCCGTCGGAAAGGTGTTCGATTTCCGTCCCGCCGCCATCATCGAAGCGCTGGATCTGCGCCGCCCGATCTACCGTCAGCTTGCCGCCTACGGGCACATCGGCAGAGAGGATCTCGGCGTCGCCTGGGAAAAGACCGATCGCACCGAGGCGCTGAAGGCAGCGCTGCAATAAAAAGCACGATGAAAAATCCGCGCTGCAAGGCGCGGATTTTTCTCTCTTGTATGAAACCAGCCGTCCGAAAGCAGCGTGTATACGCGGTTATAGACATCCTTGTTGATACAGCGCCATTTTCATCATCGGGCTGATCGGCTCATCTTCATATACAGCACATCCCGCAGTTCAAATGAACTGCGGGATGTGTATTTTTATGCTGTTTTTTTCTTGATCACCCGTGCTTTTATGAGGCAGATCGCAAGGATCAAAAACGCCGGAAAAACGCAGCCTGCCAGCATGCCGACGCGCATATCGTCCACTGCTCTTTGTGTGATCACACCGATCACGACGGGACCGACGGAAGCACCGAGATCGCCGCCCATGGCAAGCAGCGCAAACAATCCCGTGCCGCCGAGCGGCATTTCCCCTGCGGCAATACTGATGGAACCGGGCCACATGATGCCGACCGAAAAGCCGCACAAAATGCAGCCGATAAGCCCTAAAACGGGCGCGGTGGACAGCGCCGCCAAAAGATAGCACAAAAGGCACAGAATGCCCGAGCCGAGCATATAGTTCGAAAGATCAATCTTTTGTCCGTATTTTCCGTAGATCACACGGCTTATCCCCATAGCGACCGCAAACATACACGGCCCCGCAAGGTCACCGATGCTTTTTGAAAAGCCGAGCGCCGACTCGACAAAGGCGGACGCCCACTGTGCCATTGACGCTTCGCTGGCGCCCGCCCCCGCCATCAGACACAGAAACAACCAAAAGCAGGGTTTTCCGAGCAGCTCCCTGATCGTCATGCTTTTGCCGTCATCTGTCAGGCGGTTGATCGGGCAGACCGTGAAATTATAGGCGTTATACAGCGGCAGCAACGCCCACAGGCACGCCATGATCCGCCAATGTTCCATGCCGAAAGCAGCAAAAAACAGCGTGGAAAGCGCGACCACACCGACAACGCCCCAGCAATAGAACGAATGCAAAAGGCTCATGACGCTGTCCTTGTTTTCAAAGGGGCACGCTTCCACGATCGGACTGACCAGCACCTCGATCAGACCGCTTCCCACCGCATACACGACAACGCTGATGAGAATACCGACAAAAGGATCGCCGAAGCACGACGGCAGAAACGCCAATCCGACAAGGCCGACCGACGACAGGATCTGCGAAAACACCACGCTTTTCCTATAGCCGATCACATCCACGAATTTGGCACAGAACACATCAATAAAGATCTGCAGGATGTAAAAGACGGTGGAGATCAGCGCGATCTTCCCAAGGGGAATGTTATATTCCGTGTGAAACCGCAAAAACAGCAGCGGAGTGAAATTTGCCACGATTGCCTGCGTGACAAAGCCGAGATAGCAGGCGGTGAGGGTCTTTCTGTATTTGCTTGTGTTTGTCATACCGTCCCCTTCACTTCTCTGCGCGGATCAAGTTTTCATAAAACCGCACCGCACCGGGCAGACAACTGTATTCGATATTCTCGTTGAGTCCGTGCATGCCCTTCATTTGCTCCGGCGTATAGATCACGGGGGCAAAGCGGATGCAGTTCTTGCAGATCGGCTGATAGAACTGCGCGTCCGTCGCACCGGTCATGACATAGGGGCTGCTCGCCAGTCCCGGGAAGGTCTTTTCGATCACCGTCTCCACCGTCTTATAGGCGCTGCCGTGAATGTCGACGGGCTCGGTGTAATCGTTGGAATGGAGAATTTCCATTTCGAGACCGTATTTTTCGGAAAGCCGCCGCATGATCGCCAGGCTTTCTTTTTCGCCTTCATGCGGGATAAACCGCATGTTTGCGGCAAGCGTTGCTTCCTGCGGGATGACATTGCAGGCATCCGAGCCGGACGCCATGGTGAATGCGACAGTGGTTTTGAGCATCGCGCCCGCCTGCGCGCTGACCGCCGGCAGCACCGCCTTCAAAAGCGGGCGGAAAAGCCAGATGTTGCCGAAAAGCAGCTTCAGTCCGAACGGCGCATAGGGTGCCAGCGCCCCAAACATCGCCGCGACCTGCGGTGAGATCTGTTTCTTGAACGGGCTGTGCCGCTCTATCTGCGTCACAAAAGCGGAAAGACGCGCAATCGGCGTATTTTTCGGGGGTGCGCTGGCGTGCCCGCCGTTGCTGTGCGCCGTAAAACGCACATCCGCCTTTCCTTTTTCAAAAATGCCGACCATGGCAAAATTGCCGTGCACGCCGCCGATCGGCTCACTGATAATGCCCCCGCCCTCATCACAGAGCAGGTGCAGCTCAACGCCGCGGCGCTGCAGCTCCTTTACGATCTTCGGCGCGCCGTCACCCGCCCATTCCTCGGTGCAGGAGGACGCGAGGTACACATCCTGCGGCGGGACAAACCCCTCGGCAAGCAGCCGTTCGACCGCCTCAAAAAACGCCATCACCGAGCATTTTGTATCCGATGCTCCTCTGCCCCACACTTTTCCGTCGGCAATCTCGCCGGAAAACGGCGGATATTTCCATTCGCCCTCTGCGGGAACGACATCCTGATGGCTCATGAGCAGGATTGGTTTTTCGCTGCTCTTGCCTTTCCAATAGTACAAAAGATTGCCGTCAATGTCGGTACGCTCCAGCTTTTCATGCACCAGAGGAAAAAGCCGTTCCAACACCTTGTGAAACCCTTCAAACTTTTCCACCTCGGCAACACCCCGGTGCGAGGTAGTGTCGTATTGTATCATTTCGGAGAGCTTTTTCGCCAGTTCAAGTGACTCCGCCTCATCCTCATTGGCGGTATAGGTCGAGGTCTTTGACGGTGTCAGCAGTGTCTTGATGACAGCAATGAGCAGCAGAAAAAGAAATAGCCCGAGCAGCCCCGCCAAAACGAGTAAAAGGATCTTCATGTGTGCGCCTCCCGATTTTTCCTATAGAAACAGTAGGCGATACCGATCGCCATCGCGCCGGACGGAATGATCATAAAGCTCGTAGAGCCGACAAGCGACGGCACAAGCATGAAAAGCAGACTCATGACCGTCAGCGGCACCAGTGCCGTTTTCATGTTTTTGCGGTAATACTTATACGCCATCGCGCCGAACAGCGCGGGCACAACATTGTCGAAGGCAGGCTGAAGTACCGGTTCCTGCAGCAGCGGCCGCAGCGGCGTCAGCGCCGCCACGCCGACGGCAAGCACCAGGATCGTCACCAGCGAGGAGGTCGCAATAGACAGTGTGGAGATAATCTCATTTTCGCGCGTGCCGGATTTCGCTCCCACCATATCGCGAGCATTGACCGCACACGGAATCTTCATGTTGATGAGATTGCCGGTGATGAACGCAAGATAGCCACCGCCCGAGCCGAGCATGGGCGTATAGATCAGAAATTCGGCAACGCTGCTGATCGTCCAAATCAGTCCGACCGAGAAAAAGCCCTTGCCTACCGCAGCAAGATCCGGATAAGCGCCGAGATATTTACCGATCAGAAACGGTGCGCCGACGAGCATCACCAGCACGATGAGGCTGGCAATGCGGCCGATACGATGGGTTGCCTTTGCATATTTTTCCCAATTCAGGTTTTCGTTCTGTTCCATGATGTAACCCCCTTATACCAAGTTGACAAGCACGGCTGCCGCCATGCCGAGCAGCATGCTGACAGCGATCGAAAAGCTTTCCACAAACGCAAACTTCGGCTTTTTCCCGAGCCACACGAACAGCGCCATCGTCAGCCCCGACACCGCCACGACAACCAGCGGCGTCCAGTCGCCCGAAAAGGTGAAAAGCCCCTCAGAGGACACAAACGAACCGATATAGCTGCCGATATAGGCGCTGACAAGACCGATGAACATGGCGGTCATCGCCGTGTCGCCGAACCCCAAAGCGCCGCCCTTTTTCTCGCTTTTGCTCAGACGGCTCGTATATTTGCGGTTGAACAGAATGGAGAGGATCATGCCCCACATGATGCAAACGCTCATCAAAAGTGCGATCGTGGCAAAGCCGGACGCGGTCATCTGCTCGCCGGACAGCTTTTCCATGCCGACCTGTTCGGCAGCCGCCTGTGCTACCTGCGTTTCATAGTGCAGCGCACCGATGACCGAAAGCCGCAGCCAAGGCCACGGGATGCCGAGACTGCCGGAAAGGGCAATCACGCCAAGCAGGATGCCGACGCTCGGCAGCACCGAAAAGGTCGCGCTGGAAACGATGACCCGTTTCATTTTTGCGGTGTCCATACCGATCGCTTTTCCCGCGCGATATGCCCGCACCATAAACACCACACACAATAGCGCCACAAACGCGACAATGCCGCCGCAAATAAGATACATCGGTGCGCTGCTCAGCTTTTCCAGAATGTTCATTCACAAAACCCCTTTTTCGGCGCAAGGACGCCGCAGTTTGACATTCCTATTATAAAAGTATCCGCCGCCCGGTGCAACCATAATTTTCACATTTTTTTAAAAAAAGGCAACGCAAAGCGTTGCCTTTGGAATAATAGTGACATTAGCGATAAGGTCCGCATCCATTTTAAATAGTGATTATATATCGAATGAAACATTGAATTATTTATTAGGGGAATACAGCAAAGAGGAAATCAAACGATTTTATAGAGTGCTCAGTACAATGATAGGCATTGTCGGACAAGCAGAATGCACCTTAAAATTAATCATACATATCACCGATTATTGCTGTTCGGAATTCTTAATGCTGCGCGGATATATTTGATAAACCATCATCCGAGCAAAATTTTTATACTTTGCCGATAATAAAATATTCTATAAATTAATCGTTTGCCTTGCAGGAACAACAATGCTTTTACCGTCGCTTCTAACCCATACATCTGTCGCAGTCGGATTGTAAATCAGATCGCCACCGGCAGAGTATATAAGGCTTTTGTAAGCCGCCACATAATCGTATACTTCAATATTTGTTGCATACCAGACATTATCGTTATTTGCTACCTTTGCGAAAAATTCCTCAATAACATTCCAGTTATCGTATTGGCGAAATTCGTAAGTATGCCCCCACAGATAAAACAGCCAGCCATTTTTGTGCGGATCGTAACTGTTTAGGAATATATCGGTAAGTTTCATAAGCTCTGGGTCGTCATGGTGACAGGTAGGTTTCAATCTCAGCCAATCGGTTGGGAGATCAAATGAATGATCGGACTCGACTGTTCTTGCGTACACAATTCCCGCTTGCTTTAAAATGTCTACAACATCGTCATTATAATGACCAAACGGATAAGCGTGGCCGCGGACTATTTTTCCGGTAAGCTTTTCAAGCTCCTGCCTGTCCTTTAATATTTCAAGCATGCACTGGGAGGTGGGCAGACGGTCTAAAAAAGGGTGAGTAAAGCCGTGAGTAGCGACCTCGCAAAGCGGATGATCATAAACCCTTTTAACCTCACTTTTCGGG
>SFCS01000006.1 GCA_004558485.1 Ruminococcus sp. | reverse complement strand
GAATTTTTTACAATTATATATTTTCACCGGGTGGAATATCCGTTTTGGTTGTACCCTCGGACTCATTTTCTTCATTGCCGCTCTCTGACATGTTCGCAGAATAACTATCGCTATCCTTTACGCCGCTTTTTATAAGTCTTAAAATCCCTCAAAGGATTGTCAACCGGCTTGTATATATTGTAGGTTCATAAAAATTAAATCCCATTCCGTCTACTCTCTTAAATGATACACAACTTTGCTCATTCGATCCTCACAAAAAGCAAAAAGCGGCTAAACATATGTCAGCCGCTAACGAACACATATTAGATTTCGATAAGCTCGCGGCTTAGCTGCAGACGTAAATCAGCAAGGGCAAAAGATCGTCGCGAATGGTACTCTTCTCACCTATAATATACCACAATACCCAAAACTGTCAAGTTATAACAACTATACACAATTGGAAATTTTGACAAAGTAAATATATCACTCAAATAATCAAAAAAGACAAGGCGCAGCAAGCATTAAATCTTTGCAAGTTTAAGGTATAGGGGAACATAGTATGTGCACATGGGCTTCCTTTTCTCCGGCAGGGATATTATGCGCCATTTTGGCGGTTTGAGATATTCTGTTATACCGCATCGGGGGTGCCTCCTTTTTCGGGTCAACACATTTTCCCTATGCGCTTTTTTGCGATTTTTCAAAAAATGCTGCGCAAATTATGGAGAACCATGCGCCAGTATAAGACACAGTTCATTTCCGTGCTCCTGATGATCGCCCTCGGTATCGGCGTGTTTGTCGACTTTCGCATCCTGTCGGAGACGGCTTTTTCTCCCGCCTGTTCGGAAAATAATAAAAGCCCTCCGATCAGGCACGGCAAGCTGTACCCGATCGGAGGGCTTCCTACTGCTCAGGACACCGCCGTCAGTGAGTGCGGTACGGCGTCATTCTCCCAAAATTTCCCGTTTCGTCGCCTTGAGCTGCTCGATGAAGCGGTTGTCAAGGTCGGTGAAGCGGTATTGCTTGCGGCAAACGAGCAAATCCGTATATTCCCGCTGCATATCCGCACATGCGCGCTGCACCAGTCCGAAGCGCGCAAGCGTTTCCCGCGGCACGGGCGACACCCACATGAAGGCGTCGGTGTTTGTCGCAAGCAGCTCGAACTGACTCGCGCGTTCAAACACGAAAATACGGCGGGGAAAATCCTCGGGCAGCTCGTCCTTTTTGACCTCCGCCGCGGGCAGCGACGGAACATAGGGGTCGGCGTGCGCAATCTCCGTGTGATCGCGCAGATCGGCATAGGTGATCTTCGGCTTTTTCGCCAGAGGATTTTTTTCATTCATCAGCAGCACATACCGAAACTGCGCGATGACCTCCCAGCAAAGGCCTTTGTCCTCCATGAGCGCCTTATAGTATTTATCATAGCTCTCCGCATAGCGGATGACGCCGAGGCGGTAGTCCTCCTGCAAAATATTGCGGATGGCGCGCAGAGCGTTTGTCTCGCGGTAATAGATGTCCGCCTCAACGCTCTTGTCGAGGCTCCCCGCGAAGGCGGCAAATGCCTTTGCCACATAGCTTGCGCGCGGCACGGACACGGAAAACTGCTTTTTGCGGCTCTTTCCCGCGCTGAACAGGTTTTCCATCGCGTCCACCTGCGCCAGAACCTTGCGCGCGTTGCGCATGAAAAGCTCGCCGTCCGGCGTCAGGAACATGCCCTTTGCGCTGCGGCGAAACAGCACGACGCCCAGTCCGCTCTCCAACTCCTTGATGGCACGGGACAGCGCCGACTGCCCGACATAGAGCTGCTCGGCAGCTTTGTTGATGGACTGCGTTTCGGCGACCACCACCGCGTATTTCATATGCATCAAATTCAAGGCACACGCCCCCCTCACAGAAGCCAGTATACCATATAATGGGAATGTGCGCAACTAAAAAAGAATTGCGGCGGTGACAGATCTGTGTTAAGATGGAGAAAGGAGGCGATCTGATGAAACTGGCAATTTACGGATACGGCAATCTCGGCAAGGGCGTGGAGCTCGCCATTGCGCAAAACAGCGACCTGTCGCTGTTTTGCGTGTTCACCCGTCGCGACCCCAAGGCGGTCAAAACGCTGACCGGCGCCAAGGTGTTTGCCGCCGAGGATGTTTTACGGTATACAAACGACATTGACCTGCTCATCGTGTGCGGCGGCAGCGCGACCGACCTGCCGAAAATGATGCCCGCCCTCGCGGCGCATTTCAATGTGCTCGACAGCTTTGACACCCACCGCGACATTCCGAAGCACTTTGCCGCCGTCGACAAGGCGGCGACGGAGAGCGGTCACATCGCGCTTATTTCCGCCGGATGGGATCCGGGGATGTTTTCGCTTTTGCGGCTGTACGGTGAGGCGGTGCTGCCTTGCGGCAAAAGCTACACCTTTTGGGGACGCGGCGTGAGCCAGGGACATTCCGATGCCATTCGCCGCATCAACGGCGTTCTGGACGCACGACAGTACACCGTGCCGATCAACGCGGCGGTCGACGCCGTGCGCAGCGGCGCATGCCCCGACCTCACCGCCGAGAGCAGCCATCGCAGAGAGTGCTTCGTGGTGGCAGAACCGCACGCCGACCGCGCACGCATTGAAAAGGAGATCAAGGAAATGCCCGCCTATTTTGCGGGCTATGACACAACGGTGACCTTCATCACCGCGGAAGAGCTGCAAAGAGACCATGCGGCGCTGCCGCACGGCGGCTTTGTCATCCGCTCCGGCAGGACCGGCAAAAACGGGGAAAACACGCATGTGGCGGAATATGCTCTGCAGCTTGACTCCAACCCCGAATTTACCGGCAGTGTGCTCTGCGCCTTTGCACGGGCGCTTTGCAAAATGTTCGAACGCGGCGATCGCGGCTGCAAGACCGTTTTCGATATTGCTCCCGCCGACCTCTCTCCGCTGTCGCCGGAGGAGCTGCGGGCGCATCTTCTGTAAGTCCCCGAAAAAAGCAGCGCCGCCTTTCAAAAAAGGCGGCGCTGCTGTTTTTGCAACCGATTATTTTATGAGCGAAACACCGTTCATCTCCGCGGGCTGCGGGAGAGAGAGCAGCTGCAGCATGGTCGGCGCAATGTCCGCCAGTCTGCCGCCCTCGCGCAGCGTGCAGGGATGACCGACCACACAGAACGGCACGAGCGCGGTCGTGTGTGCAGTGAACGGCGAGCCGTCCGCCTCATACATCTTGTCCGCATTGCCGTGATCCGCCGTGATGAGCGCCACGCCGCCCATATCTAGCGTCGCGGCGACCGTCTTGCCGACGCACTCATCCACTGCCTCCACAGCCGCCACCGCAGCGTCGAAAACGCCGGTGTGACCGACCATGTCACAGTTGGCATAGTTCAGGATAACGACATCGTATTTGCCGGAGCGGATACGCTTCACGACCTCCTCGCAAACGAGCGGCGCGCTCATTTCGGGCTGCAGGTCATAGGTCGCGACCTTCGGGGAATGGATGAGCGCGCGATCCTCGCCCGCGAATTCCTTTTCCACGCCGCCGTTGAAAAAGAAGGTGACATGCGCATATTTCTCTGTCTCGGCGATGCGCAGCTGCGTCATGCCGTTGTCACTGATATACTGTCCGAGCGTGTTGTGCAGCGACTGCGGACGGAAAGCGACCTCGACGCCCGGCATGGTCGCGTCATACTGCGTCATGCAGACATAGGTCAGCGGGAAGAACCCGTTTTTGCGCTCAAAGCCGTCAAACGCGGGATCGACCAGCGTGCGGGTGATCTCGCGGGCGCGGTCGGGGCGGAAGTTGAAGAACACCACCGCGTCGTTTGCCTTGATGACGCCCTCTTTGCCGGTGCACACCACCGGCACGATGAATTCGTCCGTGACGCCCTCGGCATAGGATGCCTCCACCGCAGCGACCGGATCGGCGTTCTCGACGCCCTCACCGTATACCATCGCAGCATATGCCTTTTCCACGCGCTCCCAGCGGTTGTCGCGATCCATCGCATAGTATCTGCCGGTGACCGTGGCGATTCTGCCGACACCGATCTCCTGCATCTTCTGCTGCAGCTGTGCGACAAAATCCTTGCCCGAGGTGGGCGGCACATCTCTGCCGTCCATCAGGCAGTGCACAAATACCTTTTTGACGCCGCTCCTTTTCGCCATTTCCAAGAGACCCAGCAGGTGGCGGAAGTGGCTGTGCACGCCGCCGTCGGACAAAAGTCCCGCCAAATGCAGCGCAGCGCCGTCCTTTTTCGCGGCATCCATCGCCTTTTTCAGCGCCTCGTTTTCAAAAAAGTCGCCGTCTTCGATGGATTTCGTGATGCGGGTCAGCTCCTGATAAACAATTCTGCCCGCGCCGATGTTGGTGTGACCGACCTCACTGTTGCCCATCTGTCCATCCGGCAGACCGACATCCATGCCGGAGGCACCGATGGTGGTGAAGGGGTTTTCGGCAAACAGCTTGTCGAGGTTCGGCGTTTTTGCCGCCTTGATGGCGTTGCCGTAGGTCTCATCGGAAATGCCGAAGCCGTCCATGATGATAAGGGTCAGCGGTTTTTTCATAGTGTCCACCTCTTCTTATTTCGCAGCGGCGACGATTGTGGCAAAATCGTTCGGCTTCAGGGACGCGCCGCCGATAAGACCGCCGTCGACATCCGCCTGTGCCAGAAGCTCTGCTGCGTTGCCCGCGTTCATCGAACCGCCGTACTGAATGGTGAGCGCCTTTGCCGCCTTGTCGTTGTACAGCGCGGCGACGGTCGCGCGGATGTGCGCGCAGACCTCGTTTGCCTGCCCTGCGGTCGCGGTCTTGCCCGTGCCGATCGCCCAGACCGGCTCATAGGCAATGATGATGCGAGAAAGCTCCTCCTCGGACACGCCCTGCAGCGCCACCTTGACCTGCATGGCAACAACCTCGGCGGTGATGCCCTGCTCGCGCTGCTCGAGATATTCGCCGACGCAAAGGATAACCGTGAGCCCCGCATCCAGCGCCGCGCGCACGCGCTTTGCCACCGTCACATCGGTGTCGCCGAAATAGGTGCGGCGCTCGCTGTGGCCGAGGATGACATAGCCGACGCCCATCGCCTTGAGCATTTCGGCGGAAATTTCACCCGTGAACGCGCCGCTCTTCTCCCAGTGGCAGTTCTGCGCGGCAACGCCGATGTTCGTGTCCTTCGTCGCCTCAAGCGCCGTCGGGAGATCCACGAACGGCACGCCGACGATCACATCGCATTTCGCGTCGCTCACCAGCGGGCGGATCGCGTCGATCAGCTCCTTTGCCTCGGCGGGCGTCTTGTTCATTTTCCAGTTGCCGGCAATTACATATTTTCCCATGTTGTCCATTCCTTTCTGTATAACGGCGATTTCCGCACGGTGAAAAGCTCACCGTGCGGAAAATGGCAGGTTTTATTTATCGGTCATTGCGGCGATACCGGGCAGCTCCTTGCCCTCCAAAAACTCGAGGGACGCGCCGCCGCCGGTGGAGATGTGCGTCATCTTGTCTCCGAAGCCGAGGTTGTTGACCGCAGCAGCGGAGTCGCCGCCGCCGATGATGGTGATGGCATCAGACGCTGCCATCGCCTTCGCAACGGCAATCGTGCCGTTCGCGAGCGCCGGGTTCTCCGAAACGCCCATCGGGCCGTTCCAGATGACCGTCTTGGCGTTCTTGATTTCCGCTGCGAACAGCTCGCCGGTCTTCGGGCCGATGTCGAGACCCATCATGTCATCCGGCACCTCGCCGGTTGCAAACACCTTGGTCTCGATCGGCGCGTCGATCGGATCGGGGAACGCCTTTGCGGCAACGCAGTCGACCGGCAGCAGGATCTTCACGCCCTTTTCCTTGGCGCGTGCGAGCATATCCCTGCAGTAGTCGACCTTTTCCTTATCGAGCAGGGAGGTGCCGATGCTATAGCCCTGCGCATACAGGAAGGTGTATGCCATGCCGCCGCCGATGATGAGCGTGTCGGCAACATTCAGCAGGTTCTCAATGACCGCCAGCTTGTCCGAGACCTTCGCGCCGCCGAGAATGGTGATGAAAGGACGGGCAGGGTCGTTGACGGCATTGCCGAGATACTTGACCTCTTTCGCCATCAGATAGCCGTTGGCGGACTCCTTCACAAAGGAGGCGACACCCACGGTAGAGCAGTGCGCACGGTGCGCCGCACCGAACGCATCATTGACGAACAGATCGCAAAGCGACGCCAGCTCCTTCGAGAAGTTCTCGCCGTTCTTCGTCTCCTCGGGGCGATAGCGGGTGTTCTGCAGCAGCACCACATCGCCGTCCTTCATTTCGGCGACCGCCTTTTTCGCGTTTTCGCCGACCACATTGTCGTCCGCGGCAAACACGACGGGACGGCCGAGCTTTTCCGCCAGGCGCACCGCAACGGGCGCCAGCGACAGCTCCGGCTTCGGCTCACCCTTCGGCTTGCCGAGATGCGAGCAAAGGATGACCTTCGCGTGGTGATTGATCAGATACTGAATGGTGGGCAGTGCGGCGACAATGCGGTTTTCATCGGTGATGACGCCCGCCTTGAGCGGCACATTGAAGTCACAGCGCACGAGAACGCGCTTGCCCGCGACATCGAGATCTTCTACACTTTTTTTGCTCAGATAACTCATACTGTAAGCACCCTTTCTTTACAACCCGGCAGTATGCCGATTTTCGTATCTATTCTAACCGATTTTGCCATACTTTGCAAGGGGTATATCAAAAATTTCTCAACCCCTTCGGGTAGCGGTTTTTGAGGCGTCCGCCCGCGCACTTGCCGAAGCCGACGGAAATTTCTGCGACCGCGACCGCCGTGAAGCCCGCAGCCCCGTCCGTCTGCAGCTCCTCACCGTGCAAAAAGGCGGCAAGGCGCGCGTCCGCCGGCGGCAGCGACAAAAGCCGCCGGCACTCTGCCGCCCTTGCGGCGGCAAACACGGCGTGGCACGGTTCGAGCCGATTTTTGCACACCGCCGCGAGCGCGACCCCCGCCGACAGAACGGGCAGCCCGGAGAAAGCGGGCAGTCCCGCCGGCAGCAGCCGCACGGTGTCCCCTACCGTCAGCGGCACGCCGTACATCTCGCCCGCAAAGCAGTCGCAAAACAGCGCTGCCGCGGCATCGGCGTTTTTATCCTTCGGATACACAAAGGGGGCGGGCACGGTCGGCGGCGCGTCCGTGCGGCGAAAAGCGGCGATGAAATGCCCCTCCCCGCCGTGCCAGGGCAAAATGCGCCTGCACGCCGCCGCATCATATCGCGCACCGCGCACCGTTTTGTCGAACGCCGCCACGCGATCAAAGGCAAACCCCGCCTCGCCGAACGAAACGGCGATGGGCAGCGGCTCAAAATCGGGATGGGTTTCCAGAAACCACGCCGCCGTGCACTCGTTTTCCTCCGGCGCAAAGGTGCAGGTCGAATAGACAAGCCGGCCGCCTGCCTTCACCGTTTTCGCCGCCGCATCTAAAATGTCCCGCTGTCTTGCGGCACAGTGCGCCACATTGTCCTCGCTCCATTCGGAAAGAGCGGCAGGCTCCTTGCGAAACATCCCCTCGCCCGAGCACGGTGCATCCACCAGCACCGCATCGAAAAAGGCGGGCAGCCCCCGCGCCAGCGTTTCCGCATCCGAGGAGGAAAGCACGGCGTTTCGCACGCCGCAGCGCTCCGCATTCTGTCCCAAAATGCGCGCGCGGGCGCGGACATATTCGTTGCTCCACAAAAGCCCCGTCCCGCCGAGCGCCGCCGCGATCTGCGTCGATTTGCCGCCCGGCGCGGCGCAAAGGTCGAGGATTCTTTCTCCCGCCTGCGGGGACAGCACCGTCACCGCCGCCGATGCCGACGGCTCCTGCATATAGTAAGCACCCGCGTGAAACAGCGGATCGCCGCCTGCCTTGTGCGGTGCGTCAAGATAGAATCCGTCCGCCGCAAAGGGCGAAGGGACAAGCGGCAGCGGGAAAAGCGACAAAAACCGCTCTTTGTCCGTTTTGAGCAAGTTTACCCGCACGCCGCGCCGCAGGGGTGTCCCATAGCTTTCAAAAAAGCGCTTATCATCCGCGCCGAGCAGCCGCTCCATGCGGCGGCAAAATGCCGCGGGCAGTTCCATTTTCTTTCCCCCCTTACATGAAAATATCCGCTTTATAATATACAAAGCGGATATTTTTATTTTTTTATACTTTTTGGAAATCTACCATGGCAACCGTTTCGGCGAGCCGCTCATGATAGCCGCGATAGAGCCTTGCGCCCTCCTGTTCGGTCGCCGTGTCCTCCGCGCAGCCGCAAAGTGCGGCAAACACCGCGCCGACGCGCGCCGCATCCGGCGTGTCGCCGTCGATGGACAGGCGATAGAAGGTGAAAGCACCGAGTCGATGCAGCGTGTCCTCGAAATTCGGCAGCAGCCCGCGCAGCCGTTCATAGAAAGTGCCGCGCACCGTTTTCGTCAGCAGCTCATCCGGCACCAACGCCGGCAGCGCATCGTCCACCACGAACGCTGCCAGCATCTGTTTTTGCAGCAGCCGTGCCGCGTCGGGTTCTTCGATGTTCATGAGCTGCTGCGCCAGCACCGCGCCCAGGCGATGTGCGCGGTCCATGTTGCCGCATGCCTTTTGCTGCTGCCATTTGGCGGCAGTGTCGGGCGGGGCGGGTCTCTCGTCGCCGACGATCTTCATGTCGGCATCGTTTTCAAAACCGTTCATCGCGCTCACCCCCTCAAAAAGTCGTTCACTGTTCCTCGGAGAGCGCCTCTGCCACCGCTTTTGCCAGCTGGTCGGGGCAGGAGGTGCCGCGACCGTTGCAGTTGACGCCGGAAAGCCGTTTCACCACCTCGGCGGCGGGCATGCCCTCCACCAGGAGCGACACACCCTGGGTGTTGCCGTTGCAGCCGCCCTGAAAATGCACATGGCGGACCAAGCCGTCCTCAATATCAAAGGTGATCTCCCGCGAGCAGGTGCCGTGGGTACGGTAATGATGTGTCATCTTTCCTCATCCTATCTTTTGAATTTCATGAGCGCTGCCGCCGCATCATCGTCGATGGCGGTGCTGCCCACGGCGCGCGTGCCCTTGCCGTACATCCCGTGAAAATCCGAGCCGCCGGTCATGAGCAGATGATGCGCCGTCGCAAACTCCGTGAGCGCCGTGCGGCGCGCCTCGTCGTGCGACGGGTGGTGCACCTCGATGCCGTCGAGCAGCTCTTCCTTCACGAGCTGCTGCATGAGCTCGGTGCTGTCATATGCATACGGATGCGCCAGCACCGCAATGCCGCCCGCCTCATGCACCTGCGTGAGCACATCCCGCACATCGGGATATTCCACCGCGGCAACGGCAACGCCGTTTTCCTTGTTGAACAGGCGCTCAAAGACCTCGCCGAAAATGCTGTCGGCAAAGCCCGCGTCCATCAGCGCATGCATGATGTGCTGCTTATACACGGCGGCGCTGCCGGTCGCACAGCGCACCACAAGCTCCGGCGAAATGGGATAATACCGCATCACGCGCCGCAGCATCTCGGTCGCCGCCTTTTTTCGGCTCTCAAGCGTTCTGCGGCAAAGCCCCTCAAGACGCGCCGCCGACGCACAGTTATAGCATAGAATATGTACCCTCCTGCCGGTTGCGGGATCGACAGCGGACAATTCCGCGCCCGGAATGACATGCAACCCTGCACGCTTGCCGATATTAACGCCGCGCACCGCCCCCGCAAAGGTGTCGTGGTCGGTGATGGCAATGGTGTGCAGTCCCCGCCGTTTGGCAAGAGAAATGAGCTCCTCAATACCGACGGAGCCGTCGGACAGCTTGGTATGACAATGCAGATCGCAGGACAAAAGAGGACACCTCCGCATAATTTTCCACTCTACTTAAATCTTTAACAATACCAGTATACCACTACCCTGCAGCAAAAAACAAGTGGAATTTACAAATCGTAAACTTTGCGGTTTTTTTCCTCCGCCGCGCGACCGATTTTGGCAATTTTTGTCATAAAAAGCCGCTCCCATCGGAGCGGCTCAGTGTGTCAAAAAACTTGTTTTTTTGACACACTGGGAGGCTGTCTAAAAACCGCAGGAGCAAGGAAACCGCCCCCGTCGGCGTATGTGTATACGACAGGGGGCGGTTGACGCCGACAGCAAAAGCGGGCGTTTCGCAGAAACGCTTCTTTTGTTCACTGAAATTTTTGCAGATGTCCTTTCGCGTGAATACGCTTTTGCGTCCTGCGGACTTTTTTGACAGTCTGAGCCGCTCCCATCGGAGCGGCTTTCTCAGTCCTGTTTGTCTTTATAAAGGCGGATATCCTCCGTGATGTTCTTCACACCGCAGCGACGCAGAAAACGCCGTGCCTGTTTCGGACCGTCGGTGTCGAGAATGCCGGAGACCCCGTGGGCATCGCAGCCGAGGATCGCCGTGCAGCCCTCCGCTGCCGCCACCTGCCAGAAGCGCCGATCGGGATAGTTGCGATGATCCCGCACACCGAGCAGATTGCATTCGAGCGGAATGTTCATCTCCCTTGCGGCGACGCACAGGCGGGACATCTCGGCGGCATAGTCGTCCTCGTCACCGACAAAGGGGATGAGATCGGGATGCGCCACATACGCAAACGCGCCGGTTTCAAGTCCCTCGATCACCTGATCGACATATTCCCGCAAAAGTCCGCAGTCGGCGGTCGGCGTGTGCAGCGAACGGTCGCTGTCATATTCGTTTTTGATATTGTGCTGACCGAGCAGCAGATAGTCAAAGGAAAACGACCGCAAAAAATCCAGCTGCTCGGCAAAAAGCTCCGGATAATATTCCGTCTCATAGCCGATGAGAATGTCAATGTCCTTCGCATAGGCGTGCTTTAATTTCAAAAGTGTCGCAACATACTCCCCCGCCTGATCGGCGTTCATGCGAAATCCGCTTTGATAGCCGTTCGGAAAATTGGGCACCGGCACATGATCCGAAAAGCCGAGCACCTTGAACCCGCGTGCGATCGCCGCCTCGATGTATTCCTGCTCCGTGCCGGAGGCGTGATGACACCGCCAGGTGTGCGTGTGGTAGTTTTTCAGCATATTTCTCCCTCCAACGCCGTCAGCAGCAGCGCCGCACTTTTCCTCGCCGCCCTGTCCGCAAACGCGGGATAGTCCGTCTGTGCCTTGCCGGAGGCGTCGTCCGAAATCGCCCGTAAAAGTGCAAACGGCACACCGTTCACAAAGCATACCTGCGCCACCGCGCCGCCCTCCATCTCACAGGCGACCGCGCCGAAGGTGTCGGCGATGCGGCGTTTTTCCGCACCGTCCGCCACAAAGCGGTCGCCGGTAGCGACAACGCCGCCGACCGCCCGCGCGCCGGCGGCGGCAGCAGCGGCTTTGAGCTTTTTTGTGAGTGCTTCGTCGGTCTGCAGCAGGATCTTGTTGATGCCGGAGATCATCCCGACAGGGTCGCCGACGGCGGAGGTGTCCATGTCGTGCTGTACCGCACCGTCCGCAATGACCAGATCACCGATATGCAGCGCCGTGCTGAGGCTACCCGCAACACCGGTGTTGATGATATACCGCGGCGAAAAACGCAGGATCATGGCTTGTGCGCACAAAGCGGAAAACACCTTGCCGACGCCGCACACCGCCACAACCGCCGTGCGTCCGCAAAGCACGCCCGCCGTGTAGGTCACGCCGCCGATGACCGTCTCCGTTTTCTCCTGCATTTTTTCCAAAAGCAGCGCCGCCTCCTTTTGCATGGCGGCAATGATCCCAAATTCCATACTATTTCTGTTTCTCCACTATCTTATATTCATCGTCCATGCGAAAGAAAGGACAGCTATCCGCAGCGCCGCTATAGAACCGATAGAGATCGTCCTCGTCCGCATCCACAAGGCAGACATAGTCCTCGGCATCATCGTCATAGACATAATAGGTGCAGAATGTGCACGGGTCGCTCACCGTACTCCCTCCCTTTCCTGTCGTTCATTATACCACATTTTCGCGGGCAGCGCAATTCCCTATTGCAAATTTTTTTCCTTCGATGTATACTGTTCGGTACAGAGTAGGCATGTGAGCGTGTGGAGTTTCCACCAGTGCCGCGCGGACGGGGAGTTGCCGCGCGGACGAAAGGCCGCGGGCGGGCGGCTGCGGTTCACATGCCGCATCCCACTGTACATACGGCGTTTTCCCTCCGTGGGACAAAGCGCCGCCCATGTGCGGGCGTCGGACTTTGTAAGATCGGAGGGTGTTTTTATGTCTGAAAGCAAAAGCTATTGGAAAGCGGCGGCGGGGGCGTTCCGCGATCGCCGCCTTTTGACCTTTGCCGCGCTCATCATTGCGCTGCGCGTGGCGGTGAAATTTTTGAAGATCCCGCTCGGCGCGGGGCTGTATTTTTCCTTTGACTGTTATGTAAACGCGCTCGGATCGCTGGTCTACGGGCCGATCGTCGCGCTGGCGGTGGGTGCGGTGTCCGACACGCTCGGCTGTCTCATCGCCCCCACAGGGCCGTACTTTTTCCCGTTTATATGCGTGGAAATGGGCAGCTCGTTTCTTTTTGCGCTGTTTTTCTGGAGACGCCCGCTGACCGTGCCGCGCGCCGTCGCTGCCAAATTTACGGTCAACTTCATCTGCAACATTGTTCTCACCTCTCTTTTGTATAAGTGGAGTCTGTATGTGTTCTACGGCGTGGAAAAAGCGGAGGCATATGCCCTCATAAACGGCGTGCGCATCGTAAAAAGCCTCGTCCTGTTCCCCGTGGAGGCGCTGCTCATCGCGCTGCTTTTCAAAGCGCTTTTGCCGGTGCTGAAGCGCGAGCGTCTGCTGCCGCCCGACACGACGCTCACCCTCTCCCGCCGGCACTATGCGCTCATCGCGGTGCTGCTGCTGTTGTCGGTCGGGCTGGTGCTCTTTTATATCTACTTCCTCAAAGACTTCCTCACCGCACACAATTTCAAATGGTTATAAAAAAGAAACGCTCCGCGGAGCGTTTCTTTTTTGTCGGTTCGCACCTGCGAAGGGTTTCCTTTTTCAACCGTTTGTGCGCAGCGCAAAAAATTTTTTCAGAAAAATCGCAAAAAGCACTTGACAGTTGAGCGGTTATTCAACTATAATACAGTTGAACGATGGTTCAACTGAAAAGGGGGGGTTCCGTACATGTCGAAAAATCCGTTTTCCTGCGATTGCAGTGTGGTGCATGAGGCGGCCGTGCGTTGTGTCACCGCCAAAATGCTGTCCGACGCCGATTTCGCACAGGTCACCACCTTTTTCAAGGTGCTGGGCGACCCCACCCGCATGCGCATCATCTGGGCGCTGGAGCAGCACGAGCTTTGTGTCTGCGACATCGCCAACATCCTCGACATGACCAAGTCCGCCGTTTCGCATCAGCTTTCCACCCTCCGTAAGGCAAAGCTCGTGAAGTTTCGACGGGACGGAAAAACGGTCTATTACTCCCTCGCCGATGACCATGTCCGACAGATGCTGGACGCCGGTCTTGAGCATATTTATGAATAACCATAAAGTGTAAAAAAGGAGCGTATTATCATGAAACTAAGCTACAGCATCACCGGCATCGACTGCCCCAACTGCGCTGCAAAGCTTGAGCGCAAAATCCAAAAGATCGACGGCGTATCCCTTGCCGCTCTGAACTTCATGACCTCGAAGCTGCTCGTTGAGGGCGACGATGACAAAAAGGACGCCATCATGGCGGAGATCGCCCGTCTCGTGACGAAAACGGAGCCGGATGCGGTGCTGAAAGCGCTGTAAGGAGGCGTTTTTTGTGAAAAAGAAGCTCACGCCCATCCTCGTCGGCGCGGCGCTGCTCATGGCGGCGCGGCTGCTGGCGGAGGCGGCGTTTTGGCCGTCGCTGGCGCTGTATATCGCAGCGTATCTCGTCGTCGGCCGTCAGGTCGTGTGCAAGGCGGCGCGCAACATCTGCCACGGTGAGGTCTTCGACGAAAACCTCCTCATGGTGCTTGCGACCGTCGGCGCGTTTGCCGTCAGACAGTTTCCCGAGGCGGTCGCCGTCATGCTGTTCTATCAGGTCGGCGAGATGTTTCAGGACTATGCCGTTGACAAATCCCGCCGCTCCATCAGCGCGCTGATGGACATTCGTCCCGACCACGCCACGCTGCTGCACGGCGACGGCTCTGCCGAGGAGGTCGATCCGTCCACCGTTCATGTCGGGGATCTCATCCTTGTCAACGCGGGCGAAAAGATTCCGCTCGACGGCGTGGTGGAAAGCGGCACGGCGCTTTTGGACACGGCGGCGCTGACGGGCGAGTCCGTGCCGCGTGAAGTGACGGTGGGGAGCGAGGCGCTCTCCGGCTGCATCGACCTGAACGGCGCGCTCACCGTCCGCGTCGAAAAAACCTTCGGTGCGTCCACCGTCAGCAAAATCCTCGATCTTGTGGAAAACGCAAGTGCGCGCAAATCCCGTTCGGAAAACTTCATTTCCCGCTTTGCCGCGGTCTATACCCCCATCGTGGTGGTTGCCGCCGTTTTGCTGGCGCTCATCCCGCCGCTTCTTCTGCACCGGCCGTTCGGCGACTGGATCTATCGCGCCTGCACCTTCCTTGTGGTGTCCTGCCCCTGTGCGCTGGTCATTTCCGTGCCGCTGAGCTTTTTCGGCGGCATCGGCGGCGCCTCCAAGGCGGGCATCCTCGTCAAGGGCGGCAACTATCTTGAAGCGCTCGCCTCTGCGGAAATTGCCGTTTTTGACAAGACCGGCACGCTCACGAAGGGCACCTTTGAGGTGCGTGCGGTGCAGCCTGTCGGCATGAACGCCGACGCGCTGCTCGCTCTTGCCGCGACGGCGGAGAGCCGTTCGGATCATCCGATCGCCAAATCGCTGCTCGATGCCTGCAAGTCCCCCGACACGGCATCCCTCGCCGATGTGCAGGAGATCGCCGGTCACGGCGTGAAGGCGACGATCGGCGGCAAGACCGTTCTTGTCGGCAACCGCCGTCTCATGAGCGAGATCGGCATCACGCCGCCCGCAGCAGACGCGATGGGCACGATGGTCTATGTCGCGGTGGACGGCGTCTTCGCGGGCAGCATTTGCATCGCCGACGCCGTGAAGGAGGACGCCGCCGACGCCATCAAGGGGCTGAAGGCGGCGCATGTGCGGCGCACCGTCATGCTGACGGGCGATGTCCGTCCCGTCGGCGAAGCGGTCGGCAGGGAATTGGGGCTTGATGAGGTATACACCGACCTGCTTCCCGCAGGCAAGGTGGAAAAGCTCGAAAGCCTGCTTAAGGAGACCTCCCCCACCGGCAAGCTGCTGTTTGTCGGCGACGGCATCAATGACGCGCCGGTGCTGGCGCGCGCGGATGTCGGCGTCGCGATGGGCGGTCTAGGCGCGGATGCGGCCATCGAGGCGGCAGATGTCGTCATCATGGACGACAAGCCCTCCCGCATCGCCTCCGCCATCGCCATTGCACGCAAAACACTGCGCATCGTGCGGCAGAATATCGTGTTTGCCCTGACGGTCAAAATTTTGGTGCTGGTGCTCAGCGCCCTCGGCATTGCCAATATGTGGGCGGCGGTGTTCGCTGATGTCGGCGTGTCGGTTTTGGCGATCTTAAACGCCCTGCGCATGCTGCAAAAACAAAAGGATTGACACCGCCGCCCCCGCATGCTAAAATGAGAAAAAAGTGGAAAAGGGGCAGAAAAAATGAGTGCTCTTGTCAGTCTCTGCACCGGCAAATTGCAGCATAAATACGGCGATATGTCCGCGCTCGAAATTGCCAAAGCGAGCGGCGCGGACGCCGTCGATTTCAACCTCATCGAAAACTCTTCCGCAAAGTCGGATAACATTTATGCAAGGTCCGACGAGGAGATTGTCGCCTACTATGAGCGTGTGCGGCAAAAGGCGGAAAGCCTCGGTCTCATCATCGGACAGACGCACGGCAGGATCAAGGGCTTTCGCAACATTGCGGCCGAGGACGAGCAGCTCGTCAAAGACGCGCGCATCGACTGCCTTGCCACGGCGACGCTCAAAGCGCCCGTGTGCGTCATGCACAGCGCCACCTCGATCTTCTTCGGCCCCGATGTCGACCCGCAGTTCATGCGGGATCTGAATTTCGACATGTTCACCCGCATTTTGCCGTTTGCGCGGCAGTATAATGTCAAGGTCGCGACCGAGACCTTCGGCGATGCGACCGGCAGAAACTGTCTCGACTTTTTCGGCGACATCCGCGAATTTCTCATGTCCTATCATCGGGTGTGCGCCGTGGAGGACTTCAAAAAGTATTTCACCATCTGCGTGGATACAGGACACTCCAACAAGGCGACGCGCTACGGTCAGCCGTCCGCCGGTGATGTGCTGCGCATGTGCGGCGGGGATGTCACGGTGCTGCATCTCAACGACAACGACACCCTCACCGACCAGCACAAGCCGCCGCTTTCCGGCTCGCTCGACTGGAAGGACATCATGAAGGCGCTAAAGGAGATCGGCTACAAGGGGACCTACAACATGGAAGTGAACCTCAACTTCTTCGGTGAGGCGCTGTGTGAGGACACGGCGGCGTTCTCGGTGAAGCTCATGAAAAGCCTTTTGGCGCAACAGTGAATATTCTAAGGGCTGCGGCAGCAAATGCCGCAGCCCTTGTATACTTTGGGAGAAAAACGATGGAAACGCTTTCGACACTGCGGGAAAAATGCCTTGACTGCACCCGCTGCCCGCTTGCCGCCACCCGGCAGAAGGTGGTGTTCGGCGTCGGGCAGGAGGACGCAAAAATTCTCTTTGTCGGCGAAGGACCGGGCGCCAACGAGGACGCAACGGGCGAGCCGTTTGTCGGCGCGGCGGGCAACCTTCTCGATCGGATGCTTGACGCCGTCGGGCTGTCGCGGGAGAAAAATGTCTATATCGCAAACATCGTCAAGTGCCGTCCGCCGCAAAACCGCGACCCCTCCCCCGAGGAGCAGGACACCTGCATCGACTGGCTGCGGGCGCAAACGGCAATTCTGAAACCGCGCGTCATCGTCTGTCTCGGAAGAATTGCCGCCTGCCGCATCATTTCCCCCGACTTTCGCGTCACCCGTCAGCACGGCGTTTTCACCGAGCGAAACGGCGTGTGGCTCATGGGGACATTTCACCCGGCGGCGCTTTTGCGCAACCCCGCGCAAAAGCCGGAGGCCTTCGCGGATTTTCTCGCGCTGCGTGACCGCTTGCAGGAGTGGAATATTTAGGGGTTGAAAAAACGGACACTTTGCGCTACAATGATACCAACAAAGAAAAGGGAAGTGCAAAAAATGGCAAAAGTTTTGGTGGAAACCTCCGCCCGTCATGTTCATGTGACCGAGAAGGATCTTGAGACGCTGTTCGGCGCGGGCTATCAGCTGACAAAGAAAAAGGATCTGTCTCAACCGGGGCAGTATGCGTGCGTGGAGCGCGTCGATGTGGTCGGCCCGAAGAAAACGCTTTCCGGCGTTTCCATCCTCGGTCCCTGCCGCAACGCGACGCAGGTCGAGCTGTCGCTGACCGACGCGCGTTCGATCGGCGTTGTCGCGCCCATCCGTGAGTCCGGCGACATTGCCGGCTCGGGTGCCTGCAAGCTGGTCGGTCCGTGCGGTGAGGTGGAGCTGACCGAGGGCGTCATCGCCGCCAAGCGGCACATCCACATGACCCCCGCCGACGCCGAGGTTTTCGGCGTCAAGGACAAGGACATCGTGAGCGTCAAGCTCGACGGCGGCGACAGAGCGCTGATCTTCGGCGAGGTCGTGGTGCGCGTGAGCGACAAGTTCGCGCTTGCCATGCACATCGACACCGACGAGTCCAACGCCGGCTGCGTTGCCCCCGGCACGATGGGCGAGGTCATAAAATAATTCCGTCGTAAACAGAAAAATGCGCGCTGCTTTCGCAGCGCGCATTTTTCTTTCCTTCCGTTGCTTATTCCTCTGTCGCAGGAGGAGTGGGGTCTTTGTCGGTGCTCTTGCCGAGATAGGCGGGCATCTCCACGCCTGCCATCTTCAGCGTGTCCGACAGCGGGGGCACGGCCTTCATGATGCCGGACAGAAAGTCCGCCGTCGTTGAGCCGCCGTTTTTGCCGCCCATGGAGTCCCACACCGTGATCTTATCGATCTGCAGGTTCTTGATCGCCTCGACCTGAATCTTGGTGAGCTCTTCGAGCTTATCCACCAGCAGCATCTGAATGGCGGCACCGGTGTCGCCGCCCGCGGCGGAGACGACCTTTTTATAGCCCTCCGCCTGCTTGGCAAGAATTTCCTGCACACCGCGTGCCTGTGCCTCCATGGTGGCGTAAATGGCGTCCGCCTCACCCTTTGCACGGCGACGGCGCTGCTCCGCTTCCGCCTCCGCCTCCAGCTCCTTGCGCTCCTTTTCGACCTTGGCAGCGGTGATGATGTCCGCCTGCTTTGTCGCAAATTCACGCGCGGCACGCGCTTCTTCGGCTTGCTGCTCGGCGGCATATGCCTCTTCGAGCGCCTTTGCCGACGCGATCTTTTCGGCGGCGATGGCGCGGCGCTGCGCTTCCGCCTCTTTCTCACGGCGCATGGCATCGGACATGGCAATCTGCGCCTTTGACTCGTTTTCACCCGCGATGGCGGCGGCGTTGGACTCGGCGACGCTGATGCGCTGATCCTTCAGTGCGATCGCCTCGCCGATCGAGCCGTCGCGCGTTTTTTCCGCGACCGATTTTTTCGCGTCGTTGATCGCCTTGGCGGCAGCCTCCTTGCCGAGCGCCTCGATATAGCCCGACTCGTCGGTGATATCCGTGACATTCACATTGATGAGCCGCAGACCGATCTTTTTGAGCTCCGTCTCCACATTGTGGGACACCGCCTCCAGGAACTTGTCGCGGTCGGTGTTGATCTCCTCGATGTCCATGGTGGCGATGACGAGACGCAGCTGACCGAAAATGATGTCCTTTGCCAGCTCCTGGATCTCATTCAGCCGCAGACCGAGCAGCCGCTCGGCAGCGTTCTGCATAACGCCCGGCTCGACCGAAATGCCCACCGTAAAGCGAGACGGCACATCGACGCGGATGTTCTGATGGGACAGCGCATTCGTGAGATCGACGTTGATGGACATCGGCGTCAGGTCCAGGTATTCATACGACTGGACGACCGGCCAGATGAACGCCGCGCCGCCGTGGATACATTTGGCGGAACGGGTGGTGCCGTCCTTGTTCGTACCGACCTTACCGTAGATGACCAGCACCTTGTCGGACGGACAGCGGCGATACCGCGCCAAAACGACGAGCAGCATTGTGAACAGGAACAGCGCGATCACCGTGATCGCAATCATAACGGATGTAGGCATAGCAATTCCTCCTTTAATTTTTAACCGCCGAAAGCGGTCGGACAACCAATTTATCTTCGTCGGTGACGCCGACGACCTGCACCGTTTCACCGGTTTTGAGTGTTCTGTCGCAGTCGGTGAGCGCCTCCATTTCGACAAACCGCTCCTGCAAATTCATCGTCACCTTACCGCAGCCGCTGCGGGCGGCGGGGATGGGGATGTAGACCGTCGCCGTGTGTGCCACGGCGTTCTTCGCGGCAATGTTGCCGTTGTCCTGCAGCCGCAGGGCATATTTGATGACGAGCGCCGCGATCACCAGAGCGGCAAACCCGCCCGCCGCCGCGATCAGTCCGGCAAGCGCCGGCGACAGTCCCAAATCACACATGGCAACGCCGAGCCAACCGCCGACCGCAAACAGCGCCACGATGCCGCGCAGCGTGAACAGGCGGATGCCCGCCGCATGATGTGCCCCGTCGTGGGCGTCGTGATCTGCATCATGGTCCAAGTCGTGATAGGTGTCATGATCGAGATCATGATCCATGTCGTGATCGAAATCATGGTCGGTGTCGACCTCACCGTGGTCGGCGTCATGCCCGCCCAGTCCGAAAAGCAGCAGCACCGTCTGCAGCAGTAAGATCACCGTGGCAGGGATGGCAACCACCGCAAAGCACTGCTGCAGAAGCGTCAGCCCCTCCCACCAATTTGTAAACCACACAGTAACCCCTCCTTATGTGTTTTGCAGCGCAGAAAGCCCCAGCGTCGCCTCGCGGGCAAGACACCCCGCCATGAAGGCGAGCACCATCACCCGCAGCGCCGCCGAAAGTCGCCCCTTTGCCGTTTCGTCCGGCCCGACATAGTCCGCCGTCACCTGCGCGACCACGGCGTCCACCTTGTCCGCGGACAAACGGTCGACGTCGAGCAACCGCACCGCCTCACACAGATAATCATACAACCTGCTCTCCGAAATGATGTCATCGCCCGCATCCTCAACATCGCCGTTGACCGCGGAGAGCAGCGCTGCGATCTGCTCGATTTTGAGACAGTCGCGCAGTGCGGCGATCAGCAGGATGCGGGCAAGCTGCCGTTCATAATACTTTTTTTGCACCGGATGGGCGACAAAGCCGCGTTTCACCCAGTTTTGCACCGTGGAATACTCAAGGCCCGTCAGCGCGCTGACCTGCCCCAGCGTCAATCCGTCGGTCGCCGTGATCATCGGTCGAAAGACGGAGAACATGCCGCCCGCCACATCGGTATACGGCATGACGGTTCCCGGCACCAGCTTGTCATACATAATCACAGCTCCTCGTCTTGTGTTAATATGATTGTAACACAGGTTCATTTGAACTTCAAGCATTTTTTTAAAAAAATCCGCCTTTTTTAAAAAAAGCGGATGTTTCCATAGGTTTCCTGTTATTTTTTGCCGCGCACATGGCGCTTGATCGCCTCAAAGGAGGTGTCGCTGAGCGCGTGCTCGATCTTGCAGGCGTCCGTCGCCGCCGTTTCCTCGTCCACGCCGATGCGGATGAGAAAATCGGTCATGACGGTGTGGCGCTCATAGATTTTGCGCGCGATCTCCTCTCCGTCGGCGGTGAGGTGCAAAAGACCGGCGGCGTCCACCGTCAGCATGCCGCCCTTTTTGAGCACGCCGACCGCGCGGCTGACGCTGGGCTTGGAATACCCGCGATATTCCGCCACATCCACGGCACGCACGCCGTTGTTTTCCTTATCCAAAACATAGATGGTCTCCAGATACATTTCGCCCGATTCCTGCAAATGCATGATGCCGCCTCCCTTTCTTCAAAGCAATTCGTCTTCACGAACCAAATATTTTTCCATGTCCGCTCTGCCGTCCGGCAGAAAGGCCACGCCCTCGGCGGCAAGCCGCCGTCTGTGCTCCTCCCTGCCGCCGAACGCGAACGCCTCAGACAGCGTACCGTCCTTTTTCACCACGCGGTGACAGGGGATGCTTTCGGGGTCGGGGTTGACATGCAGCGCATAGCCCACCACCCGCGACCACCGCGGATTGCCCGCCAAGAGGGCAATCAGTCCATAGCTCGCCACCCGCCCGCGCGGGATGCGGCGCACCTGTTCATAGATCCGATCAAAGGTATTCACAGCAGTTCCACACCCATTTTACGGCAGCGCACAAGCTCGCTTTCCGGCCAGAGGGATGCATGCACCTCACCGATGTGCGCCTTTTGCAAAAGCAGCATGCAAAGGCGGGATTGCCCGATGCCGCCGCCGATGGACAGCGGCAGCTCGCCCGCCGCAAGCGCCTTGTGGAACGGCAGCTCCAATCTTTCGAGCATGTTTTCCGCCGTCAGCTGCCGCACAAGACTGTCGGCGTCCACGCGGATGCCCATGGACGACAGCTCAAACGCCGCGTCGGTCACGCGGTTATACACCAAAATGTCGCCGTTCAGATGCCAGTCGTCATAGTCCGGCGCACGCCCGTCGTGCTTTTCACCGCTTTTCAGTCTGTCGCCGATCTCCATGAGAAACACCGCGCCGTATTCCTTCGCGGCGGCATTTTCCCGCTCCTTGGGCGTGAGCGTCGGATATTTTTCCTCCAGCGCATAGGTGGTGGTGAAGGCAATGTCGCGCGGCAGATAGTTGTCGAGCACGGGATATTGCCGCTGCACCTCGTCCGCCGTCACGAGCACCGCGTTGTAGATGCGGCGCACGGTGTCCTTCAGATACGCGACCGTGCGATCCTCTTTTGCGATGACCTTTTCCCAGTCCCACTGATCCACATACAGTGAGTGGATGCTGTCACACACCTCGTCGCGGCGGATGGCATTCATGTCGGTGTAGAGCCCCGTGTGCATGGCAAAGCCGTATTTTTTCAGCGCAACGCGCTTCCACTTTGCCAGGCTGTGCACAACCTCGGCGACCTCGCCGGTCTCGCGCACATCAAAGCTGACAGGGCGCTCCACGCCGTTGAGATCGTCGTTGAGGCCGCTGCACTTTTTCAGAAACAGCGGCGCGGAGGCGCGGGTGATGCACAGAGCGCTGCACAGCTCCTCCTCAAAGCGATGCCGCAGCATGCGGATCGCGTTTTGCGTCGCCTGGACATCCAATTTGCTCTTATAGGTCTCCATACTTTTCTCCTTATTTCCCGAGGATCGCGTTTGCCACCGTCTGCGCCAGCAGCTTTCTGCCCGCGTCGGAGGACGGATGCACGCCATCGATGAAATCATCCTGTGCATCTTTGTTGACGCTGTGGGTGTCGATCACCGCGGCGCCCGTTGCCGCCGCCACCTCGCGAATGGCGGGGATGATGTCGCTTTCAACGGTCTCGTTCTGAATTTGCGCAAAGTCGGAAAATGCCGTCGGCGGCAGCGCAAGATATATGCGCGGCTTGGTCTTCAATGCCTTATAGCTCTCGACGAGCGCCGTGAGATCGGCGCGAAACTGCGCTGCGTTGGCGTTGTCGGGCATCTCCCAGTTGAAGGGCTTCGAATCGTTCGTGCCGAGCATGATGACGACGATGTCGGGTTGATAGGCAAGACTGTCGTCATATTCCGGCTGCAGCGTATATCCCTTTTCGGAGGTATCGTTGTCGATGCCGGCGGCAAGCGCCGTCGCGCCGTTCACGCCGAACCCCGCGACCTCATACCGCTCCGTGGAAAGCGATTTTTGGAGGTTATCCTCCCAATAGCCGTTTTTCGTGATGCTGTCGCCGACACAGGCAACCTTTTTGACGCGGAAGGTGATCCCCCGCACCGACAGCAGGATGATAAGCGCCGCCAAAATGAGCAGCACGATGCCGATGAGCAGCATAAGTCCCCATTGTCCCTTCATAAAACCGCCGTCCTTTCTCAACGTGCGCGCTTTTCGCGCCACAATACGCCATAGAACAGTCCATACACGGCAAATGCCAACAAAACGCCGCACACGGCGTCCACGACCGAATGTTGCTTGACAAACACAGTGGAAACGCAGATGCATGCCGCCGCAACGGCGGACAGCCCGCGCCACCCATGCCGCTTGTGCAGCGACGGATGGTGAAACGCAGTCAGGTGCGCGATGACCGCCTCAAAGCAGTGCAGGCTCGGGCAGACATTGCGCGGCAGATCGTTGGCAAACACGATGCGGCAGATCCAAAGCCACAGCCCCTTCCCCTCCGCCGTCGGTCGGAAATCGATCGCGGTCGGGAAAAAGATGAACACCAGCAAGCACAGCACCACGCCGGAAAACAGCGTCGCGCACTGGCGATAAAACGCCTGTTTATCCCGCACGCCGACCGTCAGCATCAACAGCGGCACATACGCATACCACAGCACATACGGCAAAATGAATGCGGGCACAAACGGGATTCTGTCGTCAAGCGGCACATGCACCAAAACGGCAGCGTCCCCGTGCGATGTCAGAAAATATAAAAAGGATACTGTGCCGAACAGCAGCGGCAGCAGCAGTAAATGTCGATATTTCTCAAACCAAACCTTCACGCTTCGTCCGCCCTTGCTTTGAAATGAACGGAATCAGTGTAGCACAAAACATGATAATTGTCAACGCAAGGAAGCGTGAGAAGTGCTCTGCACTTCCCACGCTTCCTTGGTCAAATACGCCACGCAGCAGCGTGGCGTATTTGCGCGCAGTGGGTGCGCCGATTATAAAATGATCTTGTTGCGCGCGGGCGCAAGGAAGTGCGGAGCGCTTCCTTGGTCAAATGCTCCGTGCAGTCTGCGGACTGCACGGAGCATTTGCGTGGTAGGTACGCTGATTATAAAAAATCTCGATCAATTTGCGCAAGGCGCAAAAAACACGCGAATTGTATGCAGTGAGTGCATTACCGTTTCTCCACGACCTCGCCCCGATGCTTATAGATGCTGTTCGCGGGGACAAAGCCGCGCACCGCCGACAGCGGATAGATCTGGCTGCCGCTGCCGATGACCGTACCGGGATTCAACACGCTGCCGCAGCCGACCTCTACACGGTCGCCGAGCACCGCGCCCATCTTTTTGAGCCCCGTCTCCACCCGCTCATCGGCACGGATGGTGACCGGCGTTTTGTCGCTCTTGACATTGGAGGTGATCGAGCCGGCGCCCATGTGGGACTTATACCCTAAAATCGAGTCGCCGACATAGTTATAATGCGGTACCTGCACATGGTCGAACAGGATGACATTTTTAAGCTCCGTGGAATTGCCCACCACAGCGCCCGCACCCACCAGCGCGTTGCCGCGGATGAACGCACAGTGCCGCACCTCCGTGTCCGCACCGATGATGACATTTTCACCGATATAGGCGGAGGGGAACACCTTTGCCGTCTTGTGGATCCACACCGTCTCGGCGGGGTGGTCATATTCATCGGGCGACAGCGTTTTCCCAAGCGTCAAAATGAACGCGCCGATCTCGGACAACGCCTCCCAGGGATAGCTGTGCTTTTCGAGCAGCGGCGCCGCCTGTGTGTGGGACAGGTCGAAAAGGGCTTTTGTGGTCATGGCAGTGTTCATACATATTCTCCTTTATCATATAACGGTGTTGATGGGATTTCCGTTTTGAAACGCAGAAAGATTTTCGGCGACGCGGTCAATGAGCCGCACCCGCGTCTCAAAGGGCGCCCACGCGATGTGCGGGGTGAGGATGCAGTGCGGCGCGGTGCGCAGCGGATTGTCCGCCGCCATCGGCTCTTTTATCTGCACATCGATGCCCGCACCCGCGATCACGCCCGCATGCAGCGCATCCGCCACCGCGACCTCGTCCATGATGCCGCCGCGCGCGGTGTTGATGAGCAGTGCCGTCGGTTTCATCAGCGACAGGGTGCGGCGGTTGATGATGCCGCGCGTTTCGGGCGTCAGCGGGCAGTGGAAGGTCAGCACATCCGCTGCCGCAAACAACTCATCCGGCGTGCAGCAGGTCTCTCCCGGGCAGTGCGCCGGCGTGCGGGTCGAGACCAGAATGTCCATCCCGAACGCCCTGCCGATCGCCGCGACCTTTTTGCCGATCGCGCCGCAGCCGAAAATACCGAGCGTTTTTCCCGCCAGCTCGTGCAGCGGATACGGAAAATAGGTGAAGCGCTTTTCCCGCACCCAGTCGCCCGCGTGCACCGAGCGGTCATAGGCGGCGAGACTGCCGGCAAGGGACAGCACCATCGCAAACACATGCTGTGCCACCGCGTCGGTGGAATAGCCCGGCACATTGCACACCGTGATTCCCCGCGCCTTCGCCGCCGCAAGGTCAATGTTATTATATCCCGTTGCAAACACGCCGATGAATTTGAGGCTTTCGCAGGCAGCGATCACATCGGCGGAGATCTCCGTTTTGTTGCACACCACCGCATCGGCGTCGCCGATCGCCGCCGCCACCTTTTCGGGCGGCAACAGCGGGTAGCCGACGACCTCGCCGAGCCTTTCGATCGGCGCAAGCGACACATCGCCGTTTGTTACGGTGTCCACATCCAATAACACAATTTTCATATCCGACATATCCTTTTTCACAGTTTTTTATCATTCTACCACATTTCTTTCACTATTGCAATGATAAAAAATATGTGGTATTCTATCCGTAATACATACTTTTTGGAGGGATATTTTTGGGATCGACGGCATTTGCCGCATGGCTCAATGTGACATTTTCCGGCATGGACAGCACGGTTTCACACTTCGCCTTCTCGCTGCACGAGAGCGCCGCGGGCGGCTTTTTTGACTGGCTTTTCCCGTTTCTGACGCTGTTCGGCAACGGCGGCATCTTTTTCATCGCGGTGGCGGTCGTCTGCCTGCTGTTCAAGAAAGGGCGGCGCACCGGCGCGACCATGCTCATTGCCTTGCTGTTCGGACTGCTCGTCACGAACCTCGCGCTCAAAAACGGCATCGCGCGCCCGCGCCCCTATGCCGACGAGCTTGGTACCTTTTTCACCTATTGGCAGGCGATCGGACACGGACTGGAAAACGAGATCTATTCCTTCCCGTCCGGCCACGCGACGGCATCGTTTGCCGCGATGACGGCGGTGTTCCTGTGCGGCAACAAAAAGTATAGCTTTCTTGCCTATATCCCCGCGCTGCTCATCGGCTTTTCCCGCATCTACATTCAGGTGCACTATGCCTCCGACATTGTCGGCGGTGCTATCGTCGGCACGCTGTGCGGCGTTGCCGCATGGCTGCTCATCCGTTTTTGGTTTCGGAAAATGGCGGCGTCGGAAAAGCCTGCCGCTTTGTTCATCACCAACGCAGACATACTCCATCATCTAAAAAAGAAAGAGGTATAACGCATCCGCTATGGACAGTCACAGTATCGGGCTTATCATAGCCCTCATCGTTCTCGTTGCTCTGTCTGCCTTCTTTTCGGCGACCGAGACGGCATATATGTCGCTGAACCGCGTGCGCATCAAAAACATGGCAAACGACGGCGACCGCCGCGCGCGGCGCGTCATGAAGCTGCTCGACAGCTATGACCGCCTGCTTGCCACCGTGCTCATCGGCAACAACATCGTGAACATTGCCTCCGCCAGTATTGCCACGGTGCTGTTTGTCGGCTTTTTTAAAAGCAACGGCGCCACCGTTTCCACCGTCGTGATGACGGTGGTGGTGCTGATCTTCGGCGAGATCACGCCGAAAAGCCTGGCAAAGGAGGCGGCGGACAGCTTTGTGCTGAAGGTCTCCGGTCCGGTCACGGTGCTCAACACCCTGTTTTTTCCGCTGAGCTTTCTGCTCATTCACCTGAAAGGTGCCGTCTCCCGCCTCATTCGCGTGGAAAAAAGCAGCGGCATGACCGAGGACGAGCTTTTGACGCTGGTGGACGAGGCGGAGCAGGACGGCGGTATCGACAGCGGCGAGAAGGAGCTTTTCCACAATGTCATCGAGTTCACCGACCTGGACGCGGGCGACATCCTCACCCCGCGCATCGATGTGGTCGCCATCGACATTGAGGAAACGCCGAAGGCGCTGCAGGAGCTGTTTGAGGAGACCGGCTTCTCCCGCATCCCCGTCTATCGCGACACGATCGACAACATCGTCGGCGTTGTGAACGAAAAGGATTTTCACCGCCATCTGCGCGACACCGAAAACACCATTGAGAGCATCCTGCAGCCGGCGCTGTTCATTCCCGCATCGGTCAAAATTTCCGAGCTTTTGAAGCGGCTGCAGCAGGAAAAGGTACACATCGCCGTTGTCGTGGACGAGTTCGGCGGTACAGAGGGCATTGTCACCATCGAGGACATCGTGGAGGAGTTGGTCGGCGAGATCTGGGACGAGCACGACACCGTCGCCGCCGAAATACGAGAGATCGGCAAGGACACCTTTGCCGTCCCCGCCGCAACCGAGCTTTCGGAGTTTTTCGAGCGGTTCGGCGTGGAGGAGGAGACGGAGGTCTCCACCGTCAACGGTTGGGTGACCGCCCACATCGGCAAAATTCCCGCCGTCGGCGACACCTTCGACTTTGAAAATCTCACCGTGCGCGTCACCGCCACCGACGAGCAACGCGCCTCGGAGATCGAGGTCACGGTGCACGAAAAGCCGGAAACGGAAGCATAAAAAAACGCCGAGGCGCTGCCTCGGCGTTTTTCACTCCATATTCCCCGTCAGCGCCATGACGGCGGCAAGCGCCGCGATGGGCGCTGTCTCACAGCGTAGGATGCGCGGCCCGAGCGTCGCCGTCCTTGCGCCGTTTTTCACGAGCGTTTCCACCTCGTCGGGGGCGATGCCGCCCTCCGGTCCGACAAAGAGCGACAGCGCCCGCGGCGCGTCCTTCACTGTCTCCCGCAGCGGCGCGCCGCCGCATTCATACAAAACGACCGTGTTCTCCCCTGCCATGCGCGCAGCCGCAGCCGCAAAGGAAACGGGCGGCTCGACCGTCGGCAGGATGCCGCGGCCGCTCTGTCCCGCCGCCTCGTTTGCAATTTTTTGCAGACGGGCGGTCTTTTTCTGATCTCTGGCGCTTTCCCTGGCGATACTGCGGGCAGTCACCACCGGCACGATCCGCGTGACGCCCAGCTCCACCGCCTTTTGCACGATAAGCTCCAGCTTGTCGCCCTTCGGCAGCCCCTGATACAGCGTCACCGCCACCGACGGCTCGCTTTTGCTGTCCGTCGTTTCCATGACGGACAGCGTCACGCTGTCGGGGGAAAGCGCCGTGATGCGGCAGGCATAGTCCGTGCCGCACCCGTTGCACAGCGTTAGCGCATCCCCCACCTGCATACGCAGGGAAAGCGCGATGTGCCGCGCGTCGCCGCCGGTGATCGTGACCGTGTCGCCGATCGCCTCATCCAAAAAGAACCGCGGCATTTTGTCACCCCCGTTTGCACACGAGGCACACCCAGCCGCCGTGCGCGTGCCGCTCGACGACCGCAAAGCCCGCCGCCTTGAGCGCGGGCAACACATCCGCCTCGCGCGTGTCGATGATGCCGGAGACGATATACACCCCGTCCGGCTTCAGAAACGGCTCGACGGCGGGGGAAAGCGCGATGATGGCATCCGCCACAATGTTGGCGGTGATGACATCGAACTGTCCGCTCACCTTGTCCACAAGGTCGCCCAAAACCACCGTATACCGCGGTGCGCGCAGCCCGTTCATTTCGCCGTTTTCGACCGCCGTCTTGACCGCAAGCGCGTCAATGTCCACCAAAAGCGCCGACGCAGCGCCCAAAAGGCAGCCCGCGATGCCGAGAATACCGCTGCCGCACCCGACATCGAGCAGGGTGTCCCCCGCCTTCAGATGCTTTTGCAGCGTTTCGAGCACAAGCCGCGTGGTGTCGTGACCACCCGTGCCGAACGCCATGCCGGGGTCGATGCGCAGCACCGCTCTCCCCTTCGCGGCGTCTCCCGCCTCCTCCCAGGAGGGGCAGACGAGTAGCCGCTCGCCCACAGGCAGGGGCTTGAAAAACTTTTTCCAGTTGTGCGCCCAGTCCTCCTCGCGCACCGTTCCCGCCGCCAGCGTGTGCGGGATGCCCGCCGCCGTCAGCCGCTCCCGCAAAAATGCGAGCGCCTCGGCAGGGTTGTCCGTCGGCTCGACATAGATGTGGATGATTGCGGCGCTGCGATCCTTCTTGCGCAGCTCCTCGTCGATGAGGTCGATGTGCGCGATCTCCCGCGCACCCTGCTCCAAATCGCTGTAGTCCTCAATGTATACCCCATACGGCACGGTCATGTTGGCGATCGCCGTCGCCGCGTCCACCGCCGCCGTCGGGATGCGGATGCAAATTTCGGTCCAGTCCATGTACTCACTCCTATCTTTTTCCCATTATATACAAGAAAATTTCTTTACGCAAGCAAAAAAGTGTGGTAGACTGTCTATAAGTCTATAAACGAGGTAACAGCATGATTTCAAGAGAGCACACCAGAAATTTCTGCATCATCGCCCATATCGACCACGGCAAGTCCACGCTCGCCGACCGCATCCTCGAAAAAACGCGCGCGGTCGCCCTGCGGGACATGGAGGATCAGCTGCTCGACAGCATGGATCTCGAACGGGAGCGCGGCATCACCATCAAGGCGCACGCCGTCACCATGACCTATCATGCCGACGACGGCGAGGACTATGAATTCAATCTCATCGACACCCCCGGGCATGTGGATTTTAACTACGAGGTGTCCCGCTCGCTGGCGGCGTGCGAGGGCGCGCTTTTGGTGGTGGACGCTTCGCAGGGCATCGAGGCGCAGACGCTTGCCAACACCTATCTTGCGGTGGAGCACGGACTGGAGATCGTGCCGGTCATCAACAAGATCGACCTGCCCTCCGCAAGCCCTGAGGCGGTGCAGCGGGAAATCGAGGATGTTATCGGTATCGATGCGTCCTATGCACCGTTCATCTCCGCCAAGAACGGTATCAACATCGAAGCGGTGCTGGAGGCGATCGTGCAGCACATCCCCGCCCCCGCGGGCGACGATGAAAAACCGCTTCAGGCGCTCATTTTCGACAGCTATTATGACAGCTACCGCGGCGTCATCGTCTATATCCGCGTCAAGGAGGGCGTCATCCGCCCCGGTGACAGCATCCGCATGATGGCGACCGGCGCGACCTTTGATGTCGTCGAGGTCGGGCATATGCGCCCCGGCAGGCTCGATCCGTGCGGCGGGCTGTGTGCGGGCGAGGTCGGCTATATCGCCGCCTCCATCAAAACGGTGAGCGAGGCGCGCGTGGGCGACACGGTGACGCTTGCCGACCGTCCCGCGGCAGCGCCGCTCCCCGGCTACCGCAAGGTGAACCCCATGGTGTTCTGCGGCATTTTCCCCGCCGACGGCGCACACTATACCGACCTGCGCGAGGCGCTCGAACGCCTGCAGTTAAACGACGCCTCGCTGACCTTTGAGCCGGAGTCGTCGGTGGCGCTGGGATTTGGCTTCCGCTGCGGCTTTTTGGGGCTTTTGCACATGGAGATCATTCAGGAACGCTTAGAGCGCGAATATGATCTCGACCTCATCACCACCGCCCCCAGCGTTATCTACCGCATCACCAAGACCGACGGCACCGTCATGGAGATCGACAACCCGACCAACTTCCCCGACCCCGGCACGATCCGGTCGGCGGAGGAGCCCATCGCCAACGCGCACATCTTCGCGCCCAATGACTATGTCGGCAACATCATGGAGCTTTGCCAACAGCGGCGCGGCGTGTTCAAGGATATGAAATATCTCGATCAGACGCGGGTGGACATCCACTATGAGCTGCCGCTCAACGAGATCGTCTATGACTTTTTCGACGCGCTCAAATCCCGCACAAAGGGGTATGCGAGCTTTGACTATGAGCTGCTCGGCTATCGCCCCTCGAACCTTGTGAAGCTGGACATTCTCTTAAACGGTGAGGTGGTGGATGCGCTGTCGTTCATCGTGTTTGCCGACGGGGCATACAGCCGCGGCAGACGGCTTTGCGAAAAGCTCAAGGAAAACATCCCGCGTCAGCTTTTTGAGGTGCCGATCCAGGCAGCGATCGGCGGCAAGATCATCGCGCGCGAGACCGTGCGCGCGCTGCGCAAGGATGTGCTTGCCAAGTGCTACGGCGGCGACATCACCCGCAAGAAAAAGCTGCTTGAAAAACAAAAGGAAGGCAAAAAGCGCATGCGCAAGCTCGGCAGCGTTGAAGTGCCGCAGGAGGCGTTCATTGCCGTCTTAAAATTGGATGAATGAGGGGGCATATATGATAGAAACAGAAAAATACCGCGCGCTCGTCGCGCAACACCGCAAGGAAATTCTTGCCGCAGAGCGCCATATCTGGCAGCATCCCGAGACCGGCTTCAAGGAATGGCAGACCTCCGCCTATCTGGAGGGGATTTTTGAAAAAGCGGGCTATACCCTGCATAAGGCGGGTGACATCCCCGGATTTTACACCGACATCGACACCGGCCGTCCCGGTCCGAAGCTCCTCATCATGGCAGAGCTGGACGCGCTGGCGGTGCAGGGGCACTTTGAAGCGGTGAACGGCTGTGCGCACGCCTGCGGTCACCATGCCCAGTGTGCCGCCATGGTCGGCATCGCACTGGCGCTCAAGGAGCCGGGCGCGCTCGACGGGCTTTCCGGCTCGATCCGCCTCATGTGCGTACCGGCGGAGGAGCTGATCGAGGTGGAGTTCCGCGAGGAGCTGCGCCGAAAAGGCACGATCCACTATTTCGGCGGCAAAACGGAATTTCTCTATCGCGGCTATATGGACGGCGTGGATATGGCGTATATGTTTCACACCGGTCTGCAGGACGACGGCACGGTATTCGACTGCCACTATGGACAAAACGGCTGCATCGCCAAGTCGGTGGTGTTTGAGGGCGTGCCCTCCCACGGCGCCGATCCGGAGCACGGCATCAACGCGCTGTATGCCGCCGAGGTCGGACTCGCGGGCATCAACGCCCTGCGCGAAACCTTCCGCGACGAGGAGCACATCCGCGTGCATCCCATCATGACCGAGGGTGGCACCTCGGTGAACATCATCCCCTCCCGCGTCACGCTGGAGTCCTATGTCCGCGGCGCGACCATCGAGGCGATCGCCAGAGAAAGCAAAAAGGTCAACCGCGCACTGGCGGCGGGCGCTTTGGCGCTCGGCGCAAGGGTGACGGTGCACGACCGCCCCGGCTATGCCCCGCTTATCAACAACAAAGGGCTCATCGATGTCGCCCATCGCTGCATGGCGGCACTGGTGGGCGAGGAAAAGCTCACCATCCACAACGAATGGTATACCGGCTGCTCCGATATCGGCGATGTGAGCTGCGTTATGCCCTGTCTGCATCCGCACATCGCGGGTGCAAGGGGCACGCCCCACGGCGAGGATTATCGCATCGCGGACGCGGAATGCGCCTGCGTGACCTCTGCTGTCGGACAACTGCTCATGGCGGCGGAGCTGCTGCGGGACGGTGCCAAAACGGCAAACGCCATTCTCTCGGACTACACGCCGCCCTATGAAAGCAAGGAGGCGTATTTCAAAGCGCTTGACGCCTTTATGCAGAGCCGTGCCCTCGTTTCCTATGACGGCGACGGCAAGGCTGCCGTGCAATACTGATATAAAATAAAGCCGCGCACTTCGTTTGAAGTCCGCGGCTTTTTATCGGTGCTCCTTTGCATAGGCGCGCGGGGACATGCCCGTGTTCAGGTGAAAGGCACGGTTGAAGGTGCGGATGCCGGAAAAGCCGGCGGCAGCGGCGATGTCGGTGATGCTGCGGTCGGTCTCCCGCAGCAGCCGCTCGGCGGCGTCCACCCGCAGTCGGTTGATATACTGCCGAAAAGGTATCCCGATCTTGTCGGAAAAAATGTGCGAAATATAGCTTTTGCTGAGAAACAGCGCGTGGGCAACGCTGTCCAGCGTGAGCGGCTCGGCAAAGCTTTTCTCACAATAGGCAAGCACCCTGAGAACGGCGGTGTTGTCGCCGTCCTGCGTCTTTTCCGGCGCACAGAGGGTGACGAGCTTTGCCGAAAGCAGCATAAGATAAGCGCGCCGGACGGCGGGGGCAGCGTCGGCATATGCCGAAAGGATCTCCTGCGCCAGCTGCGGGATACCGCTGTCGCGCAGCCTTGCTGCCCGTATGACCGGCGTTTGCGGACGCTGTGTTTCAAAAATTTCCGTGAGCGGCGGCAGATCGCGGGGGCTGAAAATAAACTTTCCGACCGTCACCGCATCGTCGGCGCGGTAGCTGTGTAGACGGTTGGGAAAAATAACAGCGAAATCCCCCGCCTCCAAGATATATTCCGCACCGTCGAGCAGCAGCGTCGCGCGCCCCGCAAAGAGCGTGACGATCTCCGCGTCACTGTGCAGATGCGGCGCATAGCGGATGCGGTCGTTGCACACGACCAGTGCCTCTTTGTTATACTGATGAAAAAACTCCAACTTTTCCACACCCCGAGCGTTTTTTGACCGAAAACAGGCTGCTTTTGACTTGTATTATAGCGTTTTTTGACCTATAATGCAAGCATATTCCACGAAAGGGCGAGTGCGATGGAAACAGTATTTTTTGAAGAACCGGCAACGGACATTTTTTCGGAGGATCAGCCGTGCGCAAAGGCGGCACAAAGCGAGGCGCATATGCCGATCAACGGCTATCACGGGTATATCGTACCGGGCAATGATGAAGCCGCGCTGGCGACGGGCGATCAGCTCAAGGCGGACATTGTCGGCGGCAGGATCGCGGACTTTGAGCGCGACGAGGCGTTTTGTGCCAAAAACGGGCAGAGCGACCCCGACCGCATGGTACATGTGTCCACCTTTGAGAAGATAGACGGCTATATCTATATGACCTATTATGCCAACACCGGCACGGGCGAGGAGCGCGCAGATCAGCAGGAGGCGCGTCTTGCGTTCTGCCCCGAGGGCGATCCCGCCGACATGACCGTCGTGACGGTGCAGAAGGTGGGCGACACGCTGGACGGCAAAACGGTCACAGGCGTGTATGACACCATCCTGTTTTATATCGGCGGCGATGCGCTGTATATCGCGTGGACGGCATCGGTGGACAACAAATACTATCGGCTCTACCGCACCTTCAGCCTTTCCCGCCGCACGATGAGCGCTGTCCGCCCCAACCGTCTGCGGGTGGGCGAGGTCGTGAACGATTTTTCCGCGACGGGCATCGTGTCCGCCTTTGCCGCGAACGGCATCCCCGTAAAGCAGATGTTCAGCGACATCGGCATCATGCAAAAGCTGAGCGTGCGGGAGGAAAACGGCGAGAAATGGTACTACACCGGCATGTATTCCGGTTTTCTCAACGCCGTCATCAAAAGCCGCGATCTTGTCGAGTGGACCTTTGTGGCTGCGCCGGACTTCGTGAACCTTTCCAAGTGGGAAAACGCGGTGTATGTGCTGGAGGACCGGGTGTATTATTTCGTGCGGCAGGACGACGACTGCAAGCAGGGCTTTTTGACCTATTACGATCTCAAAACCGAAAAGTGGGCAACGCCCTGTCTCATCCGCGACGCGCAGTCGCGGTCGGATTTCATCGTGTATAACCGAGAGCTGTATCTCTTCCACGCACCGCTCGACCGCGACGGCTTCGGTATCGTCCGCATCGATCGGGACGACCTCGCAAACAGCCGCCCGCTTGCGGTGGTGCGCATGGGAGAAAGCCTTTTCTATCCGTTTGCGCGGGTCATGGGCGACACGGTATATCTGTCCTATACGGTCGATCGCAAGCACATCCGCCTGACGCACTTTGACGCGAAAACCTATCTGAAATGAAAAACCGCCCGTTTCACAACGGGCGGTTTTTTCATCCCAGCCGTTCGCTGAGCCTTTCGGCAGCAGCGGCAAGAAACCGCAGCCCGTGCGCGCAAACGCGCAGCGGCGCGGGCAGCAGTGCCGCGCGCGGATCCTCCTCCGCCACCGGCATGAGCCGCACGGTGTTGCCCGCGCTGTCGGTCAGAAGCAGCGTACCGCCGTCGAAGCGGTAGGCGGCGCTCTCGCTCCCCTTTGCCATGCGGCGGGAATTATAGCCCGCGACAAATAACCCCGCACCCAGTCCCAAAACGCACAGCGTCACCGTGAACGCCCCGAAAAATCCCTTTGCTTTTTTCATCCCTACCGCTCCCAATTTGAATTTAACAGATTTGCTAATGTTTTTCCCAACATTTCACCGGAATATACCGCCTCGCTCACCGTGTTGACATCCGTGCCGATCTCCACCAGAAGATAGCCGTTTGCCAGATGCTGGTTATACCGCGACGCCACCAGGCTCAGCGGGCGCATGAGGTCGGGATAGGTCGTCGCAAGCGACTGCTGCAGCCGCACGGCGAAGCGAAAATTCTGCTCCCAGTTTGGGTGCGGCAGCGCCGCGGTGCTCACCACGCCCGCAATGATCATCATTTGCGCCGCCTTTTGTCCGTTCACCGTGACAGTGGGCTTTGTGTGCGTGTCGTTTGCGATCATCGCGTCGCGGTGGACATCCAGTACCACCTTCACCGTCGGATATTTTTCCATTGCCGCCTTCACCGTCTGCTCCGAGCGGCTGTAGGCGCCCGTATATTTCGGATAATCGTGCACGGTGGTGTCGTGCAGCGTGGCGATGCCCGCCGCGCGCAGCGCTTTGGCGATCGACTCGCCCGCCGCGCAGATGTTTTTCGTGTGATCCTGCGTGCGCTCCACATCCGCCGGATTATAAAATCCCGCATCATAGGTCAGATACCCCTCGGTCGTGTGGGTGTGGACAATGAGCACCTGCGGTTGGTCGCTTTTTCGGTCGATATGGATGTCCGGCGTTTTCGTCAGCGCGGCAGCGATGTCCAATGCTTTGCCGCTGCGGTTGCGCACGCAGACCCCCTCCACGGGATCGCTGCCGGGGGAGATTTTCTGTTCGGACACAGCCCCCGCGTTTGCCGCCTTTTCGGGCGCTTTCTCATTGCATGACGGCAGCGTGATGCGCGTGACATTGGCGCTGTCCGCCTGTACGGCATCCGTCGGTGCCGTCGTCTCACCCGTCGTTGCCGCCGTTGTCGGGGCGGGAGCGGTCGTCGCGGGCGTAGCCGCAGCGGTCTTTGCCTGCAGTTGTGCGCTGAGCGCCGCTGCGCCGCCCTCCGGCTTTTGCAGACCGACCGCCAAAAGGGCGATACGGTTGCCGAGCCCCGCCCAAAAGGCGGGAGAGCCTTGTCCGATCAGAAACACCGACGCTGCCGTCAGAAAAAGCGCCGTTATGCGTTTTATCACCTGCCTGCGTTTCATCGGACACGCCCCCTTCCCCAAATATATATGCCCCCATCGGCGAAAATATGCCTTTACAATCGTCCCCTTTTCCACTATACTTCTACTATACCGATAAAGAGAGGGACAAACCGTGAATTTGCAAAGGGATACCATCGCTGCGCTGTCCACCCCCGCCGCGCCCGCGGGACTGGGCGTTTTGCGCATTTCGGGCAGCGACGCGATCGGCACTGCCGACCGCGTTTTCCGTGCGGTGTCGGGAAAGCCGCTTGCCGCCCTCGGCGGCTGGCGCGCCGCCTTCGGGCATGTGGCGGACAAAGAGGGCGTCATCGACGAATGTGTGGCGCTCGTTTTCCGCGCGCCGCACAGCTACACCGGCGAGGACACCGTGGAGCTGTCGCTGCACGGCGGCGTGTATCTGCTGCGCCGCACGCTGCGCGCGCTCTATGCAGCGGGCGCGCGTCCCGCAGAGGCGGGGGAATTTACCCGCCGCGCCTTTGAAAACGGCAAGCTCGATCTTTCCGGCGCGGAGGCGGTCATGTCGCTCATTGCCGCCGACGGCAGTCTTGCCGCCAAGACCGCCCTCGCCGCAAAGGAAGGGAGCGTTTCTCGCCGTCTTGACGGCGTGAAAAGCGCCCTGCTTGCGACGGCGGCGCAGTTTTCCGCCTTTGTTGACTATCCCGACGACGACATCCCCGACCTTTCGGATGCGGCACTGTCCGCCACCCTTGCCGACGCCGAAGAGACGCTTGCGGCGCTGCTCGCCGATTTCGACGCGGGGCGGGTGCTGCGTGAGGGCATCGATACCGTTATCGTCGGCAGCCCCAATGTCGGCAAATCCACGCTCATGAACCTGCTTGCCGGCTGCGAGCGCAGCATCGTCACCCCCATCGCGGGCACGACCCGCGACATCGTGGAGGAAACGGTGCGGCTGGGCGAGGTCACGCTGCGCCTGTCCGACACGGCGGGGCTGCGGGACACGGGCGACGCCGTTGAGGCGATCGGTGTCGAAAAGGCACGCCGCCGTATGGCACACGCGGCGCTGGTGCTGGCGGTGTTCGACGGCGGCGCACCGCTCACGGCGGAGGATCGCGCGCTGCTTGCCTCTCTGAAAAATGAAACCGCGATCGCCGTCATCAATAAAACGGATATCGGCACGGTGATCGAGGTCGACGAGATCGCCGCTGCCGTGCCCGCCGTCGTGCTCCTGTCGGCAAAAACGGGAGACGGCGCCGACCGCCTGAGGGCGGCGGTGGAGAAGGTTACCGGCGTTTGCCGCCTGCAGCCGGACACGGCGCTTTTGCAGACCGAACGACAGCGTGTATGCGCCGAAAATGCGCTTGCCGCCGTCAGGGAGGCGCAAAACGCCATGGCGATCGGCATGACGCCGGATGCGGTGTCGGTGTGCATCGACGATGCCGTCGCCGCCATTTTGTCCCTCACGGGAGAGCGCACCACCGAGGCGGTGGTGGACGAGGTATTCCGCAGATTTTGTGTCGGAAAGTAGGAGGACGGGAAACAAAGCTTCCCATCCTCCGTCAAATTCCCCTTGCCGCCCATCGTCAGGGGACGGCAAGGGAAATTTGCATGGTGTGTGCGCCGGATTTTATGAATCCAGCGCCAGAGAAATCAGCTCGAGCGGTGCATAGTCGGGCTGCAGGGCGGCGTTGATCGCCGCCGCGACAAGGCGGGCGGCTCTGCCGATGAGCAGATCGATCTCCCGCGGCGTCACCACCAGGCGTCTTGCCGCAGGCGCAATGCGCTCGACCGTTTCCGCGTCCGCGCCGCAATCGGCGGCGACCGTCGCCGCGTCCACCACCGTCGGCACGCCGACCGCAATGACCGGCACGCCGAGCGTTTTCGCACACAGCGGCAGTCGATGGTTGCCGACGCCCGCACCCGGGGCAATGCCGGTGTCCGATACCTGCACCGTGCAGCCGAGCCTCGCCACGCTGCGGGCGGCAAGCGCATCGACGGCGATGACGGCGGCGGGGCGCACCACGCCGCACACCCCACGCACCAGCTCCCCGCTCTCCGTGCCGGTCTGTCCGAGCACCCCCGGCACGACCACCGCCGACGGGCGCAGGTCGGAGAGCCCCACACTGCGGGCAAATTCACCCTGTATGTGGCGGGTGGCAAGCACCATATCCGCCGCGCGCGGACCGAGCGCGTCCGGCGTGATGGCGCGGTTGCCCAGCCCCACCGTCAGCACCGTCCCCTCCTTTGGCAAAAAGCGGCCAATCTCCTCCGCTGCCAGCGTCGCCGCCTCGAGCAGCTTTTTTTCGTCGTCCGAGAGCGGCGGCAGCGCCAGCGTCACATATTCTCCGCACGGCTTGTCATACACCGCCGCCGCCCTTTCGCTTTTGACCGTGAGGCGGGTGACGGTGATGCCCGCCCGCTCCTGCTCGAACAGCGTGCGATCCGCCTCCCCCAGTGTTTCCCCCGCCATGGCGACCGCTTCGAGCGCCAGATCGGTGCGCAGTTGCATAGTTCTCCCTCTTTTTTTCTCGTTTTCACTAGTATCCGTGAAAAAAATCGGGATATTCCGAAAAAAACAGTTGCTTTTTTTGAAAAAGGGTGCTACTATATTGTGTGCGTGATTTGAATTTGCTGTTTAGGAGGTGTGACCATGCCCAATATTAAATCCGCCAAGAAGCGCGTGAAGGTCAACGCGGTGAAGGCCGCCCGCAACAAAGCTGCCCGCTCCGCTCTGAAAACCGAGATCAAGAACGCGAACGCCGCCATCGCTGCCGGTGAGAACAAGGAAGAAGCCTTGAAAGCCGCCGTCAAGAAGATCGATCAGGCTGCTGCAAAGGGTCTCCTGCACAAGAATACGGCTGCAAGGAAAAAGTCCGCCCTCGCTAAAAAAGCGAATGCGTGAGGACAATCTGTAAGGCTGCGCTTTGCGCAGCCTTATTTTTTCGCGGCGCTCTTGACTTTTCGCCGCCGTACACATATAATAAGAGATGCCGTATACATTCCGGCATACGGACGGATGGGTCCTGCGCGACGGTGCGCTGTGAACCATGTCAGGCGGGGAACCGAGCAGCATTAAGCAGCTGTCTCCGTGCGCCGCAGTCCGCCTGTCCGTCCGTATGCCGGAGTGCCTACGGTATTTTTCTGCAAAGGAGTGACAGCCTTGTATCAGGTGCTGTATCGCAAATATCGCCCGCAGACCTTTTCCGATGTCTGCGGACAGGAAACGGTGACTGCCGCGCTGCGCAACGAGATCAAAAACGGCACACCGGCGCATGCCTATCTGTTCACCGGCTGTCGCGGTACGGGAAAGACCACCTGTGCCAAAATTCTTGCCAAGGCAGTCAACTGTCTGTCCCCCGTGGACGGCGATCCCTGCAACGCGTGTGAGATCTGCCGCGGCATCGACGACGGCTCGATTTTGGATGTGGTGGAGATCGACGCCGCGTCAAACAACGGCGTCGACAGCATCCGCGAGCTGCGGGAGGAAGTGAACTTCACCCCCGCCGCCGCAAAATACCGCGTGTATATCATCGACGAGGTGCACATGCTGTCTGCGGGTGCGTTCAACGCGCTGCTCAAAACCTTGGAAGAGCCGCCCGCGCATGTCATTTTTGTCCTGGCGACCACCGAGGTGCACAAGCTGCCCGCAACGATTTTGTCCCGCTGTCAGCGGTTTGATTTCACCCGCATCACCCCCGCCGACATCGCGGCGCGCATCCGCTTTGTGGCGGACAAGGAGGGCTTTTCCGTCACCGATGACGCGGCGCTGCTTTTGGCGCGGCTGTCCGACGGCGCGATGCGGGACGCGCTTTCCCTGCTCGATCAGTGCGTATCCCATTCCCGCGAGGTGACCGCCGAGGTCGTGACCGCCGCCGCGGGACTGGCGGGGAGGGCGCACATTTTCGAATTGTCTGCGGCAGTCGCCGCCGGCGACACCGCAAAGGCGCTTGCCGTCATCGACACGCTCTATCGCGGGTCAAAGGACATGGAACGGCTGTGCGCCGAATGGGTGGAGCATTGCCGCGACATCATGATCGTCAAGACCGTCAAGGATCCGACGGCGCTTGTCGTGGTCTCTGCCGAGGAGCTGGAGCAGCTGAGAGCTGCCGCTGCCGCCACCGATATGGCGACGGTGCTGCATCACCTGGCGGTGCTGCAGGAGACGCTCGACCGTCTGCGCGGAGGCGTGTCCCGCCGCGTGGAGATGGAGATGGCGGTCTTGCGGCTGTGCCGTCCGGAATTGTCCGACGACCTTGCCGCCCTCACCCGCCGTGTAGCGGCACTGGAAAACAACCGACCGATGTCAGCTCCCACGCAGGCGTCTGCTCCGGCACCGACGCAAGAGCCCGCACCGATGCAAGAGCCCGCACCGACGCAAGAATCTGCGCCCGCGCAGGAACCTGCTCCCGCACCCGCACCGGCAGCCCCGGCAGCACCGGCAGCCCCGGCAGCACCGGTAGCACCGGCGGCGGAAAATGCGGAAGTGCCGTTTTCTTCCTGGGGCGAGGTGGTGGAGGCGCTCGAAACGGCATGTCCCCCGCTCTGCGGCGTGCTTGTCGGCTCGACGGCGCTGCTGCGCGGCGACATCGTGCTTGTCTGCACCGACAATGACACCTTCCGTGCGCTCGTCACCCGTGACGGCAACAAGCAAATTCTGGTGAACACCATCAAGCAAGTTACGGGGAACACCTATCGCATCGGCATCAAGAAAAAACCGTCGGCGGACACGCCGAACGATCCGCTGACCGCCTTCATCCGTCAAAATCGGGAACGCGGCGTGGATATACAAACCTAAAAAGGGGATATACACTATGAAAGCAAGATTACCGCAGGGAATGGGCGGCGGTCCGGGCAACCTGCAAAGCATGATCCGCCAGGCACAGAAGATGCAGGAGGAGGCTGCTGCAAAGCAGGAGGAGCTGCAAGCCTCCGTCTATACCGCTACGGCGGGCGGCGGCGCGGTCGAAGCGACCGTGAACGGCAAGCACGAGATCACCGCGCTCAAAATCGAGCCGGAGGTCATCGATCCCGACGATGCCGAAATGCTCGCCGATCTGGTCATCGCCGCCGTCAATGAGGCCAGCCGCAAGGCAAGCGAGGACGCCGAACAGCAGATGTCCCGCATCGCGGGCGGCTTGAATGTGCCGGGGCTGTTCTGAGGTGCTGTATGGGATACACGGTAGCGCCGCTTGAACGGCTGGTGGAGCAGCTCGAAACGCTGCCCGGCATCGGACACAAATCCGCCGGGAGGCTTGCCTTTTTTCTGCTGCGTCAGCCGGAGGAAAAGGCGGCGGCATTTGTCTCCGCCATCCGCGAGGCGCGCGAAAACATCCACGAATGCAGCGTTTGCTGCAACCTGACCGACAAAGCGCTTTGCCCCGTTTGCGCAGCGGCAGACCGCGATCGCTCGGTCATCTGTGTGGTGGAGGATCCGCAGGATGTCGCAGCGCTGGAGCGCACAAGGGAATACCGCGGGCTGTACCACGTGCTGCACGGCACGATCTCGCCCATGGACGGGGTCGGCCCCGACGACATCCGCATCCGCCCCCTTCTCACCCGCCTGACCGACGAGGCGGTCAAGGAGGTCGTGATGGCGACCAATCCCACCGTCGAGGGGGAGGCGACCGCCATGTATATCGCGCGGCTGCTGAAACCCTTTCCCATCAAGGTCACCCGCCTTGCCTACGGCATCCCCGTGGGCGGCGATTTGGAATATGCGGACGAGGTCACGCTGCGCCGCTCGCTGGAGGGGCGCTCGGAGCTGTAAGGAGAACCGCCATGAAACAACAAGCGACACAAACGATCGCCGCCAACAAAAAGGCGTATCATGAATATTTCGTCGAGGAAAGCATCGAGGCGGGCATTGAGCTGTGCGGCACAGAGGTGAAAGCCATCCGCGCGGGCGGCGTCAACCTGAAGGACGCCTGGTGCAGCGTCGTCGAAGGGGAAATGTTCATAAACGGCATGCACATCTCTCCCTATGACCACGGCAACATTTTTAACCGCGACCCGCTGCGCGTGCGGCGGCTGTTGCTGCACAAACGGGAAATTCTGCGGCTTTACGGGCTGTCAAAGCAGAAGGGGCTGACGCTCATTCCGCTGTCGCTTTATCGCAAGGGCTCGCTCATGAAGGTGCAGGTCGGGCTTTGCCGCGGCAAAAAGCTCTATGACAAGCGCGAGGATGCCGCCCGTCGGGACATGAAACGGGAGGCAGAGCGCGCGCTTAAGGAACGAAACGCATAAAAACTGTGCCAAATGGGAAAGCAGTGCCGACGGCACTGCTTTTTTTCTCCATAATTATATAAAAAATGCAATTTAACACTGGTATTTTTGAAAACTCTTTGTTATAATGAGAACGGTATGTATTTTTCGCATACCCGTTATGCGGAAGATACAATACATTTCAAGGAGGAAAGGCAATATGCAGAAAAAAATCAGCAATCTGCCCTTCAAGGGTACCGCTGCGCAGGCAGAGGCACTAAAGAAGGTCATTGATGCCAACAAGCACGACAAAAGTCGGCTGATGGGCGTCATGCAGGAGGCGCAGGGCATCTACGGGTATCTCCCCATCGAGGTACAGCAGATGATCGCGGACGGCATGGGCGTGCCGCTCGAAAAGGTCTACGGAGTAGCAACCTTCTATGCGCAGTTTGCGCTGTCCCCGAAGGGCAACTACAACATCTCGGTCTGCCTGGGCACAGCGTGCTATGTCAAGGGCTCCGGCGATGTGTTCAACAAAATTCAGGAAATTCTCGGCATCGGCGCGGACGAATGTACCCCCGACGGCAGATTTTCCCTCACCGCCTGCCGCTGCATCGGTGCTTGCGGTCTTGCGCCGGTGCTCACCATCAACGATGAGGTGTTCGGCAGACTGACCGCAGACGATGTGCCGGACATTCTGAAAAAATACGGCGCATAAAGCGCCATACGAGGGCCGACTATGAAGATCTGTACCATTAAAGAGCTTTTGCAAGCCGATGTTCTTGTCTGCGAGGAGCGCCTTGGCGACCATGTCTATTCCGCCTGCGGCAGCGACATGATGAGCGATGTGTTGGCATATGTGAAGGATCAGGCGGTGCTGCTCACCGGCCTTGTCAACGCACAGGTCATCCGCACCGCGGAAATGATGGACATGATCTGCATCGTTTTCGTGCGCGAGAAACGCCCGACGGAGGAAATGATCCGTCTGGCGCAGGACGCCGGCATCGTGCTCATGGCGACCGACAAGCGGATGTATGAGGCGTGCGGCATTCTCTACAGCAACGGTCTTGTCGGCAACAAGACTGCGAGGCGATAAGATGGCTGAGACGCTTACTTTTCGTTTTGATGTGGGCGGAGAGGATTTCACCTCCGCGGGGCAGGCGTCGGTGCAGGTCAAGAAAAATCTGCGCCAGCTGGGACTGCCGCCGGAGATTATCCGGCGCGTTTCCATCGCCATGTACGAGGGCGAGATCAACATGGTCATCCACGCGGGCGGCGGCATCGCCGAGGTGCGGGTGGATGAAGACAAGATCGAGATCGCGCTTTCGGATCACGGTCCCGGCATTGCAGACATTGAGCAGGCCATGCAGGCAGGCTTTTCCACCGCGCCGGACGTCGTCCGTTCTTTGGGCTTCGGCGCCGGTATGGGGTTACCCAATATGAAACGCTATACGGATCATATGGAGATCCGATCCCGTGTCGGAGAAGGCACCGACATCCTGATGCGCGTGGACATTCCCACGGCATAAGGAGTGCCGCTTCGCACGGACGGAGGGCTGTTTATGCATACATACGCACATTCCGTGTTCTTAGACGCCGAGAAGTGCACCGGCTGCACCACCTGCCTCCGGCATTGCCCGACCGAGGCGATCCGTGTGCGGGACGGCCACGCAACCATCAAGGAGAACCGCTGCATCGATTGCGGTGAATGCATCCGCACCTGTCAGCAAAAGGCAAAGCGTGCGGTGTGCAACAAGCTGTCGGATATGCAGCGCTTCAAATGGAAGATCGCTCTTCCCGCGCCCGCTTTGTATGGGCAGTTTGACAATCTCGATGATGTGGATTGTGTGCTCGGCGGTCTTTTGCGCATCGGTTTCGACGATGTGTATGAGGTGTCGCAGGCGGCGGAGCTGGTGTCCGCATACACCCGCCTGTATCTGAACACCGAAGGGATCAAAAAACCGATCATCAGCTCGGCGTGCCCCGTTGTGGTGCGGCTGATCGCTCTGCGGTTTCCGTCATTGAAGGAAAACCTTTTGCAGATGCTGCCCCCGATGGAGATCGCGGCAAGGCTTGCCCGCGAGAGGGCGCAAAGGCAGCACCCGGAGCTTTCCCCCGACGACATCGGCGTTTGCTTCATTTCGCCGTGTCCCGCGAAAGTGAGCTATGTGAAAAACGGCTTTGCGGGCTACAAAAGTCAGGTGGATGCGGTCGTTTCGGTCAGCGACATCTATTTTGAGCTGATCGGCGCCATGTCCCACACCGCGCCGGAAGCCTCGCTTTCCGAGTCGGGCATGATCGGCATCGGCTGGGCGACGACCGGCGGTGAGGCGACCGCGCTGTTCAACGACCGCTATCTGGCGGCGGACGGCATCGAGCACATCATCCATGTGCTCGATCAGATCGAAAACGGCAACATCCCGCCGCTGGAGTTCGTCGAGCTCAACGCCTGCACGGGCGGCTGCGTCGGCGGTGTGCTGAATATTCAGGATCCATTCATCGCCAAAGCGCGCATGCAAACGCTGCGGCGGTATCTGCCGGTGTCGCAGAACCTGCTGTCTCCCGATGAGCAGTATATCCCCGCCGCCTATTTCTTTGAGGAGATGCCGGAATATCAGCCGATCTCACAGCTTTCAAGCAGCATGGCACAGTCCATGCGGATGTTAGCCGACATTCAGGCGCTCAGGGGCAGCCTGCCCGGCATCGACTGCGGTGCCTGCGGCGCGCCCACCTGCCGCGCCTTTGCGGAGGATGTGGTGTGCGGCAGAGCGTCAGCGGACGGCTGTGTGCTGTCGCGGCGCGAAAAAGAGGAGGATGCCCATGACGGTGCGTGAGCTTGCGGCGCTTTCGGGATTTTCCGCTGCGGCGCTGCCGCAGCCGGAGCGCGTTGCCGACGGCGTGTATATCGGCGATCTTTTGAGTTGGGTGATGGGGCGTGCCCGCGAGGGCAATGTCTGGATCACCATTATGTCCAACCGCAATGTGCCGGCGGTGGCGGCGCTGTGTGACGCCGCCTGTGTGGTGCTGGCGGAGGGTGTACAGCCGGACGAGGGCATGGCGGCTCTTGCCGCCGAAAAGGGCGTCAATGTGCTTTTGAGCACCTATGGCGCCTATGAGACCGCTCTGCGGCTGCACGCGGCGCTCTCATGAGCCGCTTTTATTACGATCTGCACCTCCATTCCTGTCTGTCCCCCTGCGCCGACAACGACAACACGCCGCGCAACCTGGCGGGCGTCGGCAAGCTGGCGGGGCTGCAGCTCATGGCATTGACGGATCACAACACCTGTCGCAACTGCCCTGCGTTTTTTGAGGCGGCAGCGGAAATGGGCATCATCCCCGTTGCGGGGATGGAGCTGACCACGGCGGAGGATATCCACATGGTCTGCCTGTTCCCGACGCTCTCGGACGCTTTGGCATTCGACGAGGAGATCGACACGCGGCGGGTGCGGATCAAAAACCGCCCCGACATCTTCGGGGAGCAGCTGCTCACGGATGCTGCGGACAATGTTCTCGGCGTTGAGGAGCACCTGCTTTCCAACGCGACGGGCGTTTCGCTCGACGAGAGCGTGCCGCTCGCGGCAAAATATCACGGTGTGTGCTATCCTGCGCACATCGACCGCGAGGCAAACGGCATCCTTGCCGTGCTCGGCATGCTGCCGGACACGCCGCGGTTTTCCTGCGTCGAGCTGCACGACGGCGAAAAGGAGCCGCCGCTGCGAGCGAAAATGACGCTGCCGCAGACGGTGATCATCAGCTCGGATGCGCACTATCTGTGGGACATCCGCGACAAGGCAAACACTTTGGAGCTTGCCGACGGCGATCCGGCAAAAAGGCTCATCGAACGCTTGCGGGAGGGAGACCGATGAAGGAGCTTTCGCTCAACATTCTCGACATTGCGGAAAATTCCGTGAAGGCGGGCGCAACGCTCATCACCGTGTCGCTGACGCAGGCGGGCAATGTGCTGACGATCGAAATTACGGACGACGGCTGCGGCATGGACGCCGAGACCGTCCGTCGGGTGACCGACCCGTTTTATACCACCCGCACCACCCGCAGGGTGGGGCTGGGGCTGCCGCTCCTGAAGCTGGAGGCGGAGCAGACGGGCGGAACGCTCACCGTCACTTCCCGCACGGCGGCGCAATGTCCCGACGGTCACGGCACGACCGTGCGCGCGACCTTTCACACCGATCACATCGACTGTATGCCTCTGGGCGATGTGACCGCGACGCTTTTGACCCTGATACAGGGGCATCCGCAAGAAGAGCTTGCCTTTTCCCATCGCACCGACGCCGGCACTGTCACGCTGGACACGCGGCAGCTGCGGGAGGTGCTGGGGGATGTGCCGCTCGACACCTATGAGGTACTCAAATGGATTGAGGGCTATTTGCGTGAGCAATACCAGTCTATAAATCAGTAAATTCTTACGAAGGGAAGAATTCCTATGAAAACCTTAGCAGAACTTCAGGCAATTCGCGATAAGATGCATGACAAGGTCGCGCTGCGCAGCGATTCCGGTGAAAAGCGCGTGGTGGTCGGCATGGCGACCTGCGGCATTGCCGCCGGCGCGCGTCCGGTGCTGAACGCGTTTGTCGAGGGCGTGAATGCGGCGGGTCTTGCCGGCAGCATCACGGTCACGCAGACCGGCTGCATCGGTCTTTGCCAGTATGAGCCGATCGTGGAGGTATTTGAGGCGGGCAAGGACAAGGTGACCTATGTCAAGATGACCGCCGACAAGGTCGCGCGCGTCATTGAGGAACACTTAAAAGGCGGCAAGCCGGTCGTTGACTATACGATCGGTAACGGGCAGGCATAAAAGAGGAGGTAAACACTATGATTCGTACTCATGTGCTGATCTGCGGCGGTACCGGCTGTACCTCCTCGGGCAGTAAAGCAATCCAGGAGGCGTTCAGGGACGCCATCGAGAAAAACGGTCTTTCCGAAGAGATCAAAATCGTGCAGACCGGCTGCTTCGGTCTCTGCGCGCTCGGTCCGGTCGTCATCATCCATCCCGACGGCACCTTCTACAGCCGCGTGACGGCAAACGATGTGCCGGAGATCGTGTCCGAGCATCTGCTCAAGGGCAGGATCGTCGAGCGCCTTGTCTACAACGACACCGGCTCGGACGAACCGGTCGAGGGCAATGTCTCCCTCAACGACACCGCGTTCTACAAGACGCAGAACCGCGTCGTGCTGCGCAACTGCGGCGTCATCAACCCCGAAAACATCGACGAATATATCGCCATGGACGGCTATGCCGCTCTGGGCAAGGTGCTGACCGAGATGACACCGGAGGAGGTCATTAAGGTGATCACCGACTCCGGTCTGCGCGGCAGAGGCGGCGGCGGCTTCCCGACCGGCAGAAAATGGGCGCTGACCGCGCCGAACAAAGCGCCGCAGAAGTATGTCGTCTGCAACGCCGACGAGGGCGACCCCGGCGCGTTCATGGACCGTTCCGTCCTGGAAGGCGATCCGCACACCGTCATCGAGGCGATGGCGATCGCGGGCTATGCCATCGGCGCGACCGAGGGCTATGTTTATGTCCGTGCGGAGTATCCGATCGCCGTTGCCCGTCTGCAGATTGCCATTGAGCAGGCGCGCGAATACGGCCTGCTCGGCAAAAACATCTTCAATTCCGGCTTCGACTTCGACCTGCATATCCGTCTCGGCGCCGGCGCGTTCGTGTGCGGCGAGGAGACCGCGCTCATGACCTCCATCGAGGGCAACCGCGGCGAGCCGCGCCCGCGTCCGCCGTATCCGGCGGTGAAGGGTCTGTATCAGTCCCCGACCGTTGAAAATAATGTTGAGACCTTCGCCAATGTGCCGCAGATCATTCTGCGCGGCGCCGAGTGGTTCGCATCCATGGGCACGGAGAAATCCAAGGGCACCAAGGTCTTTGCCCTCGGCGGCAAAATCAAGCACACCGGCCTTGTGGAGATCCCGATGGGCACGACGCTGCGCGAAATCATCGAGGACATCGGCGGCGGCATCCCGAACGGCAAGAAGTTCAAGGCGGCACAGACCGGCGGCCCGTCCGGCGGCTGTATCCCCGCTTCCCTCATCGACACGCCCGTGGACTATGACAACCTCATCGCCATCGGCTGCATGATGGGCTCGGGCGGCCTTATCGTCATGGACGAGGACACCTGTATGGTCGACATGGCAAAATTCTTCCTTGAATTCACCGTTGACGAATCCTGCGGCAAATGTACGCCCTGCCGCGTCGGCACAAAGCGTCTGCTTGAAAAGCTCGACAAGATCACCAAGGGCAACGGCACGCTCAAGGACATCGACGAGCTGGAGGAGCTGTGCTATTACATCAAAAACAACTCGCTGTGCGGTCTCGGCCAGACGGCGCCCAACCCCGTGCTGTCCACGCTGAAATTCTTCCGCGACGAGTACATTGCGCATGTGGTGGACAAAAAATGTCCCGCCGGCGTCTGCAAGGATCTGCTGCAATTCACCATTGACGCAGAGAAATGTAAGGGCTGCACCAAGTGTGCCCGTAACTGCCCGGTGGGTGCGATCTCCGGCGCTGTCAAGCAGCCGCATGTCATCCATCAGGATAAATGCATCAAGTGCGGTGCCTGCTTGGCGAACTGCAACTTCGGTGCGATCAAAAAAGGTTAAGAAAGGAGTGTGCTGTCATGGATATGGTTAATGTAAAAGTGAACGGCATTGCCGTCAGTGTGCCGAAGGGCTCCACCATTCTGGAAGCGGCTCACGCTGCCGGTGTGGAGATCCCCACGCTGTGCTATTTGAAGGATATGAACGAGATCGGCGCCTGCCGTATCTGCGTGGTCGAAGCGACCGGTGCGCGCGGCCTTGTAACCGCCTGTGTCTATCCGGTTGCCGAGGGCATGGAAATTCAGACCAACACCGACAAGGTGCGCGCCGCCCGCAAGACGACGCTGGAGCTCATTCTCTCGACACATGAGAAAAAGTGCCTTTCCTGCGTGCGCTCCACCAACTGCGAGCTGCAGAAGCTGTGTCTCGACTACGGTGTGGAGGACAACGGCAAATATGACGGCTTCCATCCGGAATATGCGCTCGACGAGTCCTCTCCGCACATGATCCGCGACAACAACAAGTGCATCCTGTGCCGCCGCTGCGTCGCTGCCTGTCAGCAGCAGTTCGTGTCGGTCATCGGCGCGAACGACCGCGGCATCGACACCCACATCGCGTGTGCGTTTGAAAAGCCGCTGGGCGATGTGCCCTGTGTCTCCTGCGGTCAGTGCATCAATGTCTGCCCGACCGGTGCGCTGCGCGAAAAGGACAACACCGCCGAGGTGTTCGAGGCGCTGTCCGATCCGGACAAGATCGTTCTCGTGCAGACCGCTCCCGCCGTCCGTGCGGCGATCGGCGAGGAATTCGGGCTGCCGATCGGCACGCCCTGCGAAGGCAAGATGGTTGCCGCGCTGCGCAGACTGGGCTTTGACAAGGTGTTTGACACCGATTTCGGTGCGGACATGACGATCGTCGAGGAGGCGACCGAGCTTGTCCACCGCGTGAAGAACGGCGGCGTGCTGCCGATGATCACTTCCTGCTCGCCCGGCTGGGTGAAGTTTGCGGAGCTGTATTATCCCGATCAGCTCGCCAATCTTTCCACCTGCAAATCCCCGCAGCAGATGTTCGGTGCTATTCTGAAAACCTATTATGCCGAGAAAAACGGCATCGACCCGCGTAACATCGTGTCGGTTTCGGTCATGCCCTGCACCGCAAAGAAATTCGAGATCACCCGTGAAGATGAGGACGCAGCCGGCATGCCGGATGTAGACATTTCCATCACCACCCGTGAGCTTGCCCGCATGATCCGCCGCGCAGGTCTGAACTTCACCGCACTGCCGGATGAAGAGTTTGATATGCCGCTCGGTGCGGACACCGGCGCTGCCGTCATTTTCGGCGCGACCGGCGGCGTGATGGAGGCGGCGCTACGCACGGCAAACGACGTGCTCACCGGCAAGGACAACGGCTCTGTGGACTTCACCGAGGTGCGCGGCATGGAGGGTCTCAAGGAAGCGACCTACAACATCGCGGGCCTTGAGGTCAAAGTCGCGGTCGCCAGCGGTCTGACGGCTGCCAACCATGTGATGAGCATGATCAAGGACGGCACGGCGCCGTGGACCTTCGTTGAGATCATGTGCTGCCCCGGCGGCTGCATCAACGGCGGCGGTCAGCCGATCGTGCCCGCCGTGGTGCGCAACTTCGAGGACTACCGCGCCAAGCGTGCCAAGGTGCTGTATGACATGGATCGCGACATGCCGCTGCGCAAGTCGCATCAGAACCCGATGGTCGTCGAGATCTACAAGGATTACTTTGGGAGCTTCGGCAGCCACAAGGCGCACGAAGTGCTGCATACGCACTACACCGCCCGCAAGAAGTTCCGTTAAGCAAAAAAACCGTTCAAAAATTTATCCCTGCACGGCAATGCCGTGCAGGGATTTTTTTCGGGCGACCTTCACCCGCCGTACTGTGCCGCCAATGCGTCCTCCGCAAGCTCCAAAAGGGCAGCCGGCTGCGGCTCCCCGCGGCGGTAAAGCGCGGTAAATCCTTGTAAAATGCGGGCAGGGGTATGGTAAAATACGGAAAAACGCCGCGCGAAGGCTTTCGCGTGGCGTTTTGACCCTATGTATTACCACTTGACATCTGCAAGACGCAGATCGGTTTTCGGGATGCGCGACCAGTCAAAGCGCGGCAAAAGCGCCTCTGCCGTCAGCGGGGTATAGTGATCGACAAGTCCCAGCGTCAGCGCCAACAGCCCGATGAGCGGCTCCGGCGAGGAAAAGCGCTCCCGCAGCGCACCCATGTCGAGCGCACCGTCGCGCTTCGAAAGTCTGTTGCCGTGCGCGTCGAGCAGCAGCGGAATGTGATAAAACCGCGGCGGCGTGAACCCAAACAGACGATAGAGATAGAGCTGCCGCGGCGTGGAGGACAAAAGATCTCTGCCGCGCACCACCTCGTTCACGCCCGTGAGCGCGTCATCCACCACCACCGCAAGCTGATAGGCAAACACGCCGTCCGCCCGCCGCACCAAAAAATCGCCGCAGGCGGTCTTTAGGTTTTCCGCATAGTCCCCCTGCAGCCCGTCGGTGAAACGCACCGTTTCCTCCGGCACGGTCAGCCGCCAGGCGGGCGCTTTCCCCGCAGGCGGCGCCTCGCCGTGCAGATAGCGGCGGCAATGCCCGTCATACACCGCCTGTCCGTCGGCGGCATGGGGCGCTCTCGCCGCGTGCAGCTGTGCGCGGGAGCAATAGCAAGGATACAAAAGCCCCGCCGCGTGCAGCTTTTCAAAATAGCTTTCATACACCGCCGTGCGGCGGCTCTGATAGTTTTCCTTTTCATAGCCGCCGTCAAAGCGCAGCCCCAAAAAGGCAAGATCGTCCAAAAGCAGCGGGGTGAGCGTCTCGCCGCCGCAGCGGGCGGTGTCGAGATCCTCGACGCGCAGCAGCACACGCCCGCCCTGCTTTTTCGCGGAAAGCCACGAAAGCAGCGCGCACAGCACATTGCCGAGATGCAGCCTGCCCGACGGCGTCGGGGCAAAGCGTCCGACCGTTTCCATCGTCAAAACTCCTGTCCCTGGCGGCGCTCAAAAAGGCGGTCGATTGCCTCCTTCGGCGCAGCACCCTCATACAGGATGCTGTAGACCGCCGAAACGATCGGCATTTCCACGCCGTTTTCCGCCGCCAGCTTGTGCAGCGCCGCCGCGGTCGGATGTCCCTCGGCGAGCTTTGTCATCGGCGCGCCGGTGATGAGACCTTCGCCATAGGCGCGGTTGTGACTGTAGGGTGAAAACAGCGTCGCCTCATAGTCGCCGAGGTGGCAAAGCCCGTATGCCGAGCGCTCGTTGCCGCCCATAGCGGCGATGAGCCTTGCCACCTCGCGCGTTCCGCGGGACATGAGCGCACCCTTGAGCGTGGACAGCCCCAACCCGTCCAGCACGCCTGCGGCAATGCCGATGACATTTTTCGCCGCCGCGCCGATCTCGTTGCCGATCATGTCATCGCCGTAATAAAATCGGATGAGCTTGCCGGAAAATGCGTCGATGAGGCGGCATTTCACCGCGTCCTCGTCGCTGTCGATGACCATGCAGTTGGGGATGCCGGCATAGAAATCCTGCACATGCCCGGGACCGAGCCACACGGCGATGTGATTGGAGCGATCCACCTCGGCGGCAGTTACCTGCGACAGCCGCATCCCCGTTTCCACCTCGATGCCCTTCATGCACAAAACGAAGGTTTTATCCCGCAGCGCGCGCAGCGTCGGCTCGCGCAAAAGCGCGCGCAGCGACTGCGCAGGAACGGAAATGAGGATCACCTCGGCGTCCCGTGCCGCCGCAAGCCCCGTCGTCAGCGTCACCGACGACGGCAGCGTCAGCAGATCATTTTTTCGCTCCCGCAAAAACCGCTGCATATGGGCGGAGCTTTCCCGTCCGTACAGCGTCACCTCGTGAGAAAGGGTGGAAAGATACCACGCGATGAGCGAGCCCCACCTGCCGCAGCCGATCATCATGACCTTCATTTGCCGTTTTTCTCCTTTATCAGTTTGAAAATTTCTGCGGGCTTTGCCACGATCGCGTCCGCGCGGTTGTCGCGCAGCTCCTTTTCGGTGCGGAAGCCCCAAAGCACGCCGACGGTGAAGCAGCCCGCGCCCTTTCCGGTCTGCATGTCGGTCGCGGTGTCGCCCGCATAGAGGCACTCGTCGGGCGTGATGCCGAGCATCGAAAGCATTTCCTTTAACACCGTCGGATCGGGCTTGATCGGTTTCCCCTCTCTCTGCCCGAAGCAGAGATCCAGCCGATCGCCGAACAGCGCATCCGCCACCTTCAGCGTTGTGGAGTGCGGCTTATTCGAAAGCACGCCCGTTTTGATCCCCGCCGCGCGCAGATCGTCGAGCAGCGGCAGGATGCCGTCATAGGGCGCGGTGAGATACAGAAAATCGTTGTCATAGCTTTCATTATATTCCTTCAGCACTTTTTTATACAGCGCCTCGTCGGTGCAGCCGTTTTTCACAAACATCCGCCGCACCAAAATGTCCGCGCCGTTGCCGACCATGTATTTATAGTCGTCGGGCGCAAAACCGGAAAGGCCGTTTTCCGTGAGCGCCTTGTTGCCGAAATAGGTGATGCTGTTGATGGTGTTGGACACGGTGCCGTCCATGTCGAAAATGCAGGCCTTGATCATACTGTTTCCTCCAAAGTGTCGATGAGTGTTTGCATATCGGCGGGGATCGGCGACGAAAGCGTCACCGCCGCGCCGGTTACGGGATGGGTGAATTGCAGCTGCGCACAGTGCAGCGCGTGTCGCGGCAGCGTCTCGTCCGTGCCGTACATGGTGTCGCCCACGAGCGGATGCCCGAGATATGCCATGTGCACGCGAATCTGATGCGTTCTGCCGGTCTCCGTCTGCAGGCGCAGAAGCGTGATATGACCGTCGGTCTTCAACGCCTCATAGCGGGTGCGGCTCTCCTTGCCGCCCGCGCCGACCTCGCGGGTGATGGTGCAGCCCTCCTTCACGCGGATGGGCGCGTCCACGACCCCGCTGCCGTGCAGCTCCCCGCAGCACAGGGCAAAATAGGTCTTGTCGATCTTACGCGCCAGCGCATAGGCAATGTGCGGACTTTTCGCCACCGGCAGCAGCCCGCTCGTGTTGCGGTCAAGGCGGCTGATGGGGCGAAAGGACAGCGGCGTCCCCGCCCGCTCAAAATAGCCGACAACGGCGTTTGCCAGCGTCGGCTCGGGCTTGCCCGCCGACGGATGCACCGCCAAAAACGGCGGCTTGTCCACAACCATCAGGTGCGCGTCCTCAAAAACAACCGCAAGCGGCATGTCCGCACCCTCGATCTTCACCGCGTCGGCGGGCATGGTCACCGCCACCGTTTGTCCCGCCCGCAGGCGGTCGATGGTGCGGCAGTGCACGCCGTCGGCGGTGATGCCGTTTTCCACCCGCTTGAGCTTTACCACCATGCGCCACGAAAGCCCGCAGTGCTGCCGCAGAAATGTCTGCACCGTCACGCCGTCCAAGGCCGGCGGCACGGAAAAGCAAAGCGTTTCCATCAGCGCGCCACCTGCCATTCTCCCGCAGGATATGTCTTCTCTTCCCCGTTAAGGCAAAGCGTGAACGGCACGGGGCTTTGCACCGTGAGGGTCTTCTCGTCATAGGAAACGGTCACGCCGTGCACCGTCGCCTTGAGCGTCGTCACCCCGCGCACAAACTGCGGGGCGATGCGCACCGTTTCCATGCCGAAGCCGACGGGGCGGATACCCGCAAGGTAGTTAAACAGCCAGGCGTCCACAGGGCTGCGGAAATGGTGATTTTGCGACGCACCGTAGTTGAACCACTCCGGCAGTGTCGTCATCCCGCGCGCAACGATGTTGCCGAAGCCGGGATAGGCGGGGTTTACCACCGTGTCAAACAGCTCCTGCACGTGGCCGGTGTCACACAGCGCATCAAATATAAAGCGCAGTCCGTGCACCCCGCAGATGAAATGGTGATCCGCCGCGGCAAGTGCGGCGGCAAGGCGATCGCCCGCCGCCTTTTTTTCTTTTTCTGTGAGAAAGCCCGCAAAGATCGCGGCGGCAAGCGTCGTTTGGTGTGTGTCGGTCAGCTCCCCGTTTTTCACATAGGCGGCGCGAAAATCATCGCGGATACGGGCAAAAAGAGCCGCAAAGGGCGCGGGGTCTCTGCCGGTCGCTGCCGCCATCTCCGCCATCATGCGCGCGTCGATCGCATAATAGGCAGTGTCGGTGATCTGCTTGTCACAGGTCGCACCGCAGGATGCCCAGTCGCCCACGCCCGCACGCAAAAGGCAATTTTCGGACAGCGTGGCAAAGTGCCGCAGTGTGCGCTCCATATTTTCCCACACGAGATCCACGATGCGGCGGTCGCCGCTGTAGCGGTAAGCATAATAGGGGATATGGAAAATGGCGCTGTCCCAGTCGGGGCCGTTGGCAAACGCCGTCTCCCACACGCCGTTTTTCATCGGAATGATGCAGGGCAGCCGCCCGTCCGGCAGCTGATCCTCCTTGAATTTCTGCATCCATTCATAAAAGAAGTCATAGGCATCGAAGGCGATACACACCGCCTCGGCGCTGAGCAGCCCGTCGCCCGTCCACTCGTTTTGCTCGCGGTGGGGGCAGTCGGTGAGTGCACCGTGGCAGTTGGTGAGCACGGAGCGCACCGTGATGTCGTGCAGCGCCGCAAGCGTTCCGTTATCGCAGGAAAACGCCGCCGCGGGGGCAAGGTCGGTGTGCGCCACCTCCGCCGTGAGCGCGACGCTTTCGAAATCACCCGTCACCTCGGCATACCGAAATCCGTGGTAGGAAAAAAGCGGCGCATAATGCTCCTCGCCGTCGCCTCTCAAAATATAGACATCCTTGTGCGCCATCGGCTTATAGATGTCGGCTAAAATATTCCCCTGATCAACATGCTGACCGTCGGCGGCGAGCAGCTCGGCATAGCGCACCTCGATCTCGCTGCCGCACTTGCCGCGCACGGTGACGGCGACATGTCCGCTGACATTTTCACCGAAATCAAAAACGCCCTTTGCGATCTCGCTCCCCGCGATGCGGCGCACGATGCGCTCCGGCGGGCAGACGGTCGGGCGCAAAACGCCGCCCGGCCCTGCGCAGATGTGCGCATGTTCCCAGTCGCTGTCGTCAAAACCCGCGGCACACCAGCCGTCGATCTCCCTTCTTGCGTCATATTTTTCGCCGCAGCGGCGCAAGCTGAACAGAACCGGCGCGTCGGCGGTCTTAAAGGCGGTGTCGGTGACGACCGAATCGGTCGTGCCGTCGGTATAGACAAGGTCGATCTGCGCAATGAGCATCGGCACACCGCGAAAGCGGACAACACGCGGATCGTTATAGCCGTTGTTGCCGAGCATGGCACCGAAACGGTTTTGCCCCTCGTGCAGCAGCGCCGACAGATCAAAGGAACGGTAGATGACCGCCCTCACGGGGGCGGTCGGATCGGTCGGGCGGTGGCTGTCCGGCAGACGCGCACCGTTTAAGAAATATGCCGCCTGTCCCAGTCCCGCCGCGGAGAGCGTCGCGCTTTTGAGCGGCTTTTTCACCGTGAAGGTACGGGCGAGATACGGCGACGGCGGCAGCTTTGCCGGATCGTCCTCAAAGCCCCAGCGCACCGACGGCGTGCGCGTGATCCATTTAGCGTTTTCAAACATGACGCCACCCCCTCTTTGATAGATGTATTTTACACCACCGGCGCGGTTTGTGCAACATTTTCTTGTAATTTCGGGAAGAATATGCTATACTCACCTTGTTGCGCACACCCATCACCGAACGAAAGGAAGATACGCTTGGCAAAAAATATCATTCTTTGTGCCGACAGCACCTGTGATCTCAGCGAGGAATTGCTCGAAAAGTATAATGTACACCTTGTCCCCCTGCATGTTCTGGAGGGCGAAAACAGCTATCTGGACGGCATAGACATCGATCCCGACACCATCTATGCCACCCATGCCGAAAAGGGCGTGCTGCCCAAGACGGCGGCGGCCAATGTTTCGGAATATATCAACTGCTTCAAGCCCTTCATCGAGGCGGGCAATGAGGTCATCCACATCAACATCGGCTCGGCGCTCTCCAGCTCGCACAACAACTGCAAGCTGGCGGCAGAGGAGCTGCCCGGTGTTTATCCCGTGGACAGCCGCAACCTTTCCACGGGCACGGGTCATCTCGTTATCGAGGCCGCCGAACGCATCGCAAAGGGCATGGCGGCGGCAGACATCGTTGCAGAGCTGAATGAAATTGCGGGCAGAGTGAGCGCCAGCTTTGTCATCGACACGCTGGAATATCTCTACAAGGGCGGCCGCTGCTCGGCGCTTGCCATGTTCGGCGCAAACCTTTTGCGCCTCAAGCCCTCCATCCGCGTGGACAATGCCGACGGCTCGATGGGCGTCGACAAGAAATACCGCGGCTCTCTCGACAAAGCGCTCGAGCAGTATGTTGCCGATCAGCTGGAGGGGCGCGACGACATCGTTCCCACGCGCATCTTCATCACCCATTCCGGCATCTCCGAGGAGCGCATCGACATGGTGCGGGAGCTTGTGAAAAAGTATCAGCGCTTTGACGAGATCTTGGTCACGCGCGCAGGCTGCACCATTTCTTCTCACTGCGGACCGAACACGCTGGGTGTGCTGTTTATTACGAAATAACTGTTTTCGAAAGGTCGTTCTTTGTCATGAAAAAATTGGAAGACTATGTGCGCAGCATCCCCGATTTTCCCGAAAAGGGCATCATTTTCCGCGATCTGACAAGTGTTTTGCAGGATGCGGACGGACTGCACCTGGCAATCGACGAGATGCAGAAAAGGCTCGACGGGCTCGATTTCGATGTCATCGCCGGAACGGAGTCCCGCGGCTTCATCCTCGGCATGCCGCTTGCCTATAACCTGCACAAGCCGTTTGTGCTCATCCGCAAGGAGGGCAAGCTGCCGTGCGAAACGGTGAAAAAGGAATATGACCTCGAATACGGCACTGCCGTCATCGAAATGCACAAGGATGCAATAAAGCCCGGACAGCGGGTGGTGCTGGTGGACGATCTCATCGCCACCGGCGGCACGATCAAGGCCGCCGCGGAGCTTTGCGAGGAGCTGGGCGGCAAGATCGTCAAGATGCTGTTTCTGATCGAGCTTGCGGGGCTGAACGCCCGCGAAAAGCTGAAAAAGTATGATGTGGCGTCCGTCATCTGCTATGACGGAAAATAAATCATAAGCTCCGAATCCTGAAAGCGGCTGCCTGCGGGCAGCCGCTTTTTGCCGCGGATTTTTCAAAAGCCGCTCAAAAACCGCGAGGGAGGAAAGTGCCCTTCGTGGCGTATTTCTTATACGCCGAAGGGCGCTTGACACCGCTCCCGCGGATTTTTCAGCGGCTTTCTTTATTACAGTTTTGTAACCTTTCTTGTATTTACCGGTTTGCCGTGCTAAGATAAAGGCATAATAAGGGTAGTGTGCCCTGTGTGATGAAAAGAAAGGAGGCAAAGAGATGGGTCAGCTGAAGGATGCGTATATCAGCGTGCGGCGCGAGCCGTGGTTTTACAGCGTGCTGCTCTTGACGGCGGCGCCGCTTTTCTCCGACTATGTCAGCTTTCCGCTGATCTTTGCCTCGTTGTTTTTGGCGCTGCGGGACGCGAAGAAAAACGGCAGAACGCCCGCGTTCGGCAAGCTCGGACTGCTCATGGCGGTCTATCTTTTGTATATGGCATTCAGCCTTGTCTATTCGACCGATTTCGTCGGCAGCTTTTGGTCGCTGATAATGTGGGTCTCGGTCTTTTGCGCCTATGTCGCGGCGGTGACGGTGCTCACCGATCGGCAGCGCCTGCGCACGGCAGTGCTGTGCATGACGACCGTGACGGGTATTGTCGGCGGCGTGGCGGTGCTTCAGTATCTTTTGCGGGAAGTGTTCCACCTGCAGATCAACGGCAAGCTGTGGTTTGCGGCGGACAGCTTCTTTTATCGCCTTTTGAACATTCCGTACAGCAACGAGAACTTCGGCGAGCGCATGTCGGGTACCTTCTCGAACCCGAACCTGCTGGCTGCCTATCTCGTTTTGTCCATCCCGTTCTCCATCGCCTTCGTCCTGACGGGTACGCGCTCCAAGCCCAAGGCGGCGGCGCGCATTTCGCTCATCATCGCGGCGTACGGACTGGGCTTTACCTTCTCGCGCGGCGGCTATCTGGCGATCATCGCGGTCGGGCTGCTGCTCTGCGCACTGTTTATTCGCAAGCGCTTTGTGATGACGGTGCTGACCGTTATTTATGTGGTGCTGCTCATTCCGCCCTGCATCGGCAACCGCCTTCTTTCCGCCGTGCCGCAGAACACGCAGCAATCGGCATCCGCGGTCACGGAAAGTGAAAATGAGCGCCCCGAGAGCCTGTCGCAGGCGGTCGATCAGATCATGTCCGAGGGCTATGCCGACGACTATTCGGTGCACATGCGCTTCGTGATGTGGAAAAAGGTGCTACTGAGCGTGCGTGAGCATCCGCTTTTCGGCGCGGGCGTCGGCGTACAGACCACACAGGACATCCTGTCCGGCTACGGTCTGCCGTTCAAGCATGCGCACAATCTGTTTCTGGAAATTCTCTCGGAGGGCGGCATCCTTTCGCTTTTCCTTTTCTGCTGCATTTTGCGGCTTTTGCTGCGGCGCGGCGCGGCGCTGCTCAAAATGCCGCAGCACCGCGAGGCACAGCTCTTCGGCTTTGCCATCATCGGCGCGCTTTTGGCACTTTGTGTGCACGGGGTGTTTGACTTCCCGCTGCTCATTCCGCGCCTTTTGTGCACCTGCATGCTGCTCATGGGCATGACCGAGGCGGCGGCAAGACTGTATCTGCACGAACCGACACGGGTGCTGTCGTTCAGGCGGCGTCGTTCCTACAGCCCGCTTGCCGAGCCTGTTTTTATCGAAAGACACAGATATTGATGACACCGCAAAGGATGAAGAAAAGTGGCAACCTTTGACACGGGACCTTTGGAGGATGTGGATGTTGTCGCCGCATCCCCCGTACATATGCCAAAAGGGCAGCGCCGTCGGCGGGTGATTGTTTTTGCGCTCTTGCTCGCCGTGCTCTTTTGCGCGCTCGCGGCGGGACTGGTGTACACCGTGCAGCTGCAGAAAGCGCAGGCAGGGCTTCGTGCCGCGCTTTCCGAAAAGCAAGAGGAAAACGCGGCGCTGCAGGAGAAAAACGACAGTCTTTCGAGCGAAAACAGCCGTCTTTCCGATGAACTCGGCAGCGAAAAAAGCCAAAACGCCGCGCTTGCCGCAGAAAATGAACAGCTGAAAATGCAGGTGTCCCTCAAAGCGGCAAACGGCATGACCGCGATAACCGATGCGGGACAGATCGCAGACAACAAAGCCAAATTGGTGGCGCTCACATTTGATGACGGCCCGGGACAATACACGGCAGAGCTGCTGGATTTTCTGCGGGAGCATCATGTGCGCGCCACTTTCTTTTTGATCGGCAGAAATGCCGCAAAGTATCCCGCACTTATTCAGCGCATGGAGGCGGAGGGACATGCCGTCGGCAACCACACGCAAAATCATGCACGCCTGCCGCGGCTGTCCGCCGACGGTGTGAAAAAGGAAATTGACGACTGCAATGCCGTCATCCGCGCGGCAATCGGGCATGACGCTGTGATGCTGCGCGCACCGGGCGGCAACGCCAACGACACCGTCAAGGCGGTCGCAAAGGACATGGGGCTGCCGCTGGTGCATTGGAGTGTGGACACCAAGGACTGGCAGTCCCGCAACACAGACAAGATCGTCAGCGCCGCCTTTGCCGCAAGGGGCGGCATCAAGGACGGCTCCGTCGTTTTGATGCACGACATCTATCGCACCACCGTGGATGCAGTGAAGATCATTGTGCCGCGTCTGGAAGCGCAGGGCTACACCTTCGTGACTGTGCCGGAGCTTTTGGCGGCACGGCGCGGCGGCGCGGTCGCGGGTGAAGTATATAAAAACGGGTATCCGGGGAGATAAGGTATGTTTATCGGCAATGTGGAGATAAAAGGCATGGCGGCACTCGCTCCGATGGCGGGTGTCGCCGATCGCGCGTTTCGGCAAATCTGCGTCGATTTCGGCGCAGCGTACACGGTCGGCGAAATGGTGAGCTGCAAGGGGCTGCTTTTCGGCGACCGCAAAAGCAGGGAGCTTTTGGCGCTGGACGACACGGCGCGTCCCGCCGCCGTGCAGCTTTTCGGCGACGATCCCGCCATCATGGCCAAGGCGGCAGAGCTCGCCATGGCATACCGCCCCGACATCATCGATATAAACCTCGGCTGCCCCGCACCGAAGATCGTCGGCAATCACTGCGGCAGCGCCCTTTTGGCTGAGCCGCAGCTTTGCGAGAAGCTCGTGCGGGCGGTGAAGGATGCCGTGCCCGTGCCGGTGACGGCAAAAATTCGCCGCGGCTTTCAAAAGGATGAGGATGTTGCCGTCGAGGTCGCACGTGCCGTCGAGGCAGGCGGTGCGGATGCCGTGACGGTGCACGGACGCACCCGCGCGCAGATGTATGCCCCGCCCGTTGACCGCGACTGTATCCGTCGCGTCAAGGCGGCCGTTTCCATTCCCGTCATTGCCAACGGCGACATTTTCACGGCGGCGGACGCCGCCGCCATGTATGAGGACACCGGCTGCGATCTCATCATGGTGGGCAGAGGGGCGCTCGGCGCGCCGTGGCTGTTCACCGAGATAAATGCCCTGCTCTGCGAGGGCAGAACGCTGCCCCCGCCGCCGCTTTCCCGTCGCATGGCGACGCTTTTCCGTCAGACGGCGCTTGCCGCAGACTACAAGGGCGAGCGCGTCGCGGTCTTGGAGGCGCGCAAGCATGCCGCCTGGTATATGCGCGGGCTGCCGGGTGCGGCGGCGCTGCGGGTGGAGGCAGGCAAGCTCACAACGCTTGAGGAGCTTGCCCGGCTTTGTACCAGGGTAACGGAGGGATGACCCTCACGGGGTGTCGGGTTGTTCAAAGCGCTCTTGCAGCTTTTCGAGCGCTTTTTTCTCAATGCGGGAAACATAGGAGCGCGAAATGCCGAGCTTTTTCGCGACCTCACGCTGTGTGAGCGGATCGCCGCACAGCCCGTAGCGCAAGCGGATGATCTCGATCTCCCGATCGGTGAGACATTCGCGGATATACCGCGCCAGATGCTGGCTGTTCACCCGCAGATCCACATTGGCGGCGAGATCGCTCTCGTCCGCCAGCACATCGAGCAGCGTCAGCGGGTGTCCCTCCTTGTCGGTGTCGATCGGCTCGGACAGCGACACATCCTGCGCATATTTTTTCTCCGCGCGGAAATACATCAGAATTTCGTTCTCAATGCAGCGGGACGCATAGGTCGCCAGGCGGCGGCTTTTTGTATAGTCAAAGGTGTCCACCGCCTTGATCAGCCCGATCGTTCCGATGGAAATGAGATCCTCCTGATCCTTTGCACCGGCATAGTATTTTTTGATGATGTGCGCCACCAGACGCAGGTTGTGCTCGATGAGCGCGCTGCGCGCCTCCCTGTCGCCCATCTCGTGAAACGCGACAAAATAGGCGCGCTCCTTTTCGACGGAGAGCGGTTTCGGAAAGCTGCCGCCCGTGGCGACATGCAGCACCATATAGAAAACGCCGGACAAAAGCTCAAAAAGCGCCGAAAACATAAAATGACCCCCTTCACCAAACCATATGCCGCCCTGCCTGTACGACATTCCGTCGGGATTTTTCGGCTTGCTTTTCGGGGTGGGATGTGCTACACTGACCTTGTCGAAAAAAATCATTTTTCAGTATATATTAGGGAGAGATACACTTGAAACAACAACATTTCCGCGAACAGACGGTGGGCATCCCTCACTGGGCGCTTTTGCTGTTTGTCGCCGTCTATGACGAGTGGCTTTTGCACTTTTTCACCATGCAGGGCGCGAGCTTTTGGCGCTTTGTGTGCATCACCCTTTTTGCGCTGTCGGCGGGCTTTCTGTTTGCGTTTGCCGCCTCGTTCGGGCGCACCGTCACCGTGCGGCGGGTCATTGCGATCGTCATTTCCTCCGTCTGCGGCGTCGCCTGCCTGACGGAATATTTCGTGCAGGATTTCTTCAAGATGTTCATGTCCCCGCGCTCCATCTTCAGCGGCGCGGGCGGCGTGGTCGGAGAATATTCCGGCACGATCGTTTCTATCCTTCTCGGCGGGCTTTGGCGCATTTTGCTGGTGGCGGCGCCGATCGTATTCTTCTGCATCTTTAACCGCGGCAGAAAAGAGCGCCCCGTCAACAAGCTGCGGCGGCGGTTGGCGCTCGGCGTTTTCTGTGTTGTCGCGTTCCTTCTCGCGCACATTTTTGCGCTCACCGTCTCCCCTGACAAAAACCGCTATACGAATGAATATGACTTTGACGGCGCGGTGCGCGGTTTCGGTCTCGGCGCGGCGCTGCGGCTGGACTTCGGCCATCTGCTGTTCCCCGGCGACGGCGAATTTGACGATGTGGACACCGAGCCGAAGGATGAGCCGCCGCAAGAGCCGGAGCCCATAGTGTATGGGGACAATGTCATGAACCTCGATTTCGAGGCGCTTGCCGCCGCGACGAGCGACGAAAAGCTCGCGGCGATGCACCGCTATGTCGCCTCACTCACCCCCTCGAAGCAGAACGAATACACCGGACTTTTCAAGGGCAAAAACCTTATTTTCATCACAGCGGAGGCGTTTTCCGCCGAGGTCATCGACCCGCAAATGACGCCGACGCTCTATCGCCTTGCCAACAAGGGCATCAAATTCACCGACTATTATCAGCCCGCATGGGGCGGCAGCACCTCGACAGGTGAATACTCCAATGTCATGGGGCTTGTGCCGACGGCGGGCGTGTCCAGCATGAAACAGACGATCGGTCACAATCTCTATCTCACCATGGGCAATCAACTGAAACGGCTCGGCTATTTCAGCGTCGCCTATCACGACCACACCTATTCCTATTACGGCAGAGATAAGACGCACAAAAATCTCGGCTATGCCGACTATATCGGCATGGGCAACGGCATGGAGGCGGGCGTGAAGCCGACCTGGCCGGAGAGCGATCTGGAAATGATGCGCTTCACGGCGCCGCAGTATATCGGCAAGCAGCCGTTCTCTGTCTACTATATGACGGTGAGCGGTCACTGCGGCTACAACACGGGTGGCAACTATATGGCTGCAAAAAATTTTGATGCCTATAAGGACAGCAACCACTGCGACCTTGTGAAGGGCTATCTTGCAGCGAATTTGGAGCTGGAATATGCGATGCGTGATCTCGTGACCGCGCTCGAAACGGCGGGCATCGCCGACAACACCGTTATCGTTCTTGCCACCGACCACTATCCCTACGGACTGGACAAAAAGGAGACCTACAGCGGCGGCGTGGACGGGCTTTCGGATCTCTACGGCTATGCAGCGGACGATGTGTTCAAGCGCGACCATTCCGCGCTCATCATCTGGAGCGGCTGCATCGAGGACAAAAACATCGTCGTCGACACCCCGACCTACAGCCTCGACATCGTGCCGACGCTCTCGAACCTCTTCGGCGTGGAATACGACTCCCGTCTTTTGGTCGGCCGCGATGTGTTCTCCGAGCAGATGCCGCTGGCGTTGTGGGGCAACTATTGCTGGAGGACCGACAAGGGCACCTATAACGCCTCCAAGGGCACCTTCACGCCGAACGAGGGCGTGACCGTTCCGGAGGACTATGTGAAAACAGTGTCCGCGACGGTGCGCAACAAGATCAAATATTCCGACTTTGTGCTGAAAAACGACTATTTTAAAACGCTGTTCGGCGCAAACCCGACGCAATAACCTTTTCACCCCTCTCCCTGCCGGTTCATATATTGGGAGAGGGAGGTGAACACAATATGTGTAACGGATTTCTCTTTGCGATTGCGGCATGGCTGATCCTGTGCGACCGCGACAACGACACGGGCTGCGGTTGCGGCGGTAACAGCCGTCCGAGCGGCTGCCAGACGAACAACACGACCTCCGGCTGCGGTTGCGGCGGCACGGAGCGCGTGCGCGTGGTGAGTGGCTGCGGTTGCGGCTGCGGTAACTAACAGATAGGAATAACAATAGCGGCGGGCACCTTTGGTGTCCGCCGCTTCGTGTTTTTATTTCAATTCCACGATCGTCACGCCGGTCTCGCCCTCGCCGAAGGTGCCGAGTCGGAAGCCCGCCACCTGCGGGTGTCGCCGCAGATGCTGCTGCACACCGGTGCGCAGAGCGCCCGTGCCCTTGCCGTGGATGAGCGTGACCCGCTCCAAGCCCGCCATCACCGCGTTGTCGAGGAAACGGTCGATCTCCAGAATTGCCTCCTCCACCGTCATGCCGCGCAGATCCAGCTCCGTGCCGGCGCTGCGCTCCATGCGCGCGGTGAGCGTGCCGCCGCCTTTCGCCTTTTTCGGCGCGGGCGGCGTTTTTTTCTCCTGCAAGCGAAGATTGTTGACGGGGGTGCGCGTGCGGATGACACCGATCTGCACCTCGGCGGTGTCGCCGATGAGCTTGAGAACGGTCGCGGGCTTGTCGATGTCGGCAAGCACCACCGCATCCCCCGCCTTCAGCGGACGGGGCAAATGATACCCGTCCTGTTGCCGCTCCACAACGGGGTCAAGCTCCTTTTCCATCCGTTTCAAATGCGCGCGCAGCGCGCTGCTGTCGGCGTCGGTGACTTTTTCCTTTTTGCGGCGCAGCGTCTGCATTTCCGAGAGCAGAGTCTCCGCCTCGCCGCGCGCCTTTTCGACCAGCGCCCGCGCCGTCTCCTTCGCTTCCTCCAGCGTCTGCAGCCGCTCCTTTTCGAGCGCCCGCAGGCGTTTTTGCGTCTCGCTTGCCGTTTCCGCGGCGCGTGCCGCCGCCGCTTTCGCGTCGGACAGCTGCCGCTCCAGGGCAAGCCGCCGCGACTCCAGCTCCGTCACGACATCCTCAAGGCGACGGTCATCGCCCGAAATGAGCGACCTTGCCCGCTCCACCACCGCGGCGGGCATGCCGAGCTTTTCCGAAATGGCAAATGCGTTGGAGCGCCCGGGCGTTCCGATGAGCAGGCGATAGGTCGGGCGCAGCGTCGTGACATCAAATTCACAGCTGCCGTTTTCCACGCCCGCCGTTTCGATGGCATAGGCCTTCAGCTCGGCATAGTGCGTCGTTGCGACCGTGCGGCAGCCGAGGGCACGCAGCCGCTCGATGATCGCCACCGCCAGCGCCGCACCCTCCACGGGGTCTGTACCCGCGCCGACCTCGTCCATCAGCACGAGCGAGCGGCTGTCCGCCTGCCCCAAAATGCCGATGAGATTTGTCATGTGTGCCGAAAAGGTGGACAGCGACTGCTCGATGGACTGCTCGTCGCCGATGTCCACCAGCAGCTTATCAAAAAGGGCAATATGGCTGCCGTCCCGCACCGGCGGGAGCAGACCGCACATCGTCATGACCGTCAAAAGCCCGACCGTTTTGAGCGCGACCGTTTTGCCGCCGGTGTTCGGGCCGGTGATGACGAGGGTGTCAAAGTCGCCGCCGAGCTCAATGTCGATCGGCACGACCCTTTCGGGATCGATGAGCGGATGTCGCGCCCCATGCAGGCGCAGATGCCCGTCGTTCGACACGGTCGGGCGCACCGCTTTCATTTTATACGCAAGGCGCGCCTTCGCAAAGATCACATTCAGCTCCACGAGCAGCGCATAGTCGGCAAGGATGCTTGCGGAAAAATTACCGACCTCTGCAGACAGCGCAAACAAAATGCGCTCAATCTCCGCCGCCTCGCGGGACTCCAAAAGCCGCAGCTCATTGTTGGTCTCCACCACGGACAGCGGCTCGATGAACACCGTTGCGCCCGAGGCGGAGGTGTCGTGCACCAGTCCTGCCACCTCGCCGCGGTGCTCCACCTTGACGGGGATGACATACCGCCCGTCGCGGGTCGTGACGATCGGCTCCTGCAGCAGCTTTTGCGTCGTCGGGGAGTGCAGCATCTTGTCGAGCTGCTGACGGATCCTGCCCGCCGCGGCGCGCATCTTGCGGCGGATGTCGAAAAGCGCATCCGACGCATCATCCGCCACCGTTTCCTCATCGGGCAGCGCCGCAGTCAGTTTTTCCTCCAGATACTTATTCGGCGACAGCGCCGAAAAACGGTCATCGAGCACCGTTTCCACGCCCTCGCAGTGCCGCCGCCAATCGGCGACTGCACGCACCGTGCGCAGCAGCGCTGCCACGCCCAAAAGCTCGTGTGGCGAAAGACAGGCGCCGCTCTCGGCGCGCTTTAGGGCATCGTCCGCATTTTTAAGCGTTCCGAACGACGGCGCGCCGAACCCCGCCATCAGGCGACAGGCGGCATCCGTCTCGTCCAAAAGGCGATTTACTTCGTCGATATACGGCGTTGGGCGCAAACGGCGCGCCGCAGCCGCGGCGTCCTCGCCCGCCGTTTCGGCGGCAAGGCGCTCCAGAATTTTCGGCAATTCCAGCACCCGCAGATGATGGTTCACGGCGCCGTCCCTCCCAATTCATGATAAAAGTCCAAGGTCTTGAAGCTGCGCTGCAGCTGCGCCTTCAAAAACTGCTCGGCAGCCGCAGCAAATGCCGCCGCCGTTTCGGGCGGCAGCGCAAACGAAAAAAGCCGCGCAAGGTCGCAGGAAACGACATACCGCACCGCCGCGACCGCCCCTGCGGGCAGCGGCAAAAGCGCACCGTCGCGGCGGCAGTCCGCGCAGAAAATTCTTCCGTCCACGGCGGAAAAGCCCATGCCGCCGTCCGTTTTCCCGCACACCGCACAGGCGGCGACATCCGGCATATACCCCGCCAGCGACAAAAGCCGCCATTCCACCGTTGCCTTGAGCAGCAACGGGTCGCGCGCGCCCGTTCCCAACAGGTGCAGCGCGTTGAGCAGCAGCCGCAGCGCCTCCTCCTGCGGCTCGTCGGCAGCACAAAGCGCCGTCGCCAGCTCACAAAAATACTGCGCCAGCGCCGTTTTCTCAATGTCGCTGCGCAGTGCGAAAAAGACCTCGACGGGTCGCGCATCCTCTACTATGTACAGCTCCCGTCCGGGGATGAGCCGAAAGCGGGAGTAGCATAAAAGCTGGGTGGCGGCGCCGTTTTTGCTTTTGATGCGCTGCGCACCGCGCGCGGCGGCGCGCAAAAGCCCGCGGTCACGGGTGAGGACGGTAACAAACCGATCCGCCTCGCCGACGCCGTTAAACGCCCGTACCACCAGACCGTCGGTGGTGATCGGCGGCTGCCCGCGTTTTGCTCCCGTCATTTTCCGCAGCGCCCCTCTCCACCGCATTTTTCACGGCGGGCAGGTCAATGCCGCGATAGCGCAGATAATCCGCGACCTGTCCGCTCGTTCTGAAAGTCTCCCACAGCTCGTCCTCTTCCATCAAAAGCCCTCCGTTTCATTTCTAGTATGAAACGGCAAAGAACGAACATGCATGGTTATTTTTCCCGCGTATAGCCAAAATTTTGCAGCTGGCCCGCGCGGTTGCGCCAGTCCTCGCGCACCTTCACCCAGCATTGCAGATTGACCCGCACGCCGAGCATTTCTTCCAGTTCCTTTCGCGCCGCCGTGCCGATCCTTTGCAGCATCGCGCCGCGTTTGCCGATGACGATGCCCTTGTGGCTCTCCCGCTCGCAATAGATCGTCGCCTCGGCGTCCACGATCGGCTCGCCCGCCGTCGTTTCCCGCTCGTGCCAGCTTTCGATCACCACGGCAATGCCGTGCGGAACCTCATGCTGCAGCGACAAAAGCAGCTTTTCGCGGATAAGCTCCGCCGCGATCACCCGCTCCGGCTGATCGGTCAGCGCGTCGTCGGGGAAAAAGTGCGGGCTTTCAAAGGCAAATTTCGACAGCACCTCCAAAAGCGCCCGCACGCCCTCGCCCGTCAGCGCGGACAGCGGCAGAATTTCCGCAAAGCTGTGCGCTTTCTGCCACATGTCGATGACCGCAAGCAACGCCGCCTTGTCCTTGAGTGTGTCGATCTTGTTGATGACCAGAACCGTCGGTGTTTCGTCGCGCTCCAGTCGCTTCAAAAGCGACTTTTCCGCGTCGGTGATCTCCTTTTCCGGCTCGGTCACAAGCACACAGGCATCCACGCCGGACATCGCCTCGCGGATGGACTTGTGCATATATTCATCGAGCTTGTTGTGGCTGCGGTGCTGACCGGGCGTGTCGGTGAACACCAGCTGCAAATTCCCCTCCGTGTGCACCCCCATGATGCGGGTGCGGGTGGTTTGCGGCTTGTCCGACACAATGGCGATCTTGCTGCCGACGATGGCGTTGAGCAGCGAGGATTTTCCCACATTCGGCTTGCCGACGATGGCGATGAAGCACGAGGTCGTTTTTTCGGTCACGGCATTTCCTCCGCACTGTAGGCAAAGTTGCGGGGCAGTCCGAGCGAGGTCATGACCTTTTCTTCCTTTTCCCGCATATGTACCGCCTCGATGCCGCCCTGCACATGGTCATAGCCGAGCAGGTGCAGCATGGAATGAACGGTCAGATAGCCGATTTCCCGCTGCAGGCTGTGCCCGAACTGCTCCGCCTGCTCGGCGGCGCGCTGCGCCGAAATGACGATGTCGCCCAGCATACACGCGCCGGTGGCGGGGTTCTTGTCATAGACGCCGTTCTCGCCCAGCGGAAATGACAGCACATCGGTCACAAGGTCGATGTGCCGCTGTTCGTTGTTGATCCTGCGGATTTGCTCGTTGTCCACGATGGAGATGTCCACCTCGGCATCCTCCGCAAAGCCCTCCAGCTCCAAAACGGCATGGCAGCAGCGCCGCATCAGAAGGCGCATCCCCGTCGGAACACGGAACGCTTTTTGTTTATTCTCGATGTGTACCTTTACCTTTTCCATAAGCTTTCTTTCCTCCAATTCCGGTATGCGGGCGCGTTGTCTGCTCGCTTTGTCTCTTGTTGTCATATTTTTCATAGGCGGCGATGATGCGCTGCACCAGCTCGTGGCGCACAACATCCTTTTCGGTGAACCGACAGATAGCGACATCCTCAACGCCGCAAAGCACCCGCATCGCCTCCTTCAGCCCGCTGCGCTTGCCGTCGGGCAGATCGATCTGCGTGATGTCGCCGGTCACGACCATACGGGAGCGAAACCCGAGACGGGTGAGAAACATTTTCATCTGCTCCGGCGTGGTGTTCTGCGCCTCGTCGAGAATGATGAAGCTGTCGTCAAGCGTTCTGCCGCGCATATACGCCAGCGGCGCTATCTCGATGTCGCCGCGCTCGATATACTTCTGATATGCCTCGCTGCCGAGCATGTCGAACAGCGCGTCATACAGCGGGCGCAGATACGGGTCGATCTTCGCCTGCAGATCGCCCGGCAAAAATCCCAGCTTTTCTCCCGCTTCGACGGCGGGACGGGTGAGGATAATGCGGGAAACGGTCTTGTTGCGAAAAGCGGCGACCGCCATCGCGACCGCAAGATAGGTCTTGCCTGTTCCCGCAGGGCCGACGCCGAGCACCACCGTGTTCGCGGCGATGGCATCGGTGTAGCGCTTTTGTCCGAGCGTTTTCGCCTTGATGGGCTTGCCCTTCGCGGTGACACAAAGATTGCTTGCCGCAAGCGTCGGGAGCGCGTCGTCCGCGTCCTCATCCACCAGTGACAGAACATAGCGTACATTGCGCGCGTCCGGCTGTTCGCCGCGGCGAATGAGCTGCAGCAGTCCCTCGGCGGCACGCGCCGCCTTTGCGACCGCCGCCTCATCACCGGTGATCTTCAGCTCGTCGCTGCGATTGATGATGGAAACGCCGCAGTGCTGCTCGATAAGGCGCATGTTGCTGTCCACGCTGCCGAACAGCTCCATCGCCTGTTCCATTTGTTCTATCGGGATAATTTGTTCCGCCATGGTACAGCTCCTTTCAATCCGTTATAGTATACCACATTTTCTTTTACATTGCAACTCCCCGCACCCAGTTCCATTCATAAAAAAACGGGTCGGTTTTCGTTGGCGTTTCGCCCGAAAGCTCCCTGCGGCAGTTTTCAAGGAACCGCATCCACCGTTTTTTGTAAAATTCCGAAAAAAGCCCCGCCCACTGCCGATTGGCATAGTCGTGACCGCAGCCCTCCTCCGACATGACGAAGGTGCCGAGCGTGGTGATGAGCGCTTTGGCGTCCATCCGATAGGCGCGCTTTGCGAAATCGTCGCCGCCGGCGGCGCGCGCATCGCACATGTCGAGATAGCGCGAAAGACGGTAATACCTGTTTTCTCCCGTTGTTGCCTCCATTTTGTCGATCAGCGACAGGAAAGCGGACGCAGCCCTGTCAAACGCCGCTGCATCCCTCTCCGCGAAAGCGGCGGAAAGCTGCGCATACAGGGAAAGCGCCCTGTTTGACAGCACCTGCTGCCGCAGGGACACAAGATCATAGCGATAGCCCGCACTTACCGAAAGCGTCTCTTTGTCCGTCTCGAAGAGCCGCAGCGCGTCGCAAAGCGCCGCCGCGGGATAGCCGATCGCGGCGTTGCCCCAGGCGGAGGCGGTTTTCAGTCCGAACGCGGGGCGCGCGTCCGCGATGCACTCCGGTGCGCCCTGACCTTGCATATTACACTGCGCTTTATACACCGTGTCGAGCAAAATGTCCCACGCTCTGTTCACAGCGGCGCTCTCGCCTCCGTACCGTCTGGCGGCATAGGCGTGCACCCAATCGTTCAGATCGACGGGCACGGCGGGCGCATGGGCGTCCTCCTGCCACACGCTTTCAAAGAGGAAGTCATACAAAACGGGGTTATTTTCACTCGCCTCACAGGTCATGCCGATGCCCGCAAAGTGCTCGCAGGCATTGAGTACCTGCGGGATGGCGCGCGCCATGTTGTCAAGATGGCCGTGCAGTCCCAGTCTGCCGCCGAAATTGTTGAGCATACAGTAGACCCACGGTGTGCCGTCAAATTCCGGCGCATAGCCGTGGTGGGGGTTGTCCGCCCTGCCGTCGCTGAAATTGGGCGATTTTTCGGCATAGAGATCGAGGATGAGCGCGTGCTCCCGCCCGCCCTGCACCTCGCCGAGTCCCAAAAGCAGCTCCGAGGTCGGGTTTGCCTGCCACGACTGGATAATCCACACGGCGTCCCGTCGCGCCTTCTGCATTTCCGAGAGCACCGTTTTGGCGATGATGCGCGGCGACATGCCACCCGTGATGCCGCCCTCATGGAACGGATCGGTCGCATAATACGCGGCATCACCCAGCACCTCACGCTGTATCCGATAGAAAAGCGCAGCATAGCGCGCAAAGCACGCACTGTCGGTTTTCAGCATAGACGGTCGCTGCAGGCCGCACCAGGTGCCCTGCGGGATGACCTCGGCGGTCGGATCATACTTTTGTATGTCGGTCGGCACCATACCGCTGTACCCCTGCAGCACCCGCCGCATGGAAAGGCGCTGCATGATGCGGCCGTTTTTCCTTGCCAGCTCCGTCCGCTCGACAAACCAACTGTCGTGCAGCGGGCCGCCCGAGCCGAACATGTTGCCCATGAAGAACCACGCAAAGTGCGCAGGGCCGGGCAAAAACGCCTTTGCCGCATCGTTTGTATAGCCGAGCGCGACAAGAAACCGCCGCCAGACCTCCTCGCCCGCCGTCGTATCGAGCACGGTGTTCACGCCGTTCAGCGCCAGGAAATCCAGCTCGTCGCGCCATTCCTTTTCGCCGAAAAAGGCGTTTGTATAAGAAAGTGTGCAAAAGTTATAGGCATAGCGCACCCGCGCTTTCGTTTCGCGGTAGATCGGTCTTTCGGGGAGGATCGGGTCTTCGGGCAGACGCACGCTGTCGCCCACCTGCGACAGGTGAACGTGGCAGCAATATTTGAGATAGTGATTGAGGCCCATCGCAAGGGAAACACCGTCGTTTCCGGAAATTTCCACTTTTCCGTCCTTTGCCGCGACCGAGAACCAATCATATTGCTTTTTTTCGCCGAGGACGAACCGAAACCACGAAGCATACGGCGCGCCGAGCCGTCTTTCGACGATGCCCGCCACCTCACAAAGCGTTTCCTCTTCCGTCACCGGCGCGGCATATACCGTGTCCGCAAAATTCGGAATGTCGATCGGCGGGCATGGGACGGGGGCCGTCCCGCTCGGCGCACCCGTGAAGGTGAGCTTTTCAAACGCCGCCTCGGGCGAGGCGGAATGATATTCAAAAAAGACGCGGATGACCCGCGCCTCCCGTCCGCCGAGGGCAAAGGTGTCGCCGTTTTCGCCGCACGGCTTTTCATCGTCCTTGACGGCGACAAGCGAGAAATCCCGCCCGTTCATGCTCGTATACAAAGAATACTGCGAAAAGCCCGCGCGGCTCGTGAACACCGACACGGTGTCGAGAAGCATATTTTCCGCAAGCGGGATGTCGAACGCCTTGGGATAAAGATTTTCGAGGTTTACCCCCTCGTTTTCAAAAACGGCGACATCCTCCAAAGCCCCCGCCGCGAAAAGATACAGCCCCGATGCCGTGAGGGGCGTCGCAAATTCCGCACAGAGCGCACCGTTTTCGTCCGGCGTGAAGGTGCCGGCGGAAATGAGCGTGTCGGTCACGGCGTTTTGCGCATACCGTATCTCGACGGGGCAAAAGACCTTGGCGCAAAGCCGCTTTATGCTGCGATTGCCGTCAAAAATGAGCGCTGCGCCGCCCGCGATCGCCTGTTTTTCAAAATCCACCGTTTTTTCCATCTCGCCATCCTCCGTGTTATGTATACAAAAAGTATAGCAAAAAGTTTTCTGCTTGTCATCCCGATTATACGATTTTTTTATGGATTTGCGGCTGTGATGTCCATGCGTCTTTCAAACGCGATATTTTCCTCACACCGCAGCGTCACCGTCAGCGTGCAGCCGTTTTCCGTGTCCGCCGTGCGCGCCGTCTGCTCGACGACCGTCACGCCCGACGCCGCAAGCGCCCCGATCTTTTGCGCCATGCGCTCCTCGGCCGTCACAAGCGCCGCATCGGGCGAAAAATGCACCGCCGTTTCCGCCAGCGGCGTATACGCCCGCTCGATCACCCCGACGGGCAGCGTGATGCCGTTTCTTTGCGGCTGACGGGCATATTCTGCGACGGCATAGGTCCCCTGCAGCTCTCCGCTCCCGAAGAGCGGCAATTCCCACTTGAGAAACCGCAGTGAGGGGCGATAGACCGCCTTGCCGCAGGGCAAAAGCTGCTGCTCCGTTGCGGGGACGGTCACCGTCAGCGTGTGAAATGTCTCTGCCGTCACCTCGCCCGCCGCGCGAAACAGCCGCACATTCCCCGACGCACTTTCCACCGCGCCGCTCACAAGCAGCGTCCCCGCCGCAACGCCGTCCCCGACGGCGACCGCCGCCTGCCCGCTGTAGACCCTGAGAGACAGAATCCTGCCCTCTCTTGTGGCGACAAGGTTGGAGACAGGCGCGGAAAAGTCCTGTATGGTCGGTTGTCCCTCCCGCTCCTTGACCGCCACCCGCGCGACGCAGCCGTGGGGGTTGACGGAAAGATAGACAAGCTCGGGCAGCCCCGACAGCGCCTGCATGCGCAGGTTTTCCATGTCCACTTCGTCGATGCGGCAGCCGGGGTATACGCCGAGTGCCGCGACCGTTTCGAGAATCCTTGCATCCGACAGGCGCACATTTCCCTCCGGCTGCACGATCCACACAAAGCGGGTCAGCAGCACCAAAAGCGCCGCCGCCATCGCCAGCCCCACGGGCAGCCCCGCGCGGCGGCGATAGGGGAAAAGGCGGAAATACAGTCCGCTTTTGCGCACCACCCGCAGGCGCATGCACGCCCGCTTTGCGATCGGGCGCAAAAGGCGATACTGCTTTGCGGGGCAGTAGGCATAAAACCGCTCGCCCTTCCTTTCGGTGTCGGAAAGCCGGATGCCGCGCGCCGTCGCCTCGCTCAAAAAGTCTGCGGGAAACCCGCCCTCGGCACAAAATCGCACATAGCCGACCAGAAACCGCCAAAGCCGCAGCCATCCCATAAAGCCGCCCCCCTATTCCTCAAATCCGAGCGTCACCATTCTGCCGCTGACCGTCGCCGTACCGCCCGCAAAGCAGGTCACCCGCAGATCCTCTCCCGCAAAGCGCACAACGCCCTCCACCGTGTCCAGGCAGATGCAGTCGGCGTCATAGCGCAGCACCCGCCGACAGCCCTCCACCACCGCCTCGCGGTTGCCGGACAGCTCCATCGTGAGCGCGGGGCGCAGCGTGCCGGTCGGCATTTCGAGCGCTCTTTCGATGCGTCGGGACAGTTTTGCCATGTCATCATCCCCTTTTTTTCAGCATATGCATAGGGCAAAAGGTGTATGCGTGGGGGTGGCGGTATGTTCATACACACGGTGACGGCGCGCCGTGTCCGCCTTTTGGCGGCGGCGGGGGCACTCGTCCTTTGCGGCGCTGCCGTTTTTCTCTATCCTTCTGCCGCGGCGGCGGGGGCGTCGCGCGGGATGGCGCTGTGCAGCTCCGTCATCATCCCGTCGCTTTTGCCGTTTTTGGTGCTGTGCGGCACATTTTTGCACAGCGCGCTGTGCAAAGCGGCGGGACGGGTGCTGCGGCGGCCGACGGCGCTGCTCTTTCGCCTGCCCGGCTGCTGCGGCGCGCCGGTGCTGATGGCGTTTGTCGGCGGGTATCCCGCGGGCGCGGCGGCGATCGCCACCCTGTTAGAGCGGCGGGAGATCACGGAAAAGGACGCCGAGCGGATGCTGCATTTTTGTGTGTGCGCCGGCCCTGCCTTCACGGTGGGGGCGGTGGGGAGCGGCATGCTCGGGAGCGCCGCGCGCGGCTGGCTGCTGCTTGCCGCGCAGTGGGGCAGCGCACTGCTCATCGCGCTTTTTGAGGCGCGGTTTGCGAAAAAGCCCGCAAAAAAGCCGTCGGCAAATGCCGACACACCGCTGCCGCTTTCCGCGGCGTTTGCCGCCGCCGTGAACAGCGCCTGTCTGTCGCTTTTGTATATGTGCGGGTTCGTGGTGCTTTTTTCGGTGCTGCTGTCGCTCCTGGACGGCAGCGGACTTGCCGCGCGGCTGTATGCCCTGTCGCCCTATGCCGCCTCGCTGACAGCGGGAGCGCTGGAGGTGTCGTCCGGCTGTCTTTCCGCCTGCGCCGATGCGCCGGTGTCGTATTTTCTTTTGGGGCTTTTGCTCGGCTTTGCGGGCATTTCCGTACAATGCCAGGTGCGGGCGCTGCTGCGGGCGCATCCCGCCGTCTGCCGCCGCCTTTTCACCTACCGCCTACTGCACGGTCTGCTCACGGGGCTTTTGGCGGTGCTGCTTTTCTCGGTCGTGCCGCTGCCCGCCGCCGTCATCGCCGCCGACGCCGCGCGCATACAGTGGTTCACCGCGTCACCCTATGTCTCCCTTGCCATGCTTGCCCTGTGCATGACTGCCTGTTTTTCGGTCGGGATTGACAAAAGACGATAAAAACCGTATACTAAGGTGGATGTGAAAAGAGGTGCGTGCCGTGAAAAGGCGGTTATACGGGAATGAGATCCCCCCCTGCTGTGAATACTGTGAGCGTGCCCGCCGCGGCGTGGAGGGGCGCTCCATGCTGTGCGTGCGGCACGGCGTTGTCCCTCCCTACCATCATTGCCGCCGTTTTCGGTATGATCCCTTAAAGCGCGTGCCGGTGCGACAGGCGGCACCCGGCGGATTTTCGGAAGAGGATTTCCGTTTGTGACAAAAATATCTTGACAAACCGCGGGCGTTAGTGGTACAATACGACTTGCGCCGATGTGCGGCTTTAGCTCATCTGGTAGAGCGCCACCTTGCCAAGGTGGAGGTAGCGAGTTCGAGCCTCGTAAGCCGCTCCAGAAAAGAAACAACCTTTGTCTACCAGACAAAGGTTGTTTCTTTTCAACTAAATCCGTCCTCACGGACGGAATAAATCCCACCTCAGTGGGATGAAATCACTTCGTGATGAAATCCGACTGTGTCGGGAGATAGGGACGGATTTAATTTCATCTGCAAAGCAGATTTCATCCGAGCTTCGCTCGGATTTCATCGCGCTTGCGCGATTTCATTGAAATCTGTGATATAATATATCCAAAGAGGTGATTTCAATGGCTGAAAATAAACTCGCGGACATGTCAACAGAATTTGTCAATGCTGAACGGATATATCATGCAATAGATATGACAAATCGCCTGCCAAGATGTGTTGGCAGGCGATTTTACTTTTACTTGATTTCCGTTTTCCAAAGTCCGTGGAGATTGCAGTAAGCATAAACTGCAACAGGTTTATCTTCGCCGGTGCAAAAAGTAGCTTCCGGCGTATCGCCGGGTTTAAAGGCTCTCCGCTGACCGCCATTCTCCGTTTCAAGGTAAATCCACTGAATATAATGCTCCTCGGTCATGGGATGGGTTGTTTCGCCGATCTTTACATAAACAGAACCGTCTTCCAAATGCACAAAAGGCAAGTGCTTTTCTTCCGCCGCTTCGGTGGTGTTAGGAACCAGCGCCTCCATCTTCTGTCCGCAGCACATCATAGGGACGCCTGCATCGTGAATAAGACCGATCAAATTACCGCAATGGCGGCAAATATAAAACTTTTCTTTCATTTTTCTTTCTCTCCTTAATAATTTTCTTTACGAACTTCAAAATAGGCCTGCGGATGCTTACATACAGGGCAGGTTTCGGGAGCCGTAGTACCGACAACGATATGTCCGCAATTGCGGCATTCCCAAACCGTTACACCGGACTTTTCAAATACGGCTTTGGTTTCCACATTTTTAAGAAGAGCACGATATCTTTCCTCATGTGCTTTCTCAATAGCGGCAACGCCACGGAACTGCTCCGCCAAATCGTGAAAGCCTTCTTCATCGGCTTCTCTTGCCATACGATCATACATATCCGTCCACTCGGCATTTTCGCCTTCCGCTGCATGAAGCAGGTTTTCGGCAGTGTCACCAAGCTCGCCGAGAGCCTTAAACCACAGCTTCGCATGTTCCTTTTCATTTTCGGCAGTCTGCAGGAAAAGTGCTGCAATTTGCTCGAAGCCTGCCTTCTTTGCAACAGAAGCAAAGTATGTATACTTGTTTCTTGCCTGAGATTCGCCTGCAAATGCTTCCCAAAGGTTCTTTTCGGTCTTGGTACCGGCATAGGGATTCTTGGCTTCTTCCGCAAGCTTTACGAATTTTTCTTTCGGCTGTTTGCAGACAGGACAGGTTTCGGGAGGCGTATCTCCCTCGTGAATATACCCGCATACGGTGCATTTCCATTTTGCCATTTTCGTTCCCTCTTTCTTTTCTGTATTTTCATTAAAATGAATGGTATGAAGCA
>SFCS01000005.1 GCA_004558485.1 Ruminococcus sp. | reverse complement strand
CCGAAAGCACCTTTTCCATAAACACGCTTGTCTGTAACACGCAATAAACAATTTGCAACATTAAAATATATTAGTGCAGCTGCCGCTATTAGTGCAAGCCCTAATAATATAAAAAGAACTGGCGGGTCATCAGCAGGGCTAGGTACATCTGACCCACCAAGCACACCTAAACAAGTTAAAAATAATTCATATATCCCTATCAACAAGATTATAAGCGGAATAAGAGGGAATGCCGATTTGCTGGCAATAAGTTCTTTTTCATTTTTCATGTTTTAAGGCCTCCGAATCAACTGGTTTGAATCCTTTCAGTTGTGTTTAGAAATATTCTGAATATTGAAGCGTCTCTATATCTTTGTCGGGTGGCGAATCATAAAAATCTTGTACTATCCATTCCTCGCCCGATTTTTTGTATTCTACGTATCCATCCACGCTCATAGTATGATTACCAGAAGGTAAATAACCTTTGCGACTACCATAGATAGTTGTATCATAGCTTATTATACAACTATCATCAGAATAAATTTTTATGTAATCAATTTCGAAACTACTAAAATAATTAATACTATATCCTTCTTCTCGAAGATACTCCTCTACATCGTTTTCTATACGCTCATCCGTCGGCGGAGCTGGAGTTGAACCACAGCCAGCCAGACAACTAATCGAAAAAATTAAAACAAATGCCAGTGCAATTATTTTTTTCATTTTAATTACTCCTTATTTTTCTGTTTTTTGTATGTAGTAGATGTTCCTTTTGGCGAATCAATAGCAATAACATTAGGTATTGCTTTTCTATCAACATTTTCTTTAAATCTTCTGCCTAAATTTGTTTTTTCGCCTCTTGCTAATTTGTTCCATTCAACACCTGAAAATAGGTCTTTAAGGGTGAATTTTGTGTTGCTTTCCAATTCGCCTATTTTCATTATTGCTTTATTTATCCAAATGTTATAATCCATTCTACCACCCCCTTTAAAACAAAAAAGTGTGTGCAACCGAAGTTACACACACCGAAAAATGCATAGCTCCAGTTTGCTACCACACAAAACTTAACGCTTACAACAAGTACGCGAAAAGAGCATGCATTTTTACCAAAATAAAAATACATACTTGTCGAAAGCGTAATATTAAGTTTTGTGTGGTAAACACATTGTAGCATAAATCTTTCTAATTGTAAAGGGGAAACTATGGCTTTTTGGGATTGGTTAAGGGTTTTAGGTTCTCCTAACAAGTGGCATTTGGCGCCCAAATGTCCTGCTTGCTACGGCATGAGACAAAATAAAAAGCCTCCCTTGTGTAAAGGGAGGTGGCAAAAATCTTTGATTTTTGACGGAGGGATTGTTAGTCATCTGCACTTAACAATCCCCCAGTCTTTTTGCTTTGCAAAAATCCAGCCCCCTTTACACAAGGGGGCTTTTTTACTGTCCTTAAGTGTACGCCTCATATGGCTTGCCGCCCTTTTCATTTTATTATGCCTGTGTGCCCGGCGTTTCCCGCTTCCACTGTCGCAGCTGGAGATAGTACAGGATATAGCCGACGCCGCCGGAAACGGTCTCCGCCAGCGGGAAGGCGATCCAGGTGTACCGAAGACCGACAAAGGGGAACGCCCAAAAGAGCGGCACAAGGCAGAGAAGCTGCCGCAGCACCGCCAGAAAAGAACTGGTGATGCCTCTGCCGATCGCCTGGAAAAAGTGCGGCATCATCAGGCCCGCAGCGGCGGGGAGGAATGAACTGCCGATGATGGGGAACGCCGCCTTGCCGATCTCGTGCACCTGCGCGTTGCTTGAAAACAGCCCGATAAGCAGGTCGGGGAAGAAAACAAAGCCGACAACGCCGAGCAGCACGAACGGGCGCATGATCGCCGTGCACAAGACGGACAACAGCGCCCATGTCACCACGCCCAGCACCGTGCCGGTCGCGGCGGCGTTTTCCGCCTCCTCGGGATGTCCATAGGCATATTGCCGCGCCATATAGGTGTTGACGCCGACGCCCGTGCCGACCGCGAGCGCGATGAGAATGAGCTGCAGCGGATAGATGACCGACAGCGCCGTTAAGGCATCGTCGGAATACTTGCCGACAAAAAAGCTGTCGACAATGTTATAGAGCGCCTGAATGAGCTGCGCCAGCATGACCGGCGGCGCGATCTGCAAAAGAATTTTGCTGATCCTTTCCCTGCCGTAATCATCATTTCCCCGCGCTTGCATATGCCACCGCCTATGAACAGAATACCCTGTCAGTATATGCCGCGATACGGCAAAACACAAGAGGATTTTCCTTATTTCAGCCTTTTCATCATTGGCGCTTTGCGCTCCATAAACTCCTTCAGAGCGTCCTCAAAAACATAGGCGGGAATGAGCCCCTCGCGCGCCTCGTCGCAGCGATCCGCCATCACGAGCATGCTTGCCCACAGCGGGTCGGTGATGCCGTAGGTCTCGGTGTAATAATAGGCGATGGCATACATGGCGTCCACCAGGCGATCGCGGGAGAGCTTCCCCTGTGTATAGCGGTCGTGCAGCTCCTGCCACACCATGTCGAGCACGGCCTTGCCGTCGATGCTGTCGGCGAGGTCGATATACGACTGCAAAATCGCCAGCGCACCGTCGGTGTCCGTGGGGTCAAAGCGCAGCGCCGCAAGGCTGCGCGTGAAAAGATCGGTGCGCACCGGCAGATCCCCGTATCGCTCCAGCAGCACCTCCGAAAGGCCTGCTTTCGCCATCAGGGAGCAAAAGAGCGCCTCTTCATGTGTCATATACTTCAATGTAACCACCTCTATGATTTCTGATGTACAGTATAACATATGTTCGGCTTTGTTGCAAGGGGCGAAAACCCTTGACAAGGCACTTTGATTTGCGGTAAAATAACAAAGTGTGTTATCGTGTCGAAAAAGGCACTTTTGCAAAAGGTGTGATGAACTATCAAACATGTATTTGTGATTAACGATCATGCCGGACGCGGCGAGGCGGAGCGTGCCGCCAGAGTGGCGCGGAGACTTTGCGGCATGGACGACTGCGTTATTTACCGCACCGATACGCCGACGGATGCGACGGCGTTTGTGCGCCGCTATTGTGAGGAACACGGTGAGCCGGTGCGGTTTTATGCCTGCGGCGGTGACGGCACGCTGCAAAGCGTTGCCAACGGCATCGTGGGGTTCCCGCATGCGAGCATGACCGCCTATGCCTGCGGCAGCGGCAACGATTTTGTGAAATACTACGGCGGGCAGCAGCCCTTCCTGCAAATTGAGGAGCTGCTGCAGGCACAGGATATGCCGGTCGATCTCATAAGGGTCAGCGGGCATCCGTATGCGCTCAATGCCTGTCACTTCGGGTTTGACAGCGCTGTGGCATCCTTTATGAATAAGGTGCGGCGCAATAAGCTCGTCGGCGGCAAGCGCGCCTATCCCACGGCGGTAGCGAAAGCGCTCCTCTGCAATATGGTGACGCGCTGCACCGTGACGGTGGACGGCGAGGTGCTCAACCCCGCAGGCAAGCTGCTTTTGTGCACCGTTGCCAACGGCCAGTTCGTCGGCGGGTCTTACCGCTGCGCCCCGCGCTCAAAAAACGATGACGGGCTTTTGGAGGTCTGTCTTGTGAAACCGGTGTCCCGCCTGCGCTTTTTGCGGCTCATGGATGCCTATAAAGAGGGACGGCATCTTTCCGATCCCCGTTTTGACGATGTGATCGTCTACCGCCGCGGCAGTCGGGTGAACATTTCGTCGCCCGATCCGCACTTTGCCTGCTCGCTCGACGGAGAGGTGCTGTTTGACAGCGAGCTTTCGGTGTCGGTCGCCGAAAAAGCGATCCGCTTTTCCGTCCCTGCGTCCGCAGCGCCGATCGGTCAGCTCGAAGGGGAAGAGGTGCTGGCGTGAAAAGCATGCGCGGAAGTCTCATTTTGCTGCTTGTCGCCTGCCTTTGGGGCAGCACCATCACCATCCAGGGGATGGCGGGCGGCACGGTGGATGTGTTTACCTTTCAGATGCTGCGCGGCTTTCTCGGTGCGCTGACGCTGACGCCGGTGGTGCTGTGCGGACTTTGGCGGAAAAAGCGCCGTCCCGACTATGTGAAGCCGACGGCAGAGGAACGCCGCTCCCTGTGGATCGGCGGGATGTGCTGCGGTTTGGCGCTGGCGGCTGCCGCCGGCGTACAGTATCTCGGCATTTCCATGACAAGCTCCGGCAGCGTCGGCTTTGTCGCCGCGATGTATATTCTGTTCGTGCCGCTTTTGGGTCTGTTCTTCGGCAGGCGTGTGACGGGCAGGGTGTGGTGCAGCGTCGGTATCGCGCTGGTTGCCCTGTATCTCATGGCGGTGAAGGATGGGTTCTCCGTGTCGGCGGGGGATCTCATCGTTTTGGCGTCCGCGCTGTTGTATGCGGTACATATTCTTTGCGTCAATCATTTTTCGCCGCGTGCCGACGGGGTGCAGCTCGGCTTTGTCCAGTCGCTGACGGTGGGCGTCGTGTATGCCCTTTTGGTGCCGTTTTTCGGCACAACCGCGTTTGCCGCCGTGCGGGAAATGTGGTTTCCGATCGTGTTTGCCGGCGTGCTGTCCAACGGCATCTGCTTTACTCTGCAGATCATCGGACAGAAGTTCACACCGCCCACCACCGCCTCACTCATCATGAGCACGGAGTCGGTGTTTGCGCTCCTGTCGGCGATGGTGCTGACGGGAACGATTCCCACCCTGCGGGAGGGGATCGGCTGTGCGCTGATGCTTTTTGCCGTTTTGTTGTCCAAGCTGCCCATCGGGCGGCTCGCTGCCCATGAGGCGGAAAACTGAGGAGTCTTTATCGTGAAAATGAAGGAATGGCGCGGGAACCTGTTGCTGCTCGTCACTGCGATCATATGGGGCAGTGCATTTGTGGCGCAGAGTGTCGCCGCCGATCTTGTGGGAACTTTCACCTTTCAGGCGCTGCGTTCGCTGCTCGGCGGACTGGTGCTGTTGCCCGTGGTGGCGGGGAGCGCTTTTTCGCGCCGCAAGCGCGGTGTTGCCCCGACCGGTAACAGGCGCGCCCTGTGGTGCGGCGGCATTTTGTGCGGCGTGATGCTGTGCGTTGCCTCCTGCCTGCAACAGGGTGGCATCGCCTATACCACCGTCGGCAACGCGGGCTTTATCACCGCGATGTACATTCTGCTCGTGCCGCTTTTGGGGCTGTTTTTCGGCAAAAAGGTCGGCAGCCGTCTGTGGATCTGCATCGGCATGGCGATCGTTGCTTTGTATCTGCTGTCCATAAAGGACGGCTTTCATATATCGAGGGGCGACCTTCTGATGCTCGCCTGTGCGCTGGCTTTTTCGGTGCACATTCTGCTTGTGGATCACTTTTCGCCCAGGGTGGACGGCGTGCAGCTCGCCTGTATCCAGTTTTTTGTGGCGGGTCTGCTGCCGCTGCCGCTCATGCTGTTTTTCGAGCGCCCGACGGTGACGGAACTCACCGCCGCTTGGCTGCCGATCGCGTATGCGGGCGTGCTTTCGAGCGGTGTCGGGTATACCTTCCAAATTCTCGGTCAAAAATATACAAAGCCGAGTGTCGCCTCTCTGCTCATGAGCCTCGAGTCGGTATTTGCCGTGCTGGCGGCGGCGCTCATTCTGCATCAGGTGCCGACCCTGCGGGAAACGCTCGGGTGTGTTTTGATGTTTGCCGCCATCATTTTGGCGCAGCTGCCGGAGAGGAGCCGTGTGCGTGACCAAAACGGGTAAGGCGATGGCGGCGGCGTTTGTCGGCAACTTCATTTTCGGATTGAGCTTTCTGTTCACCAAGACCGCGCTGGCGGTCACGACGCCCGCCGTGCTGCTTTTTTGGCGGTTTCTGCTGGCGTTTGCGGTGCTGCTTCTGCTGCGGGCGCTGCGTCTGGTGCACATTGATCTGCACGGCAAGCCCATCGTCAGACTGATCCTCATGGGACTTTTCCAGCCGGTTCTCTATTTCTTTTGCGAGAACTATGGGCTTTTGTATACCAACGCCACCTTTTCCGCCGTGATGATCGCGCTGGTGCCGATCGCCTCCTTGGCGTTCGGTGCGCTGTTCATGCGGGAGCTGCCGACGCCCTTGCAGGCGGTGTGCAGTGCCGTGTCGGTTTTCGGCGTGATGCTCATGGCGATGCGGCAGTCGGCAAACGGTGCGATTACGGTAATCGGTGTTTTGCTGCTCTGCGGTGCGGTCATGTCGGCGGTGGGGTTCAATGTCATCAGCCGCGGCAGCGCGAAAACGGTGTCGCCCGTCGAGCGCACCTATATGATGTTTGCGGTCGGTACGGTCGCGTTCGGCGCGGCGGCAGCGGCGGAGAATTTCAAAACGCCGCTTTCCCTGTTCGCACCGCTGACGGACGGCGGATTTCTGATCGCCCTTTTGTATCTCGGGGTGCTGTCCTCGGTGGGGGCGTTTCTCATGATTCACTATGCCAACACCTATTTATCGCTGTCGCGTGCGACGGTGTTTTCCAATGTTATCACCGTGGTGTCCGTGTTTGCGGGCGTTGTGCTGCTGCATGAGCCGTTTGACGGCATCATGCTGGCGGCGGCGCTGCTCATCATCGGCGGCATCGCAGGCGTTCAGCGGTTTTCGAAAGATAAGGAGCAAGGAGAGTAACTATGCTGGAACTGAAACATGTATCCTTTCGCGTGGAAAACGAGCGGGGGGAGGAAAAGGACATCCTGAGGGATGTGTCGCTGAAAATTTCCGACCGCTTTGTGGCGGTCACCGGCCCCAACGGCGGCGGCAAATCGACGCTCGCCAAGGTCATCGCCGGCATCTATCAGCCGACGGAGGGACAAATACTCTTTAACGGAGAGGACATTACGCATAAAAGCATCACCGAGCGGGCGCGCATGGGCATCAGCTATGCGTTTCAGCAGCCCGTGCGGTTCAAGGGACTGACGGTGCGGGATCTTGTGAGCCTGTCTGCGGGAAAAACGCTGTCGGTGACGGAGGTGTGCGCCTATCTTTCTGAGGTGGGGCTGTGCGCCAGGGAATATGTGAATCGTGAAGTGAACGCCAGCCTTTCCGGCGGCGAGCTCAAACGCATCGAGATCGCCATGATCATGGCGCGCGGGACGGCGTTCACCGTCTTTGACGAGCCGGAGGCGGGCATCGACCTTTGGAGCTTCAACAACCTCATTCAGGTGTTCCGGAAAATGTATGAGAAAAACAGCGGCTCCATCCTCATCATTTCGCACCAGGAGCGCATCCTCAACATCGCGGACACCATCGTGGTGATCGCTGACGGCGAGGTGCGCCGCGTCGGGCCTCGCGATGAGGTGCTGCCGTCGCTGTTGAAGGAAGAGTCTGTTTGCCCGGCATTGACCGATAAGCTGTAAGGAGGCGCACATATGGACGCAATCGAGAAAAACCTGCTGCGTGCGGTCGCCGACCTGCACGATGTGCCGACAGGCGCATATAACATTCGCGAAAACGGCGCTGCCGCGGGACGCCGCTCCACGGAGCATATCCGCATTGAAACGAAAAAGGACAAGCCCGGCATCGACATTTTCATCGCTCCCGAAACGAAAAACGAGAGCGTGCACATTCCTGTTTTGCTGACCGAGACAGGGCTTTCCGATATGGTGTATAACGATTTTTATATCGGTGACGGCGCGGAGGTGCTGATCATCGCGGGCTGCGGCATCCACAACTGCGGCGATCAGAAGGCGCAGCATGACGGCATCCACACCTTCTTTGTGGGCAAGAATGCACGCGTGAAATATGTGGAAAAGCACTATGCCGAGGGCGACGGAAACGGCGAGCGGGTGATGAACCCCACGACCGTCGTGCACATCGACGAGGGTGGGTATATGGAGATGGAGACCGCACAGATCAAGGGCGTGGACTCCACCGACCGCGTCACCCGCGCGGACATCGGTAAGGACGGTATGCTCATCATCCATGAGAAGATCATGACGCACGGCAAGCAGACCGCCGAAACGAATTTCGAGGTCGATCTGAACGGCGAAGGATCAGGCACGAATGTGGTGTCCCGTTCGGTCGCCAAGGGCGAATCGCACCAGCGCTTTCTTTCGAAAATCAACGGCAACAACCGCTGCAACGGCCACACCGAATGTGACGCCATCATCATGGATCACGGCAGCGTCAGCGCCATCCCGGAGCTGACCGCCAACCATGTGGACGCCGCGCTCATCCATGAGGCGGCGATCGGCAAGATCGCCGGCGAGCAGCTCATAAAGCTCATGACGCTGGGACTGACCGAGGCAGAGGCAGAGGAACAGATCATCAGCGGATTCTTGAAATAAACGCAAAAAAGAAGCCCCGACGGGGCTTCTTTTTTTGTTGGCGATTTAGATGTCCAGCTTCATGTCGCCGCGCTTGATCCAGCCGATCTTGCGCAGGATCTCGCTGAACAGCAGCGACAAAAGCGCGGGCAGGATGAAGCAGATGACGGCGATGCCGATCCACATCATCGTGCCGCCGTCGGGCATGGCGGTCAAGATGCCGAGCGGGCCGACCAGTCCGCAGGTGCCCATGCCGGCGGAAACGCCGGTGCACTCCAGCTTGAATACCGTCGTGGACAGCGGACCGGTGATCATGGAGGCGAGCGTCGCGGGAATCCAGATGCGCGGGTTTTTCACGATGTTGCCCATTTGCAGCATGGAGGTGCCGAGCCCCTGGGCGATGACGCCGCCGAATCTGTTTTCACGGAAGCTGATGACCGCAAAGCCGATCATCTGCGCACAGCAGCCCGCTGTTGCCGCGCCGCCCGCAAGCCCCGTAATACCGATCATGGCACAGATGGCGGCGGAGCTGATCGGCAGCGTCAGTGCGACGCCGACGGCAGCGGACACCAAAATGCCCATGATGATCGGCTGCATGACGGTGGCGGTGTTGATGAACCAGCCGATCCAATACATGCACCACGCGATGAGCGGGCAGGTCAGCTGTGCGACAAGTACGCCCGACAGGATGGTGACGATCGGGGTGACCAGAATGTCGATTTTCGTTTCCTTTGAGACCATCTTGCCGAGCTCCACGGCGACGATGACCGCGATGAGCGCGCCCGCAGGACCTGCCGTGACGGTCTTTTCGACGCCGCCGAGCACGAATGTGCCGCCGAAGCCGTTGCCGGCATAGCCGACAGCGGCAGCACACAGCATCACCAACGTCGGTGCGTGCAGCGCGTTGGCGATGGCAATGCCGAGCGCCGCGCCGGTGACGGCGGTGGCACAGTCGGCAAGATCCTTCAGGATCGCAACGCCGATATATTTATACAGCGTGCTGAAAATTGTGCCGATGAGCAGCGACGCGAAAAGGCCGAGAGCCATCGAACCCATGGCGTCGATGAAATAGGTGTGCAGGGACGGATGAATGTCCTTGCGGTCAAGGAACGCGCGGAACTTTGTCATGACGACAACCCCTTTTGTACATTTGTCGAATAGCATACCGTAAACGGCAGCATTTGTCAATCTTTCCAGACGATGGAAAGGACATATGCGCCGAAAACCGCCGTTTGGACGGCGCACCCGCAAACACGCGGGAAAAGCCCGCCCCCGTCGGCGGTCGGCACAGAGATAAGTCCGATGGAAAGTCCGCGCCCGTCGAGCTTTGAAAATGCCTCCTTGCGCGTCCAGACTTCGGTGAATCGCACGGCGTCGTCGCCGATATAGGCACATTCCTCCGGCGTGCATACACGGCGCATGACGGCGGGGCGCAGCGTGATTTTTTCGATATCCGCGCCGACAGGCTTGTCGTGCACGGCGCAGAGAACGAGACCCCCCGCGTGGCTGATGCTGAAACAGACAGGGGCGTTTTCGACAAACGGCTTGCCGTTTGCCGCGCGGTGGATACGCAGCGCGGCGGGAGACAGCCCCGTTTCCTCTGCCAGCATGCGGCGGGCAAGCGTCTCGCCGTCCGTTTCTGCAAGCGATGCCGTTTCAAACCGCATCAAAGCCCCCCCGTTTCCTTTGCGGAGGCGATATACCGCTCCGCCTGCGTGGAGAACAGGCGGTGATAGTGTCCGCTCTTCTTCATCAGCTCGGCGTGCGTGCCCTCCTCGACGATCTCGCCGTTTTGCAGCACCAGAATGCGCGACGCAGTGGTGGCGCTGGAAAGGCGGTGGGAAACAAAGAGGGTGGTCTTGCCCTCGCGCAGCGTGTCGAACTGGCGGAAGATCTCCTGCTCGGCGATGGCGTCGAGCGATGCGGTCGGCTCGTCCAGAATGAGCACATCCGCGTTGCGGTAAAACGCACGGGCGACCGCCAGCTTTTGCCACTGACCGATGGAAAGCTCCGTGCCGTCATCCTCAAAATAGCGCATGAGCGGCGTCTCATAGCCGCCGGGCAGGCGTTCGATGAACCCGTCGGCGTTGCCCTGCTTGGCGGCGGCGATGACGGCGTCGTCGGTCGGCGCGCGCTCCACCTGCCCGAAGGCGATGTTGTCGCGGATGGTGGCGGCAAATTTTCCGAAATCCTGGAAGGTGATGCCGAAAACGGTGTAAAGGTCGGCGGGATCATACAGGCGGATGTCCTTGCCGTCCATATAGATCGTGCCCTCCGTCGGGTCATACAGGCGCAAAAGGAGCTTCAAGAGCGTTGTTTTTCCCGCGCCGTTGAGCCCGACCAAAACGACGGTCTCGCCGCCCGCAATTTCAAAGTTCAAGTCCCGCAGCACCAGGCGGTCGCTGCCGGGATAGGCAAAGGAGACGTGCTCAAAGCGGAAGGTGTGCCCGATGTGCCGCTCGACGGGGACAGCCTCGGGCAAAAGCGGCACGACATGCCGCTTTTCTTTGAGGAAAATGATGAGGTTTTCGATGAACAGCGTTCCTTCATAAATGACGGCGGTGGTACCGACCAGCGTGGAAATGCCGCCGGCAATGCTGGTGAGCGCACCGGTGTAGAGCGAATAGTCGCCGATCTGCATCGTACCGTTGCACACGCCGTAGGCGATATAGAGGAACAGGGCGCAGTTCACGACGGTGGACACGATGTTCAGCCCGATGTTCCAGCCGCCCTCGCCTAAAATGAGGCGTTTCAGACCGGCGAAATAGTGGGAAAAGACCGCCTTATAGCGGCCGATCAGCGTGTCACCCAGCCCGTAAAGACGAATTTCCTTTGCCATATCCTTGTTGACGAGCAGGTCGGCATAGTACCGCATCTGTCGCCGCTCCTTGGAGTGAAACCGCATATATTCCACATTGCGCCGCCGATAGACAAAGCCGACAACGGCGGAGGGGATGGACAAAAGCACGATGGCAAACGGGGCGATCGGCGTGACCGACCAGAGGATGACGACAAAGCTCACCATACTGATAAGGCTGCTGATGATGGTGAAGGTGGCGTTGAGGATCTGCAGGGGGCGCATGCCCGCCTCGCGGTTGGCGTTTTCCAGCCGCTCATAGAAATCCGGCAGATCGTAGTTGCAAAGGTCGATCTCCTTTGTCTTTTTCAGAATTTTCATCTGAATGTGGTTGCTGACAATTTCGCCGGAAAGGCGGGTGACGATGGTGTTGCACTCGCTCACGAGCCGCGTGCCGAAGAGATAGACAAACTGCCAAATGAGCAGACGGAGCACCCTTGAAAAAGCAACACCGCCCGTGAGGGCGCCGGCGAGAGCGTTGAGGATGGCAGCGCCGATATACGCGCCGACGATCGGCAAAACGCCGTTCAGAACAGCGAGCAGCAGCATCACAAACAGTATGGCGGGACGCGCCTCCCACACGATGCCGATGATGTAAAAAAGGCGGTGAAAGAAATTGTGACACAGGCGGTAGAGATAGTGCGGCACCTCGCGCAGCGAGCGCGGCGGCGGCACACGGTAGCGATCATTTACACGACGATTCGGGGGCGGCATAACAACACTTCCCTTCAGTAGTACTGTCAGTATACCATAAAAGGAACGGAAAGCCAAATAAAAATGCCAATTTTTTCTTTTACCCGTTGCAAAAAAAGCAAAAAGCGGGTATGATAAAAAGGAATTAAAGCGGGAAGGTAGAAAACATATGGAACTGAAGATCAAGCGTTTGCATCCCGATGCGGTCATTCCGCAGCGCGCCACCGACGGCAGCGCGGGCATGGATCTGTACGCGGTGCTGAAGGAGCCGCTGACGGTGGCGGCAGGAGAGAGGGTGCGTATCCCGACCGGCATTGCGATCGGTCTGCCCTCGCCCGAAACGGTGGCGTTGGTGTTTGCCCGCAGCGGGCTTGCCGTGAAGCATGGGCTGACGCTTTCAAACTGTGTCGGTGTGATCGACAGCGACTATACGGGTGAAATTCAGGTGGGGATCATCAACCAGTCCGACACCGCCTACACGGTGCAGCCGGGCGAGCGCATCGCGCAGCTCGTCATCACGCCGGTGCTGCAGCCGACGGTCGTTGAGACCGACACGCTGGAGAAAACGGTGCGCGGCGACGGCGGCTTCGGCTCGACGGGGAGGCACTGACGGTGGAAAAGATCGTTCTTGCGTCCGCTTCCCCGCGCAGGCGGGAGATTCTGGCGCTCGCCGGCATCCCCTTTGAGGTGTGTCCCGCCGACGAGGAGACAGCGCCCGCGGGACTTTCGCCGCGCAAGCTTGTGATGGCGCTGGCGCGCTGCAAGGCGCAGGCGGTGGCAAAGAAATTCCCCGATCGCACGGTGCTCGGCGCGGACACGGTGGTCGTTTTGGACGGCAGAGTGCTCGGCAAGCCGAAAAATGAACAGGATGCCGAAAAAATGCTTCTTTCGCTGCAAGGGCGCGCCCATGAGGTGATGACCGGCGTGTGGGTGTGCGCGCCGTCGCGCGAGGACGGCTTTGTCGATGCGACGACGGTGCATTTCTATCCCATCACACCGAAGGAGGCGGCGGAGTATGTCGCCACCGGCGAGCCGATGGACAAGGCCGGGGCTTACGGGGTACAGGGGCTCGGCATGCGCTTCGTGCGCGGCATTGAGGGCGATTTTTACAGTGTTATGGGGCTGCCCGGCGGCAGAGTGCGCCGCTTTTTGGACGGTTTTTCGGAAATTTCGGAAAAAAACGGGAAATTGTAATATTTTTTGTTGAGAATTTCATCGGAATGATATATAATAAGATTTCGGATATTTGACAAAACTTTCCGCAAGACGGATTTTAGTATGAAGGGTAGGATAATAGTATGTTTTTCAGCAGAGATATCGGCATTGATCTCGGCACTGCCAATACGCTGGTGTATATGCGCGGCAAGGGCATCGTGATGCGCGAGCCGTCCGTGGTGGCGGTGGATCTCAAAAAGGATGAGGTCATGGCGGTCGGCACGGAGGCAAAGGAAATGATCGGCAGAACGCCCGGCTCCATCTCTGCCATCCGTCCGCTCAAGGACGGCGTGATCGCGGATTTCGATGTGACCGCGGCTATGCTGCGCCACTTCATTAAGGCGGCGCTCAAGGCGACCTGGGCACACCGTCCGCGCCTCATCGTGTGCATCCCCTCCGGCGTCACCGAAGTGGAACGCCGCGCGGTGGAGGATGCGGCGCGTCAGGCGGGCGCACGCAGTGTGGAGCTGATCGAGGAGCCGATGGCGGCGGCGATCGGCGCGGGTCTGCAGGTCGAAGAGGCGGCGGGCTGCATGGTGGTGGACATCGGCGGCGGCACCTCCGAGATCGCGGTCATTTCGCTCGGCGACATCGTGACCTTCTGCTCGGTGCGCACGGCGGGTGACGATTTTGACGACGCCATCGTGTCCTATATCAAGAAGAAATATAACCTGCTCATCGGCGAACGCACCGCGGAGGACATCAAGATAAAGATCGGCTCTGCGTTCCCCTATGAGGACGAGGGACAGATGGATGTCAAGGGCAGAAACCTTGTGGACGGTCTGCCGAAGAACATCACCATCACGGCGGAAGAGGTGCGCGAGGCGCTTGCCGATCCGGTTTCCGTGATCGTCGATGCCATCCGTTCCACGCTGGAGCGTACGCCCCCCGAGCTGAGCGCGGACATCATCACCAACGGCATCATGCTGACCGGCGGCGGCGCGCTGCTGCGCGGACTGGATCAGCTTGTTTCCCGCGAGACCGGCATGCCGGTGCATGTGGCGGAGAACCCGCTCGACTGCGTTGTGACCGGCACGGGCAAATGCCTGGATCTCGGCATGGTGAGCGACTTCCGCTCCAACCGTCATCAGTAAAAACGAATTTTGACCGAAGCGGGCGGGCATTGTCTACCCGCTTTTCGGCTATCTATGCAGGAAGGAGGGCGCGCCGGTGAAACACTTTTTCAAGAGCGTCGGGTTCAAAATTTTGGGCGGTGTCGCCCTCGTGCTGGTGGGTCTCATGATCTATGCCGCCTCCACCGGCGGCATCTCCACCTTTGTTGCCTCGGCGGCAGGTGTGATCGTCACGCCGCTGCAATCCGCCGTGACATGGGTATCCGACGCCGTCAGCGACCTTTTCGGCAGTGCGGGCAGCAACGAATTGCAAAAGCAGGTCGAGGCGCTGCAAAACGAGAACCGCGAGCTGCGGCAGCGCGTCGCGGATTATGACGAGATCAAATTGCAGAACGATTGGTATACCCAGATCCTCAGTCTGCATGAGGAACACCCCGACTATACCTTTGCGGACGGCAAGGTCATCACGATGGATCCCTCCGATCCCTTTTGCAGCTTTTCCATCAACGCCGGCTCGGTCGACGGTGTGTCGGTGGACGACCCGGTGGTGACGGCGGACGGTCTTGTCGGCGTTGTCAGCGAGGTGGGACTGACCTACAGCAAGGTGCGCACCGTTCTCGACCCCGCGCTCAAGGCAAGCGCCTCCGTCAGCCGTACCGACGAGAGCGGCTACACCGGCGGCTCACTGCGCCTTGCGGAGAAGGGACTGCTGCGCCTCAATATCATTGAACGCACCTCGTCGGTCGTGAGCGGCGATTTCATCGTCACCTCGGGACTCGGCGGCGTGTTTCCGTCGGGACTGCTTGTCGGCAGAGTGGCGTCGGTGTCGGCGGACACGGACGGCATGACGCTGTATGCGACCGTTGAACCGTTTGTGGACATCCCGAACCTCAAGCGCGTCATGGTCATCACATCCTTTGCGGGACAGGGCGAATAGGGGGGCGGTCTTATGGCATTGCCGAAGCTTGGGCGCGGCCGTCTGACCGCGCGCGTCAACCGACTGTATCTGCGCTGGGTGGCATATGGACTGCTGCTGCTTTTGGTGTCGCTGCTGCAGGCGGCGCCGCGTCTGTTTCCCGCTTTTTTCGGCGCGCACCCCGCGCCGCTTTTGCCGCTCATCGTCTGTATCGCCATGTTTGAAGGTCCGATGGTGGGCGCGGCGTTCGGCGTCGGCGGCGGCCTTTTGTGGGCGCTGTATGCCGACAGGCTTTTCGGACTTGATGCGCTGCTGCTTTTGGTGATTGGCTGCATGTGCGGATTGCTTGTGCAGGTGTTTTTGCGCAATAACTGGCTGACGGCACTGCTGCTCAACGGTACGGTGCTGCTTTTGTATGTGCTGTGCGACTGGCTCTTGCGGTATGTGCAGTTCCGCAACACGGAGGCAGTGTATGCGCTTTGGCACATTCTGCTGCCCAACGCTTTGTATACATTCATTTTGTCTCCGCTGGTGTATGTGCTGATCTACCGCGTCGCACGCAGCATGCGCGAGAGCTGAAGGAAGGTGAGACCGCATGAAACGCAATGCTGACAGCACGCCCGCGCGGCGTCTTTTGTGCCTTTCGCTGGCAATCGTTGCGACCTTTGCGGTCTTTGCCGTCGTCCTCTTCCGTATTCAGATCGTTGATGGCGACTATTATGCGCAAAAGGCAAACAGTAACACCACCACCGTCATCGGCGTTTCCGCGTCGCGCGGGGAAATTCTCGACTGTAATCTTGTGCCGATTGCGGTCAATCGCACCACCTATGCGATCATGTTCGATTATAACTATTTCCCGAAGGGCACTTCCGATGAGGCGCAAAAGGAACAGAACGACTGCCTTCTGCGGCTGGTAGCGCTGCTGACCGAAACGGGGGAGGCGTGGAACGACGAGCTGCCCATTTCGGACACCGCACCCTATACCTTCACCGATGACAATCGCGCCGATACGCTGCGCTCCAAGCTGCGCATGGGCTCGTATGCGACGGCGGACAACTGTATGGAAGAAATGGTGCGTTCCTATAAGCTGGAGGGCTATCCCGCCGCGCAGCAGCGCATTTTGGCGGGCATCCGCTACGGCATGGTGGTGAAGGAATTTGCCGTGCGCAATCCGTATGTGTTTGCTGGCGATATTTCGCGCTCCACCATGTACCGCATCGTGGAAAACAACGCGGCATACCCCGGCGTGGACATTGAAACCGTGCCGGTGCGCGACTATGTCGGCGGAGATATCGCGTCGCACCTCATCGGCACGGTCGGCCCGATTTATGCCGAGGACTATAAGGAGCTGAAGGAAAAAGGCTATGCCATGAACGATGTCGTCGGCAAGGGTGGCATAGAGGGCAGCTTTGAGGATAAACTGCGCGGTACGGCGGGCGTGCGCACGCTTTTGAAGGATAAAAGCGGCAATGTGCTCGACGAGGAGGAGACCACCGCGCCCAAGCCCGGCGACACCGTCGTCATGACGATCGACTCCAACCTGCAAAAGGCAGCGCAGGCGGCGCTTGCCGAAAAGGTGGCGGAGCTGCGGCAGAAATCGTCCGCTACCACCAACGGCCACGATGTCAAGAGCGGCGCGGCGGTCGTGCTGGATGTGAAAAACGGCGGCGTGCTGACCTGCGCGTCCTGGCCGAGCTATGATCTGGCGACTTACAAGGAGAACTATAACACGCTCCTTGCCGATCCCGACAATCCGCTTTTCAATCGCGCTCTGAACGGCGCTTTCCCCTGCGGCTCGACCATGAAGCCGGGCATCGCGCTTGCGGCGCTCACCGAGGGGACGATCACTCCGTCCTCCACGGTTTATTGCGGTCGCATCTACCGTTTCTATGACGACTATCAGCCGCACTGTATGGGTACGCACGGCACGATCAATGTCATCACCGCCATCACCAAGTCCTGCAACATCTTTTTCTATGATGTGGGTAGACGCATGGGCGCGGATATGATGCTCAACTATCATAGACTATACGGTTTCGGAAGTCCGACCGGCGTCGAGATCGGCGAGTCGTCGGGCAGGCTGGTGACGCCGGAGTCTGTCAAAAAGGACGGCGGCATCTGGACGGCGGGTGACAACCTGCGGCTTGCCATCGGGCAAAACGGTCTTTACACCCCCATTCAGCTGGCGGCATATGCTATGATGATCGCCAACGACGGCGTGCGGTATAAAACGCATCTGGTGCACAGCATCCGCAGCTATGACGGCACCTCCGAGCAGGTCGTTGAGCCGGAGATCGCGGCGACCGTGAGCTGGTCGAAAACGGCGATGGACACGGTGCGGCAGGGAATGGTGAATGTGGTGAAGTCCGGCACGGCGTATTCTGCGTTCGGCACGGCGGGCTATTCCGTTGCCGCCAAGACCGGCACGGCGCAGACCGGCAGAAAGGGACAGAGCGACCACGGCGTGTTCATTGCCTATGCGCCGGTGGAGAACCCCGAGATCGCCGTTGCGGTCGTGATGGAAAACGGCACTTCTTCCGCGGCGGCGCAGGTCGCACGGAAGCTCACCGACGCCTATTTTGCGACGAGCGTGACCGGCGAAAAGCCAACGGCGGAGGAAACGCTGCTGCCGTAAAAACGGTTTACAAGACGGAAATGTTGTGGTATACTGATAAAGTATGTGAGGAGGGAGAGCATGGGACGAATCGTGGTGGTGACCTCCGGTAAGGGCGGCACCGGAAAATCCACGGTCTGCGCCGGACTTGCATATGCATTGGCGCGGCAGGGCCGGCGGATATTGCTTATCGACGGCGACGCCGGATTGCGCAGCCTCGACCTGATGCTCGGCGTCGGCAGTAACACCGTGTATGACATGGCGGATGTGTTTGCCGGACGCTGTAAACCGATCAAAGCGATCTATGCCTCCCCGGTCTCGCAAAATGTGTTTGTGATGCCCGCCCCCCTCTCCCTGGAACAGCTTTGTTCGCCGCAGGAGCTGCATCGGCTGGCGAAGGGGCTTTCCCGCTATTTCGATGTGGTGATTGTGGATTGCCCCGCCGGCGTCGGCAGGGGATTTGAAACGGCGATCGCCGCCGCGGCGGAGGCGCTGGTGGTGTGCACACCGGACATGGTGTGTGCCCGCGACGCGCGGCTGCTCAGCGACATTTTAGCGGCGCGGAGCATTCCCGCCCGGCTCATCATCAACCGCCTGCGTCCGCGCAAGATCATGGACGGCAGCATGCCGGACATCGACCGCATCATCGACGAAAGCGCCCTGCAGCTCATGGGCGTGATCCCGGAGGATGAGACCGTCGCGGTCGCCAATGCCAACGGCAGACCGCTGCCGCTGGACTGTAACGCGGCCTTGTGCTTCTCAAATATTGCGCGCCGCTTTGTCGGGGAAACCGTTTTGCTGGCGCCTCTTGAAAAAATGTAAATGAAAGGATGCTGCATATGAATATCGCATTGATCGCCCACGACGCCAAGAAGGAGCTGATGGTGCAGTTCTGCATTGCCTACTGTGGGATCTTGAGTCGCCATAATCTGTGCGCCACCGGCACGACCGGCAAGATGGTCGCCGAGGCCACAGGACTGAACATCACCCGCTATATGAGCGGTGCGCAGGGCGGCGCGCAGCAGATTTCTGCGCGCATTTCCTGCAACGAGATCGACCTTTTGCTGTTTTTCCGCGACCCGCTGACGGCAAAGACCTCTGAACCGAACGAAAACGACATGTTCCGCCTGTGCGATATGCGCAGCATCCCCGTGGCGACCAACATCGCGACGGCGGAGGTGCTGATCCACGGACTGGAGCGCGGCGACCTTGATTGGCGCAACATCGTCAATCCCAATCACTGACAGAGGAGCAAAACGGCATGGAATTGTTGACACAGGCGCCCCGCGGCACGGAGGATGTGCTGCCGCAGGAGAGCTATAAATGGCAGTATGTGGAACGGACGGCACTGGGTGTGGCGCACGATTTCGGCTTTCGGGAAATGCGCACGCCGGTTTTTGAGCATACGCCGCTGTTTCTGCGCTCGGTGGGCGAAACCACCGATGTGGTGCAAAAGGAAATGTATACCTTTGAGGACAAGGGCGGTCGGTCGATCACCCTGCGTCCCGAGGGGACGGCGGGTGCGGCGCGCGCCCTTTTGGAGCACGGACTGCACAACGGCGCGCTGCCGGTGAAGGCTGCTTATGTCACCTCCTGCTATCGCTATGAAAAGGCGCAAAAGGGGCGCCTGCGCGAATTTCACCAGTTCGGCGTCGAATGCTTCGGCGCTGCCGCGCCGCAGGCGGATGCGGAGATCATCCTGCTCGGACACACCATCTTTGAAAGCCTCGGCGTCAAGGGTATCACGCTGCGCATCAACTCCATCGGCTGCCCGACCTGCCGCGCAAAATACTATGAGGCGCTCAAGGCTTATTTTGCCGACAGACGGGAAGAGCTTTGCGAGACCTGCCGCGATCGGCTGGAGCGCAACCCGATGCGTATTCTCGACTGCAAATCCCCGACCTGTGCCGCCATCGCGGCGGGGGCGCCGGTGGTGCTTGATTATCTCTGCGACGATTGCCGCAGCCATTTTGAGGCGGTCAAGGAATGTCTCACGGCGGCAGAGCTGCCGTTCACCGTTGATCCGCACATCGTGCGCGGTCTTGACTATTACACCCGCACCGTGTTTGAATTTGTCGCAGACGATGGACTGACCGTTTGCGGCGGCGGACGGTATGACGGACTGATCGAGGAGCTCGGCGGACCGCATCTGCCGTCTCTGGGGTTCGGATTGGGACTCGAACGCCTTTTGATGGTGATGGAAGCGCACAACGCCAAGTTCCCGCCGGAGGACACCCCCGAGGTCTATTTTGCCTCCATGGGCGAAGCGGCGGCAAGACGCTGCTTTGCGATTGCGGCAAAGCTGCGCGAGGGCGGTGTCGCCGTTGAGACCGATATCGTCGGCAGAGGGCTGAAGGCGCAAATGAAATATGCCGACAAACGCGGCGCGCGGTTCACCATCGTGGTCGGCGACAACGAGCTTGAGACCGGTGTGGCGCAGATGAAGAACATGCAGACCGGTGAGACCGAGGAGGTCTTGCTGGACGACAGCTTATATACCACGCTGTACAATAAGTCGCTGGATCGCCAACTGGCGGGCATGGCGGAGCTTTTCGGCAGTGTGGCGGAATAAGGAAAGAGGATTGGGGAACATGGCAGAGACAGTAAAGGGCTTGAAACGAACGGACTATTGCGGCAACTTCCGCGCTGCGGACGAGGGAAGAGAGATCACGGTGTTCGGCTGGGTACAGCGGCAGCGCAATCTCGGTCAGCTGATTTTTGTGGATTTGCGCGACCGCAGCGGCATTCTGCAGCTTGCCTTTGACGAGGACACCGAAAAGGACGTGTTTGAAAAGGCGGTGACGCTGCGCAGCGAATATGTGATCGCCGCGCGCGGCACGGTGCGCATCCGTACATCGAAAAATCCGGAGCTGCCGACCGGCGACATCGAGGTTGCCGTTGCGGAGCTGCGTATTCTCGGCAAGGCGCAGACGCCGCCGTTTGAAATTGCGGACGATACGACTGCTGCCGAGGCGACGCGTCTCAAATACCGCTATCTTGACCTGCGCCGTCCGACGCTGCAAAACAATCTTCTTTTCCGCCATCGTGTGACGATCGCAACACGCAAATTCTTTGACGATAACGGGTTTATCGAGCTGGAGACCCCCATGCTCATCAAATCCACGCCCGAGGGCGCGCGGGACTTTTTGGTGCCCAGTCGCCTGCACAACGGCGAATTCTATGCCCTGCCGCAGTCACCGCAGCTGTATAAGCAGCTGTCGATGGTGGCGGGCTTTGACCGCTATGTGCAGCTGGCACGCTGCTTCCGCGACGAGGATCTGCGCGCCGACCGTCAGCCGGAATTTACGCAGATCGACCTGGAAATGTCCTTTGTGGATGTTGAGGATGTGCTGGATGTCGGCGAGCGGTATATGCAAACGCTGTTCAGGGAGGTGCTCGGCGTCGATGTGCCGCTGCCGCTGCCGCGCCTGACCTATACCGAGGCGATGGAGCGTTTCGGCTCGGACAAGCCGGACACCCGTTTCGGCATGGAAATCATCGACCTCACCGACGCGGTGAAGGATTGCGGCTTCGGCGTGTTTACCTCCGCTGTGAACGGCGGCGGTACGGTGCGCGCCCTGAATGCCAAGGGCGCTGTGAAAAAGCTCTCCCGCAAGGAGATCGACAAGCTGACCGAAATGGTCAAGGGCATCGGCGGCAAAGGCCTTGCCTTCATCCGCATGACCGACGAGGGCGTTTCCTCCTCGTTCGGGAAATTCCTCTCCGAGGAAGAGATGCAGCGCATTTTGGACGCTGCGGGAGCAGAACAGGGCGATGTGGTGCTCATTGTCGCCGACACGGTGAAAAAGCATGTGCTGACAACGCTCGGCGCCGTGCGCCTTGAGCTGGCAAACAAGCTGGAAATCCCGCGCAGCGGCTATAATCTGCTGTGGATCACCGCGTTTCCGTTCTTCGAATGGGACGAGGAGACGGAGCAGTGGCTCGCCATGCATCACCCCTTCACCGCGCCGCTTGATGAATGCATCCCGTATCTCGACAACGCCCCCGAAAAGGTGTTTGCGAAGGCATACGATCTGGTGCTCAACGGCATCGAGCTGGCATCCGGGTCTATTCGGATCACCGATCCCGAGCTGCAGGGACATATGTTCCATGCACTGGGGCTGTCCGATGAGGAGGCACAGCAGAAGTTCGGTTTCCTGACCGATGCCTTCCGCTATGGCGCTCCGCCGCACGGCGGCATGGGTATCGGGCTTGACCGCCTGGTGATGCAGATGCTCGGCGCGCCGACGCTGCGGGATGTCATTGCCTATCCGAAGGTGCAGAACATGACCGAGCTGATGACCGACTGCCCCGCAGAGGTGGACAAGACGCAGCTCGATGATCTCGGCATTGCCGTGATGAAAAAAGAAGAATAAAATCAAAAAGGGCGAAAGCCCTTTTTGATTTCTGAGGAACGCCTATGCGTATATTCTTTAAAAGATATAAAATGCAGACGATCGCGGCGGCAGCGGCGCTGCGCTGTCCTTTAGGCAGTGTCGCGTCGAGGCAATGACGATATATTGCGACCATGTGTCGGGTCTCAAAGATAAGGCGCACGAATGGACGATGATGAAGCTGGACGGGAAATGGTATTTTGCCGACCCGACCTGGGAGAGAAACGGCTCGGACACCTATTTCGGTGTCACGACCGCCGAGCGGGAGCAAAACGGCTATCTGCCGCGAAATTTCTGCCTGTTCTTCGTCTATGACACTCAGTTTTCTGAAAAATTTGCGGTGAATGATAACCGATTTATGAAATGAAAAAGGACGCTGCCGCCGGCAGCGTCCTTTTTTTGCATTTTACAGCACCTTCGCGAGGAACGATTTGAGACGGTCGCACTTCGGGTGATCGAAGATCTCCTCCGGTGTGCCCTGCTCCATGATTTTTCCTTCATCTACAAACAGAACACGGGTCGCAACCTCGCGGGCAAAGCTCATTTCATGGGTGACGATGATCATGGTCATGCCTTCATCGGCAAGCTGCTTTATGAGATCCAGCACCTCGCCAACCATTTCGGGATCAAGCGCTGAGGTCGGCTCGTCAAACAGGATGACCTTCGGGTTCATCGCCAGCGCGCGCACGATGGCGACACGCTGTTTTTGTCCGCCGGAGAGGGTGGAGGGATATTTATCCGCCCAATCATCCAGTCCGATGCGCTGCAAAAGCTCGTGCGCATGCGCTGTGACCTGTGCCTTGAAGGCGGCGCGCTCGCTGCGGCCGCGGATTTTTTTCAGGCCGATGTACAGCGGCGCTAAGGTGATATTCTGCAGCACCGTCTTGTTGTTGAAAAGGTTGAACTGCTGGAACACCATGCCCATATGCTGGCGGTGCACATTGATGTCCACCTTCATGTCGGCAATGTCCACGCCTTCAAAGAAGATAGAGCCGGAGGTGGGATCCTCCATGCAGTTGAGGCACCGCAGGAAGGTGCTCTTGCCGCTGCCGGAGGGTCCGATGATGACGATGCGTTCGCCCTCGTTGATGGTCTCGGTGATGCCGTTGAGAACGGTCAGATCGCCGTATTTTTTCGTGAGATTAACTACGCCTATCACTCTTCTTCAGCCTCCTCTCCATCAGATGAATACCCAGTGTGATGAGCAGCACCAGCACAATGTAAATGAGCGCCATGACGAGATAGGGAACCATGAACTCATAGTTGTTCGTGCCGATATACTTGAACGCGACATACAGATCCTCAGCGCCGATAAAGCTGACAACGGAGGTGTCCTTGATTAGGGCGATGAACTCGTTGCCGAGGGTGGGCAGGATGTTCTTCACGGCTTGCGGAATGACGATTTTCATCATGGTCGTCCAATAGCCAAGCCCGACGGCGCGTCCCGCCTCCATTTGTCCGACGTCCACCGAGTTGATGCCGCCGCGCATGATCTCGGAAACATAGGCGCCGCTGTTCATGCCGAAGATGATGGCGCCGGATGCCAGAGCGGAGAGCTGCAAGCCGAGGAGCGGGCGCAAAACGAAGTAGCCGACCAACAGCTGTACAACAAGCGGCGTACCGCGGAAGAACGCGACATACACGCGGCAGATCTTGTCAAGGATGCGCGGCAGACGCTTGTATTTCGGCATGACCTCGATGGCGGCGATGATTGTGCCGATCACAATGCCGATGAGCAGACCGACCACGGCGATGATCAGCGTGTTCTGCAAGCCGGTCAGCACCTTTTTGTAGCCGTCGTTGTCGATAAAGGCACGCACAAATGCGGCCCATTTTACATTAAAACCAGCCATACGGTTTTCCTTTCAAATATGGCAGTACCTCTCCCTCACGAGGGGGAGAGGCGCTGCATAAAACTCTTAGCCGTTGAGGGCGTTCACTGCTTTTACGATGCAAGCCGCGGGCGCTTCGTCGATGATGACATAATCAACGTCGCCGTTGAGCATGGCGTTCACAGCCAGCGAACCGGTCTGATAGCCGACGGAAGTGGCGGTAAGTCCTGCAAAGTCAAAGCTCTCGTCGCCGTCTACATAGGACTGGCCGGTGGTGCCGGTCTGCACGCCGATCTTGACATCCTTCGAGAGTGCCTTCAGCGCAGTCTCCACATCCTCCTTGCTCTTGACATCCTTGAACTTCGTGTCGTTGCTCTTGACAATCAGCTTCTGCGCTGCATTATAGTAGGAGTCGCTGAAGGTGACGAGCTTTGCACGCTCTTCATTCTTGGTGATGCCCGCCATGCCGATGTCAGCGCCGTCGGTGTTCAGCGTCTGGAAGATGGAGTCGAAGTCGATGGGCTTGATGACCAGCTCTTTGCCGAGGCTGTCGGCAAGCATTTTCGCAAGCTCCATGTCAATGCCGACATATTTGTCGCCGGAGGTGTATTCAAACGGCTCAAAGCCCGGCTCGGTCACGACGACCAGCTGATCCTTGGAGCTGTCCTCTTTGGCGGAAGTGATCTCGACGGGCGAGCCTTCGCCGAAGTAGTGACCGACGACCTCGTCGAACTTGCCGTTGCCCTTGATTTCTTTCAGAAACGCATTGACCTTTGCGAGAAGATCGGCGTCCTTCGGATTGACGGCGAAAGCATATTCTTCACTGGTGAGCTGATAATCGATGACCTTTGCGGTGACCTTTTCGCCGCAGCCGGCGAAGCAGAAGACGGTGGCGGCAATCGCAATGACTGCCAGAAGACTCAAAACTTTTTTCATGATCGATAACCCCTTTTTCAAATTTGCTTTTTATTGTTCGTTTATTGTTCGTTCAAACGATGGCTGTATTATAATACACGATTTCGCATATGTCAATAGAAAAATGAATAAAAATTCAAGTTTTTTTGAAAAAAACGCGGTTTCTTCTAATTTTATACATTTTATTCGGTACAAATGCATAAAAACGATGTATAAACGAATATTCGGTGCTTTTGCGCCCCCTTGACAACCGTAAAAAAAGGGTATATGATGAACGCAAAGCTGTGATGGAGACAGTATCTGTGCACGAAAACGGCAGCGAATCGGGGACGGTGAGAGCCCGAGCGGGAGTATGGCACGGTGAACATCCCTCCGGAGCCGTCGGCTGAAGGCGCGTGCGCTCAGTAAGCCTGACCGGTGCTTTTCCGTTATCGAAAGCGCATATGCCGGTATGCAGTAATGGGTGGTTAGCGAAGATGTCTTCGTCCCGTTTCGGGCGAAGGCATTTATTTTTTTGCGGGAGGTATACAATAATGTATAAAAAAGTATCTACCGATCTCAACTTTGTCGGACGCGAAAAAGAAATTGAAAAGTTCTGGACGGACAACCGTATTTTCGAGAAAAGTATGGATAACCGTAAGAAGGGCGAGACCTATACCTTTTATGACGGTCCCCCGACGGCGAACGGTAAGCCGCACATCGGGCATGTGCTCACCCGCGTTATCAAGGATATGATTCCGCGTTACCGTACTATGAAGGGCTATATGGTGCCGCGCAAGGCGGGTTGGGACACCCACGGTCTGCCGGTCGAGCTGGAGGTTGAAAAGGAGCTGGGACTGGACGGCAAGGAGCAGATCGAGAAATACGGACTGGAGCCGTTCATCGGCAAATGTAAGGAAAGCGTCTGGAAGTATAAGGGCATGTGGGAGGATTTCTCCGACACGGTCGGTTTTTGGGCGGATATGGAGCATCCGTATGTGACCTATCACAACGATTTCATCGAGTCGGAATGGTGGGCGCTGAAGAAGATCTGGGAGCGCGGCCTTTTGTATAAAGGCTTCAAGATCGTTCCCTATTGCCCGCGCTGCGGCACGCCGCTGTCCAGCCACGAGGTTGCGCAGGGCTATAAGTGCGTGAAGGAGCGCAGCGCCGTCGTGCGGTTCAAGGCGGTGGGAGAAGATGCCTGGTTCCTTGCCTGGACGACCACGCCGTGGACACTGCCCTCCAATGTCGCGCTGTGCGTCAACCCGAAGGATACCTATTGCAAGGTGAAAGCCGCCGACGGCAATACCTATTATATCGCCGAGGCGCTGCTGGACCGCGTGCTCGGCAAGCTGGCGACCGACGACACCCCGGCATATACGGTCCTGGAGCGCTACACCGGCAAGGAGCTGGAAAACAGAGAATATGAGCCGCTGTATGCCTGCGCCAAGGAACTGGCGGACAAGCAGCAAAAGCGCGGCTTTTTCGTCACCTGCGCCGACTATGTCACCATGGGCGACGGCACCGGCATCGTCCACATTGCGCCCGCCTTCGGTGAGGACGACGCGCAGGTGGGCAGACGGTATGACCTGCCGTTTGTGCAGCTGGTGGACAGCAAGGGCAATATGTCGCCCGAAACGCCGTTTGCCGGCCTGTTCGTGAAAAAGGCAGATCCGCTCGTGTTGCAGGATCTCGACCGGCGCGGTCAGCTGTTCGACGCGCCGAAGTTTGAGCACGACTATCCGTTCTGCTGGCGCTGTGACACGCCGCTGCTCTACTACGCGCGCGAATCCTGGTTCATCAAGATGACCGATGTGCGCGATGACCTCATCAAAAACAATAATACCATCAACTGGATCCCCGCCAGCATCGGCAAGGGTCGCTTCGGCGACTGGCTCGAAAATGTGCAGGATTGGGGCATCAGCCGCAACCGCTATTGGGGTACGCCGCTGAACATCTGGGAATGCTCCTGCGGTCACCGCCACGCGATCGGCAGCATCGCCGAGCTGAAGGAAATGTCGGACAACTGTCCCGACGATATCGAGCTGCACCGCCCCTTTATCGACGCGGTGACGATCAAGTGCCCGCACTGCGGCAAGGAGATGCACCGCGTGCCGGAGGTGCTCGACTGCTGGTTTGACTCCGGCTCGATGCCGTTTGCGCAGCATCACTATCCGTTTGAGAATGTCGACCTGTTCGAGCAGCAGTTCCCCGCTGACTTCATTTCCGAGGCAGTCGATCAGACGCGCGGTTGGTTCTATTCTCTTTTGGCGGTGTCGACGCTCATCTTCAACAAAGCGCCCTATAAGAATGTCATCGTGCTCGGTCATGTACAGGATGAAAACGGACAGAAGATGTCCAAGTCCAAGGGCAACGCCGTCGATCCGTTTGACGCTTTGGAGACCTACGGTGCGGACGCCATCCGTTGGTATTTCTACAGCAATTCCGCTCCGTGGCTTCCGAACCGTTTCCACGGCAAGGCGGTCATGGAGGGACAGCGCAAGCTGATGGGCACGCTGTGGAACACCTATGCGTTCTTCACGCTGTATGCCGAGATCGATCAGTTTGACGCGACAAAATATACGCTCGATCCCGCCAGGCTGTCGGTCATGGACAAGTGGCTCTTGTCCCGCCTGTACACGACGGTCGGCGCGATTGACGAGAACCTCGATCAATACCGCATCCCCGAGGCGGCGCGCGCGCTGCAGGACTTTGTGGACGAAATGAGCAACTGGTATGTCCGCCGCAGCCGCGAGCGCTTCTGGGCAAAGGGCATGGAGCAGGACAAGATCAACGCCTATATGACGCTGTACACCGCGCTCGTCACGATCTGCAAGGCGGCAGCGCCCATGATCCCGTTCATGACCGAGGAGATCTATCAGAATTTGGTGCGTTCGCTCGATAAGACCGCGCCCGAAAGCATCCATCTGTGCGATTTCCCTTCCGTCGATGCCCGCTTTGTGGACAAAAAGCTGGAGGCGGACATGGAGGAAGTGCTCGAGGTGGTCGCGCTCGGCAGAGCCGCTCGCAACGGCGCCAACCGCAAGAACCGTCAGCCGCTCTCCTGCCTGTATGTCAAGGCGGAGCATCCGCTGTCCGACCTGTATCGGCAGATCATCGAGGAGGAGCTGAATGTCAAGACGGTGAGGTTTGTGGACGATGCCGCAGCCTTCACCTCCTACACCTTCAAGCCGCAGCTCAAAACCGTCGGACCGAAATACGGCAAGCAGCTCAGCGAAATCCGCGAAGCCCTTTCCACGATCGACGGCAACGCTGCTCACAAGGAGCTTGAAGAGACGGGCGTTTTGACGCTTTCTCTGCCGTCGGGCGAGGTAAAGCTCACCGAGGAGGATCTGCTCATCGACACGGCGCAGACCGAGGGCTTCTTCGCCATGAGCGAAAAGGCGGTGACGGTGGTGCTGGACACCAAGCTGACGCCGGCACTCATCGAGGAAGGCTTTATGCGCGAGATCATCAGCAAGATCCAGACCATGCGCAAGGAGGCGGGCTTTGAGGTCACCGACCACATCACCGTCTATGTCGGCGGCAACGAAAAGCTGTGCGATATCGTTGCCCGCAACCGCGATGCCCTTTGCGGTGATGTGTTGGCGGACAGCGTGGTGCTGAACGAGACCGATGGCTTTGTCAAGGAATGGGACATCAACGGCGAAACGGTCACCCTCGCCGTGAAACGCAACTAAACTCTTTTGGAGACCCGCCGCAAGGTTTTGCGGCGGGTTTCTATTTTCTTGTTGAATATTCGGCAGAAAAATGCTATACTATACGGTATATATACAGATAGATACGGAAAGGAACGTGGACGATGGCGATGCACAGATGGCTGTTGCCGGAATTGCAGAAGGATGCGGCGTGCGCTCTGGCGGAGGAATGTGAGATTCAGCCGTTTTTGGCGCTGCTCCTGACGACGCGCGGCATCACCACTGTCGACGAGGCACTTTCCTTTTTGGTGGGCGGCGAGGAGGACGATCCCTTTTCGCTTGTCGACATGGACCTTGCCGTCGAGCGCATTGAGCGGGCGATCGACACCGGTGAGTCGGTGATGATCTACGGTGACTATGATGTCGACGGCGTCACAGCGACCGCGCTTTTGTTTGAATATCTCAAAAGCCGCGGCGCCAATGTGGCATATCGTCTGCCGACCCGCGAAGGGGACGGCTACGGTCTACATACCGGCGCGGTCGATGACTTTGCTGCCGCCGGCGTTTCGCTGCTCATCACGGTGGACAACGGCATCACTGCCGTCGAGGCGGTGGAGCGGGCAAATGCGGCGGGCATGGATGTGGTCGTGACCGATCACCACAAGCCGCAGGAAACGCTGCCGTCGGCGGTCGCTGTCGTCGATCCGCACCGCGCGGACTGTCCGAGCGGCTGCACCGGCTATGCGGGTGTCGGCATCGCCTATCTCCTTTGCTGTGCTCTGGAGGGGGACGCGGACATCATCATGGAGCGCTATGGCGATCTGCTGGCGCTCGGTATGCTTGCCGACGTGATGCCGCTTGTCGGCGCAGGACGCACGCTGGTGCGGCGGGGACTTGCGGTTCTCAATCACCTGCGCCGCCCCGGACTGCGGGCGCTTTGTGTGCTTGCGGGCATGGCGGATAAGGAATTGACCGCCACCAGGGTGGTGTTTTCGCTCGCGCCGCGGCTCAATGCTGCCGGCAGGATAGACGACCCGCGCATTTCCGCCGCGCTGCTTTTGGAGACCGACAAGGAAAAAGCCGACATATTGGCAGAGACGGTGCATACCCTAAATACCAAGCGGCAGGAGACCGAGCTGCACATCCTCGCCGAGATCGACAAACGCCTGCAGGAGGATCCCGCGCTTGCCGCCGACCGCGTGCCGGTCATCGACGGGGAAAACTGGGCGACGGGCGTTGTCGGCATTTTGGCGGCAAGGCTCACCGAACGGTTCGGCAAGCCCTGTATCGTGCTGTCCACGGATGGCGATACGGCACACGGATCGGGCAGAAGTCTGGAAGGCTTTTCGCTTTTCGACGCTCTTTCGGCGTGCAGTGACCGCCTTTTGACCTTCGGCGGACACGCGCTGGCGGCAGGACTTTCGCTGAAAACGGAGGGGATTGCGGATTTTCGCCGCGCAATCAACGCCTATGCGGCGGAGCATTTTCCGCAAATGCCGATCCCGGAGCTGCGCCTTGACTTCAAGCTGCGCCCGTCTGAGATCGATGCGGAAAAGCTGGCGCTTTTGTCTGCGCTCGAACCGTTCGGCGCGGGCAACCCCACGCCGGTTTTCGGGCTTTTCGGAATGCGCCTTGACAACATCACGCCCATCGGCGGCGGCAAGCACCTGCGCCTGACCTTTTCCAAAAACGGCACCAAGCTCGCCGTCCTCAAATTCCACACCGAACAGGCGGCGTTTCCCGTCGCATGCGGCACGGTGTGCGATCTGGCGGTGACGCTGGAGAAAAATGTGTATAAGGGTGTTGTTTCACCGACCGTTCTGCTGCGGGACATCCGCTTTGCCGATGTGGACGCCGCGCCGTTTTTGGCGGCGACACAGGATTTCGACGCCGTGCTGCGGCAGGAGAAGAAAGCGCCGCTGCCCGAACGGGCGGCGATGGGAAGGCTGTATCGCTTTTTGGTGCAGCGCGGTGGCTTTGTCGGGACGCTCGATGCCTTGTGGTACAGCGTCGGGGACAAGGAGCTTTCGCCGCTTTCCGTGCGCCTGGCGCTGGAGCTGTGGCGGGAGGCGGGACTTGTCTCCCTCAAGGACACCGGAAACGAGCTTTGTATCACCCTGCTGCCGGCTGCGGGAAAGAGCGATCTTTCCGCAACGCCGCTGTGGCAGTATCTGCAATAATTTTCAGGGAAAGGAAACACAAACGATGGAAATCCCCCGCACCAGGGAGGCTGCTGTCAGCTACCTGAAGACCATGATCATGCAGAGCGAGCGCTCCTATGACCTGGATCTCATTGACCGCGCCATGGCGACGGCGATCACTGCCCACGAGGGGCAGCGCCGTGCCTCGGGCGAGGAATATATCTGCCATCCGCTGTCGGTTGCCGCCATATTGGTGGAAATGGGCATGGACAGCGAGACCATCGCCGCAGCGCTTTTGCACGATGTGGTGGAGGACACCGGTGTGGAGCTTGCGGACATCCGCAAGAACTTCGGCGATATCGTGGCGAACCTTGTGGACGGTGTGACGAAGATCACGAAGATGAGCTTTTCCACCAAGGAGGAGCAGCAGGCGGAGAATGTCAGAAAGATGCTGCTTGCCATGTCCCAGGACATCCGCGTCATGATCATCAAGCTGGCGGATCGCCTGCACAATATGCGCACGAGCGACGGCTGGAGCGAGCAAAAGCGGCGGGATAAGGCGAAGGAGACCATGGACATCTATGCGCCGCTGGCGCACCGCCTCGGTATCCGTGCCGCGAAGGAGGAGCTTGAGGATCTGTCGCTGCGCATACTCGATCCCGTCGCCTATCATGAGATCGAGGAGGCGCTGTTGCTGCGCAAGGACGAGCGCAACGCCTTTTTGCAGGACATCCAAAAACGCCTCGGCGGCCATTTGAAGGAATACGGCATTTCCTGCAACCTTTCCGGCAGAATCAAGAGCATCCCCGGCATCTACCGTAAAATGTACATGCAGGGGAAAACGCTGGAGGAAATCTACGATATATATGCGGTGCGTGTGATCGTGGACAATGTCAACGATTGCTATAATGTGCTGGGCATCGTGCACGACATGTTCCGCCCGCTGCCCAACCGCTTTAAGGACTATATCTCCACCCCCAAGCCGAACATGTATCAGTCGCTGCACACCACCGTCATCAGCAAGGAGAAGATCCCCTTCGAGGTGCAGATCCGCACATGGGAGATGCACTACACGGCGGAATACGGTATCGCGGCGCACTGGAAGTATAAGCTGGGGCTGCAAAAGCAGGATAAGCTGGACGAAAAGCTCGCGTGGATGCGGCAGTTCATCGAAAATCAGAAGGATGTGGACGACGCCGAGGACATCGTGCGCAGCATCAAGAGCGACCTGTCCGGCGAGGAAGTGTATGTGTTCACGCCCAAGGGCGATGTCATCGCCCTGCCCGCGGGCGCGACCGTGATCGACTTTGCCTATGCTATTCACTCCGCCGTCGGCAACCGCATGGTGGGAGCGAAGGTGGACGGCAGGATCGTGCCGCTGGATTATAAGGTGAAGATCGGCGAGATCGTCGAGGTGCTCACCACCTCGGCGGCGGGACACGGTCCGAGCCGCGACTGGCTGAATATCGTCAAAACGAGCGAGGCGCGCAACAAAATCCGCAGCTGGTTCAAAAAAGAGCGCCGCGAGGAAAACATCGAACAGGGGCACGCCGAGCTTTCGCGCGAGCTGTCCCGCAACCTCATCCGCCTGTCGGATGACGAGATGGACGCCTTTTTGCAGGCGCAGGCGCAAAAACAGCATTTTGCGTCACTGGAGGATTTCGAGGCGGCGATCGGCTACGGCGGCGTGCAGCTTTCGCATCTGATGCCGCGCATGCGGGACGACTACCTGAAGATGGTGCACGCCGATGCAGAACCGGCGCAGCCGGTGCGCCAGCCCGTCAGACGGCGGCATAACACCGGCGGTGTGGTTATCGAAGGCATGGATAACTGTCTTGTGAAATTTGCCCGCTGCTGCAACGCCGTGCCGGGCGACCCCATCATCGGGTTCATCACCCGCGGCTACGGTGTTTCCATACACAAACGCGACTGCCCCAATGTGCCGGAAAATATCGCGACGGCGGCAGAGCCTGAGCGGTGGGTGAGCGCACACTGGGAGACCTCCGTCGACGGAGACTTTAAGGCGTCACTGCAGATTTATGCGACCAACCGCCAGGGATTGTTGGCGGACATCACCACACTGCTGGCGCAGATGCATGTGATGATCCACGCCATCAACGCCAGAGAACCACATCAGGACGCGGTCAATGTGCTGCTGACGCTGGGCGTCAACAGCGTGGAGCATTTGCAAACGGTGACGGCGCGGCTGATGCATGTGCCGGGCGTGGATCGCATTGAGCGTACCGCCAACTGAGAGAGGAAAAATACAATGAAGGCAGTATTTCAGCGTGTCACCGATGCATCGGTGACGGTGGACGGCAAAACGGTCGGCGCGATCGGCGCGGGCGCTTTGGTGCTCGTCGGCATTGTGCCCCAGGATACCGAAAAAGAGGCACAGCTGCTGGCACAAAAGGTGGCGGGACTGCGCGTTTTCACGGATACGCAGGACAAGATGAACCTGTCCGTCACTGACATCGGCGGCAGTGTGCTTGCCGTGTCGCAATTCACGCTTTGCGCCGATATTTCGCACGGCAGACGCCCGAGCTTTATCGGCGCGGCAGCGCCGGATGTTGCATCGCCGCTTTTCGACCACTTCTGCGACGCGCTGCGCGCGCTCGGCGTGCCGGTGGAGACCGGCGTTTTCGGCGCGCACATGCAGGTGTCGCTGCTCAACAACGGCCCTGTGACCATCCTCCTTGACACCGACATCTGGAAAAAGGACGGTGCGGCATGCAGATAACCACGCTGCCGCTCGGCAGGATGCAGGCAAACGGCTATATCGTGAAGGCGGACGACGGCACTGCCGCCGTCGTCGATCCCGGCGACGAGGCGGAGCGCCTTTTGCGGTATCTGAATGGGGAGGAGCTGCGGGTGACGGCAGTGTGGCTCACCCACGGGCATTTCGACCACATCGGGGCTGCCGCCGCGCTGCGCACGGTGTTTTCCTGCCCGATCGTCGCTCTCGCTGCGGAGGCATCGCTTTTGGCAGACCCGCAGAAAAATCTCAGCAGCGTATTTTCGCCCGCGCCGCTGTCGCTGACGGCGGACACCCTTCTTGCCGACGGAGACACCTTTTCCTTCGGCGGAGAGACCGTGGAGGTGCTGCACACACCGGGACACACAAGCGGGAGCTGCTGCTATAAGCTCGGCGACCGCCTTTTCACGGGCGACACGCTGTTTGACGGCTCGGTCGGCAGGACGGATTTCCCGACGGGCGATCCGACGGCGCTTTCGCTGTCGCTCGGACGGCTTGCCGCTATCCCCGACGACCTTTGTGTGCTGCCCGGTCACGGCGCAGCCACCACGCTGGCGGTGCAGCGCACCGTCAATCCCTATATGCGCTAGGAGTTTTCGCTATGTATTTGCTGTTGTGCGGCAACGATTTTCATTTTGAAATGGAAAATATCTGCCGCCTGTTTTTGCCGCAGGAGAAGATCGTGACGCTGTATGACACCGTTGACGACGGAAGCCTTGCGGGGCTTGTGGTGACGGGGACGCTGGAGAACAGCAGGGGCGCGGTGCACATTGCGGTGCGTCTGCGGCTGGACGACGCCGATGAGACGCTGACCGACACGGTGGCAACCGCGACGCCGCAGCTTAAGGATGCGTGCGAGCTTGCCATGACCACGCTTTTATACCGCCTTTTGTCCGCGCTGCTGCAAACCGAGCAGGAGTGGGGGCTGGTGACGGGTGTGCGCCCCGTGAAGCTCTTGCGCCGCCTGACGGCGCAAAACGGCACCGCAGCGGCGCTGGCGCACTTTCGGGAAAAGCTGCGCGTCTCGCCCGAAAAGCTGACGCTGCTCGAAACGGTGCTCAAAAACGAAAACGAAATCTTGGCGCTGTCCCGCCCGGAGTCCTACAGTCTCTATGTGTCTATTCCGTTTTGTCCGACCCGCTGTGATTATTGCTCGTTTGTCTCCCAAACGGTGGAGAGTGCGGCAAAGCTGATGCCCGACTATGTCGAGTGCCTCAAAAAGGAGCTGGCGTTCACGGGCGACGAAATGCGCGCACTGGGGCTGCGGCTCGAAACGATCTATTTCGGCGGCGGCACGCCGACGACGCTTTCCGCCGACCGGCTTGCAGCGCTTTTTGCCGTCATCGAAAAGCACTTTGATCTTTCGCATCTGCGGGAATACACGGTCGAGGCGGGCAGACCCGATACGGTGACGGCGGAGAAATTTGCGGCGATTGCCGCGGCGGGGGCGGATCGCATCAGCATCAATCCCCAGACCCTGCAGGACACGGTGCTGCGCGTCATCGGCAGAAAACACACCGCGGCGCAGTTTTATGAGGCATTTGATCTTGCCCGCCGCTGCGGCATGAAGCATATCAACACCGATCTCATCGCGGGTCTGCCGGAGGATACGCCCGCCGGCTTTGCCGAGACGGTCTCCGGCATTTTGGCGCTTGAACCGGAAAGCATCACGGTGCATACCCTGTGCCTAAAGCGCGCGTCGAATTTGGTGCTGCGTCACCGCAGCGACTACGGCGACCGCCGCGAGGCGGCGCAGATGATCGCGCACACGGGCAAGGTGCTGCCGCAAAACGGCTATCGCCCGTATTATCTCTACCGTCAGAGCCGCGCCGTCAGCAATCAGGAAAACACCGGTTGGGCAAAGCCGGGCAAAGAGGGACTCTATAATGTGTATATCATGGATGAGACCCACACCATTGTCGGCTGCGGTGCAGGCGCGGTGACAAAGCTGAAAAAGCCGAACAGCGACTATTTGGAGCGGGTGTTCAACTATAAATTCCCGTATGAATATACGGCGCGGTTTGACGACATGCTCAAACGAAAGGAACAGGTGAGAGCGTTCTATGAACAGCTTTGAAGCGCGACCGCTTTCGGTCGCAGCGGCGAAAGCGGCGGTGAAAAACGATCCCGCTGCGTTCGTCGCCGCCGAGGAGGCGCGATACAGGGAGGCGGTGGAAACGGTCGCCGCAGCGATCCATGACGGAAAGGACGGCCGCCGTTTCGTGCTGCTGTCCGGCCCGTCCTCGTCCGGCAAGACCACTACGGCGGGACTGCTCAGGGCAGCGCTTGCCGCAAAAGGGACGGTGACGCATGTCCTGTCGCTCGACGACTTTTATCTCGGCGAGGGAAAAGCACCGCTTTTGCCGGACGGCAGGCCGGACTATGAGTCCATCGACGCGCTGAATTTGCCGCTTTTGCAGATGTGCCTCACGGAATTGGTGCAAAAAGGGGAGACGGCGCTGCCGCAGTTTGACTTTTCCGCACGGCGTCCGAAGGCAGAGCGCGTGCCGCTTTGTCTGGAGGCGGACGCGGCGGTGATCATCGAGGGTATCCATGCGTTCAATCCCTGTCTCGGGGCATATCTGCCGTCCGAGATGACGACGCGCCTGTTCATCGACACGCTGTCCCGCTTTTCGAACGAAAACGGTGTGTGGCTGTCCCGCCGCGATCTGCGGCTGGTGCGGCGCATTGTGCGGGATGACCGTTTCCGCGCCAGTCCCTTTTCGCACACGATGGGGATGTGGCCGCAGGTGACGCGCGGGGAGACGCTGTATCTGTTCCCCTATGCCAAAACCGCCGATCTCGTGATCGATACCGCCTTTGCCTTTGAACCGTGTCTTTTCCGAAGCTTTCTCCTGCCGCTTTTGGCGGCAGTGCCGCCGAACGATCCCTATGCCGAAACAGCAAAACGGCTCACGGGGCTTCTGACGGTGTTCCCGCCGCTTGCGGCAGAGCTTTTGCCGCAGGACAGCATGCTGCACGAATTTATTGGGTGACACTTGCATTTTTCGCAGATTGGGTATATAATGCTCGCAAGGGAGGAGTTCTCATGACAACAGTGGAAGAAGTCATCAGCAAGGCGAAGGACTTGGCGGATGCCGCCGGAAAAAAGACCGGCGAGCTTGTGAGCCTCACGAAATTGAAGATGGAAGCGATCGACACGCAGAAAGCGCTGTCCGCTGCTTTGGAGAAGATCGGACGCGCGGTGTATGATGCGCGCGGTGAAGAAGCGCAGCCGGAGCTTGCCGAACTGTTTGCGACGGCGGAGGGGCTTGAAGCGCGCGCGGCGGAGATTGCAGCGAAAATCGACGAGCTGCGCCGCACTAAGCACTGCGCGGCTTGCGGTAAAAACAACCCTGCCGAGGCCGTCTATTGCCAGGCGTGCGGCAAGAAACTCTGATTTTTTATCTAAATTTTGCCGAAAAGGGCGGTACTTTTTGATTTTTTTTTACGAAAAGCACTTGCAATCCCGCCCCTGATGCGGTATGATACCTGTAAGGAGAGTCTATGGCGATCTCTTTTGTGCGCAAAGCGCGCTATGATATGAACGATCTTTTGGAGATCATGCGTCTCTTGCGTTCCCCCGACGGTTGTCCGTGGGATAGGGAACAGACGCATCGGTCGCTGCGCACCAATCTCGTCGAGGAGGCATATGAGGCGGTCGAGGCGATCGACCGTGGCGATGCCGCCGGATTGCGCGAGGAGCTCGGTGATGTGCTGCTGCAGGTGGTGCTGCATGCGTGCATTGCAGAGGAGGAGAGCGCTTTTTCTTATGGCGATGTCGTGGACGGGCTTGCCCGCAAGCTCGTGGAGCGTCATCCGCATGTGTTCGGCGATGTGGTCGCCGACAGTGCCGAGGGCGCGCTCGACAGCTGGAATGCCGCCAAGCGTCGCGAAAAAGGAACGACGCAGGCGGGACTTCTCGACGGCGTGCCGCACGCGCTGCCCGCGCTCATGCGCGCCGACAAGGTGATGAGCCGTGCAAAGCGCGTGGGACTGAATGTGGCGGCGGATGCCGACGGCATCAGAGAGCGCATCGCTGCGCTGGCGCAGCAAAAGCCCGACAGTGAAACGGTCGGCGAAATGCTGTTTCTGACGACGGCGCTGGCGCGCAGCGTGCGGGCGGATGCCGAGGAGGCGTTGGCGCTTTCGACCAATCGGTTCATCGACCGGTTTGCTGCCGCGGAGGCGCAGCTCACCGCCGACGGGCGCGATGTTTCCGCGCTGACTGCCGCAGAATGGCAGAAGGCTTTGGAAAAATGATTGTATCCATAAGCGGTTTACCGCTGGAGTATAAAACTTTTGGAGGTATACAGAAATGAACAAGGTAGAACTCGTGGCGGCAGTCGCCGAGAAGGCTGAACTGTCCAAGAAAGATGCAGAAAAGGCTGTTGCGGCTGTGTTTGCCGCTATCGAAGAGGCTGTCGCCGCCGGCGACAAGGTTCAGCTCGTCGGCTTCGGCACTTTTGAAGTCCGTGAGCGTGCTGCGCGCACCGGCCGCAATCCGCAGACCGGCGCCGAGATCAAGATTGCCGCTTCCAAGCAGCCTGCGTTCAAGGCCGGCAAGGCTTTCAAGGACGCTGTCGCGAAGTAAGATTGCTTATAGGAAAAAGCCGCCGTATGGCGGCTTTTTCTGTGTGGAGATCTTGTTGCTTTGATTTGGAGGGTTCTGTATGCGTTTAGACAAATATTTGAAGGTCGCCCGCATCATCAAGCGCCGCACCGTTGCCAACGAGGTGTGCGACGCGGGCAAGGTCACGGTGAACGGCAAGGCGGCGCGCGCATCCTATGATGTCAAGGTGGGCGACGAACTGACGGTGACGCTGGGCGCGCGGGAGATCCGCGTGCGGGTGCTTGCCGTGCAGGAGACGGTCGGCAAAAGCGATGCAGCCGGCATGTACGAGATACTTTCCTGACATATATTTCGCCCTTTGTCCATAGTATGTACGGATAAGGGGAGGGATGGCGATGCAACAGCATTCGGTGTCGGAACAGCGCCCGTCGGAGAATGAGATGCCGCACTCGCTGCGATTGGAGGAGCGGGAGCGCCTGCAGGTCGGCGGCGTCATCGATGTGGACAGCTTTGACGAGGAAACGGTGAAGGTGTCGACCACCCGCGGCATGCTGACGGTGTGCGGCGCGGGATTGCACATTGAGCAGCTGCAGCTCGATACCGGTGACCTGCGGCTGGCGGGACGGGTGGATACACTGGTATACACCAGCCGTGAGACCCGCCGCGGTAAGCTCGGCAAACTGTTTCGGTAGATATGGGCATCACGGGTACAGCGCAGCTGACCGGTCTTTTTTATGCGTGCGGGGTGGGGTTCCTCCTAGGGCTTTACTATGAGCTCTTCCGCACCCTGCGCCTTTTGTTTCCGCCGACCGCAAAAAGCTGCTTTTTTCAGGATGTGTTCTTTTGCCTGACAGCGGCGGTGGCGGTATTTTTCTGCCTTTTGGCGATTACGGACGGCGTTTTGTATCTCTATAGCCTCGTCGGCATTGCCGCGGGCTTTTTTGCCTGCTACTACACGGTGGGCAGCGTGCTGCACGGGCTGCTTGCCGTACTTTTGCGGGAGCTTTACCGTCTTTGGCGCGCGCTTTGCCGTGCGGTCTCCCGCCCGTTTGCGGCGCTTTGGCGGCGGCTTACCCCCGCAAGGCGGAAAATGTCGGAAAAAGTATGTCGTGTTCCCAAAAAAAGTGCGAAATTTTTGAAAAAACTCTTGAAAAAGCCGCCGCAGGTATAGTATAGTATCCTTGTATAGATGTGCGAAGGGAGGACTGTATGCGTATGCGTGCTGCGAAGAACGCGAAAAAGAAGAAAAAGAATATCATTTTGCGTATCGCGTTCGCTGCGTTTGCGGTCTATGTGGTGGTGCAGATCGTTTCCCTGCAAATTCAGTTGCGTAACAAAAAGCAGGAGATCGAACAGCTGGACGCCGATATTCAAAAGCAGGAGCTGCTCAACGAGTCGCTCAAGGACAAAGTAGAGAATGCAGACACCTATTTGGCGGAGGGTGCCCGTGAGCAGGGATACTATCTGCCGGGTGAGCAGATATTTAAGGTCGTTCCGGAAAACTGAGTGGGAGGAAACAAAGCGTTTATGCAGGTGGAAGTTGGAGCAGTTCTCGAGGGGAAGGTTACAGGCATCACGAAGTTCGGTGCGTTCGTCGATCTCGGAGAAGGAAAAACCGGCATGGTACATATCTCCGAAGTGGCGTCAACCTATGTGAAGGAGATCCGTGATTTCATCACGGAGGGGCAAACGGTCAAGGTCAAGGTGTTGACGGTCGGCGAGGATGGGAAGATCAGCCTGTCCATCAAAAAGGCGACGCCGCCCGCACCGCGGCAGCCGCGTCAGCCGGCGGTCTCTCCGGGCAGACCCGGCGAGTTCGAGTGGCGTCCCGCGCACAGCAACACGGCGGGCAGCTTCGAGGACATGATGTCCCGCTTCAAACAAACCAGCGATGAGAAAATGTCGGATCTCAAGAGATCCCTTGATAGCAAGCACGGCGGGTTCTCCCGCCGCGGCGGCGGTCGGCAGTGAAATTTGGGGCTGTGGCTTCGGTCGCAGCCCTCTTGTTTTGTGGGAGTGACAATGGAAACTTTTCGTTTTTGTGCGCCGTGTCTTTTCGGCGTGGAAGGCATTTTGGCGGATGAGCTGCGCCGCATGGGCGCCGATGAGGTGACGCCGGAAAACGGACGGGTGCTGTTTTCGGGCGGCATGGAGATGCTGGCGCGCGCCAATATCGGGTCGCGCTATGCCGAGCGGGTGCAGCTTTTGCTCGGCAGCTTCACGGCACGCAGCTTTGAGGAGCTGTTCGAGGGTGTGAAAAAGCTGCCGTGGGAGCAGTGGATCGGAAAAGAGGATGCGTTTCCCGTCAAGGGGTGGTCGCTCAACTCCGCGCTGCACAGCATCCCCGACTGTCAGGCGATCATCAAAAAGGCGGTCGCGGCGCGGCTCGGGGCGCATTTCGGGCTTGCCTGGCTGCCTGAGACCGGCAGCCTGCACCAGATCCAGTTCACTATTCTGAAGGACGAGGCGACGCTGCTCCTCGACACCAGCGGTGCGGGGCTGCACAAGCGCGGCTATCGCCAAAATGCGGGCGGCGCGCCGATCAAGGAGACGCTGGCGGCGGCGATCGCCGACCTGATGCGGGTGCGACGCGCGGAGACGGTCGTTGACCCCTGCTGCGGCTCGGGCACGCTGCTCATTGAGTCGGCGCTGGCGGCGGCGGGCATCGCCCCCGGCATCCAGCGGCGCTTTTCCGCCATGCGGTGGGGGCAGGTGCCGGAGGAGATCTGGAAAACGGAGCGGGAGCGCGCCCGCAGCTTTGCGCATCCCGAAAGCCCCTTCCACGGCTACGGCAGCGACATTGATCCCGACGCCATCCGTCTGACGAAGGAAAACGCGGTAAAGGCGTGCGTCGGCAAGCGCATCACGGCAGAGGTCGCCGACCTCAAGCAGTTCGTGCCGCGCGGGGACAGCGGCGTGGTGCTGTGTAACCCGCCCTACGGCGAGAGGCTGCTGGATGTGCAGGCGGCAGAGGCGCTTTATCGCCTGATGGGAAAGGTTTTCGTGCCGCAAAAGGGCTGGAGCTATGCTGTCATCAGCCCGCACGAGGATTTCGAGCGCCTGTTCGGCAGAAGGGCGGATCGCCGCCGCAAGTTGTATAACGGCATGCTCAAATGTCAGCTGTATATGTACTTCGGCTGATTTGTTAAAAAAGTATGAAATTCGGAATTTTTTTCCTGTAACCTATTGATTTTTTTGAAAAATCGGTTACAATATGTTTTAGCACTCAGGGACAAAGAGTGCCAGAATTATATACTATGACTGGGAGGAATATATATGTCTATCAAACCGTTGGCGGACAGAGTCGTCATCAAAATGGTAGAGGCGGAGGAGACCACAAAGGGTGGCATCATTCTCGCCGGCTCTGCCAAGGAGAAGCCGCAGGTTGCCGAGGTGGTCGCAGTCGGGCCGGGCGGCAATGTGGAAGGCAAGGAAGTTACCATGTATGTTAAGGTCGGCGACCGTGTGCTGACCAGCAAGTATTCCGGCACGGAGATCAAGCTTGATGGGCAGGAATACACCATTGTGCGCCAGAGCGATATTCTGGCGATTGTTGACTGAGTTTGGGAGGAATTGCTATGTCGAAAGAAATTCTGTACGGCGAAGAAGCCAGAAAAGCATTGCAGTCGGGCGTCGATCAGCTCGCAAACACCGTGAAGATCACCCTGGGGCCGCGCGGCAGAAATGTCGTTTTGGACAAAAAATTCGGCGCGCCGCTCATCACCAATGACGGTGTCACCATCGCCAAGGAGATCGAGCTGGACAACGCTTTTGAAAACATGGGCGCGCAGCTCGTGAAGGAAGTTTCCACCAAGACCAACGATGTTGCCGGCGACGGAACGACGACGGCGACGCTGCTGGCGCAGGCGCTCATTCGTGAGGGCATGAAGAACGTGGCTGCCGGTGCGAACCCGATGGGCGTCAAGCGCGGCATGCAGTTGGCGGTCGACAAGGTCGTGGAGACGGTAAAGGCTAATTCCAAGAAGGTCAGCGGCTCGGAGGACATTGCATCCGCCGCGACCATTTCCGCGGGCGATGCCTTCATCGGTAAGCTGATTGCGGAGGCGATGGAGAAGGTCTCCTCCGACGGCGTCATCACCGTCGAGGAGTCCAAGACCGCTGAGACCTATACCGAGGTCGTCGAGGGCATGCAGTTTGACCGCGGCTATATCACGCCGTATATGGTCACCGACACCGATAAAATGGAAGCCGTCATCGACGATGCCTATCTCCTCATCACCGATAAGAAGATTTCCAACATTCAGGACATTCTCCCGCTTTTGGAGCAGATCCTGCAGGCGGGAAAGAAGCTGGTCATCATCGCCGAGGACATCGAGGGCGAGGCACTGTCCACGCTCATCGTGAACAAGCTGCGCGGCACCTTCACCTGCGTTGCCGTCAAGGCGCCGGGCTTTGGTGATCGCCGCAAGGAAATGCTGCAGGACATCGCCATCCTCACCGGCGGTCAGGTCATTTCCGAGGAGCTCGGTCTTGAGCTGAAGGAGACCACGATGGATATGCTCGGCCGCGCACGCCAGGTCAAGGTGCAGAAGGAAAACACCGTGATCGTCGACGGTGCAGGCGATGCCGAGGCGATCAAGGCGCGTGTGGCGCAGATCCGCAATCAGATTGAGACCACTACCTCCGACTTTGACCGCGAAAAGCTGCAGGAGCGCCTGGCGAAGCTCGCGGGCGGCGTTGCTGTCATCAAGGCGGGCGCCGCGACCGAAGTGGAAATGAAGGAAAAGAAGCTGCGCATCGAGGACGCTCTGGCGGCGACGAAGGCTGCTGTCGAAGAGGGTCTGGTCGCAGGCGGCGGCGTGGCGCTCATCAACGCGGCAGCGGCGGTGGAGCCGATGCTCGATCAGTATGAGGGCGACGAAAAGACCGGCATCAAGATCGTGCTCAAGGGCATCGAGGAGCCGGTGCGTCAGATCGCCGTCAACGCGGGTCTTGAGGGCAGCGTGATCATCGATAAGATCCGCACCTCCGGCAAGCTGAACTACGGCTATGACTTCGCAAACGAGAAGTATGTCGATATGTTTGCCGCCGGCATCGTTGACCCGACCAAGGTCACCCGTTCCGCGCTGCAGAATGCGGCGTCGGTCGCGGCGATGGTGCTCACCACCGAGTCGCTTGTTGCCGACAAGAAGGAGCCGGTGGCTCCGGCTGCTCCCGCTCCTGCCGGCATGGACGGTATGTATTGATCCGACTGAAAACCAAAACGGCTCGCGCCATGGCGCGAGCCGTTTTTCCTATGTTCAGATCTCTTCTGCGGTGCACGCACCGTTTTCCTCGCCGGTGATGCGCACGGTCAGCAGTGTGCCGGCAGGGCGGTCGGTGCGCACATGAACGCCGACATATTGCGGCGTATACCCGAACACCAGCCCGTTTTCGGCTTTGGTTTCGAGCAGCACCTCGACCTCTTGCCCGATAAGAGCGGCGGCACAGCGCTCCTGCAGAACGCGGCACACCTGTGCCGCCTGTCGGCTGCGCGCCGCTTTTACCTTGTTTGTCACCTGCGCGGGCGCTTTTGCCGCAGGCGTTCCCGCGCGGCGGGAATAGGCAAAAATGTGCACGCGGGAGAACCCGATCTTTTCCACAAAGGCAAGCGACGCGGCAAATTCCTCGTCGGTCTCGCCGGGAAAACCCACCATGAAGTCCGTCGTGATGGCGCACTGCGGGAAAGCGGCGCGCAGATCGTCGCAAAGGGCGGCGTATTCGGCGGTGGTATAATGGCGGTTCATGCGTTTCAGCGTCGCGTCGCAGCCGCTTTGCAGCGCAAGATGGAACTGCGGACAGAGCTTTCGCTGCGCCGCAAGGCGGGCGAGGATGGCAGGGGTGAGGTGATCCGGTTCGATCGAGCCGAGCCGCACCCGCGCGATGCCGTCAACCGCACAGACGGCCTCGACCGCATCCGCGATGCAAAGCCCCGTGTCCTGCCCGAAGGCGGTGAGGTTGATACCGACAAGGACGATCTCGCGAAATCCCCTTTCCGCCAGCGCCTGTGCCTCGCTTTTCAGATCGGCAAGCGCCTTGGAGCGCACCCGCCCGCGGGCATAGGGAATGATGCAATAGGAGCAAAAACGGTTGCAGCCGTCCTCGATCTTCAAAAACGCGCGCGTCCTGCCCTCATAGTCGGCAAGCTCCAGCTTTTCAAACGCCTTGTCGTGCGGCGGGATGTCCACGATGCGCTGATGCACGGCGAAAAACCGCGCGATATATTCCGGCAGGCGGCGTCTTGCGGCGTTGCCGAGCACGACATCCACCTCGGAAAACCCCGCTGCCTCCTCAGGAAACGCCTGTGGCATGCAGCCGGTCAGCACCAACACCGCATCGGGGTGCTCCCGCTTGCAGCGGTGCAAAAGCTGCCGCAGCTTGCGATCCGACTCGCCGGTGACGGTGCAGGAATTGATGACGATGATGTCGGGGATCGTGCCGTCCTGCAGCTCGCCCGTTTCAAAGCCCGCCGCCTCCATATATTGCCGCATTGCCTGCGTTTCATATTGATTGACCTTGCAGCCCAAGGTGTGAAACACTGCTCTCATGCTGTACTCTCCGTGAAATGTGATGCTCTCAGTATACAGCAGAAAGAAAAAAATTGCAATCGCCCAGATTTATTCTTGATTTTTGCCGAAAAAATAGTATACTGTAAATAGTATTTACGGAATGGAGGGGTTTTTTATGTATAAAACGACGGTGGTCTGGCACTCGCGGGAGGAGGCGCACCGCTTTGTGCAGCTTTGCAGCAGCCAGCCGTTCAGCATCGACCTCTCCGATGGCGACTGTGTGGTGCACGCGCAGTCCATCATCGGCGTTTTGTCGCTGCCGATGGGCGAGCCGCTCACGCTGTCGGTCGAAAAGGGCGACGAAAAAGCGATCACCGCCTTCGACGAACAGTTGAAACCGTTTCTGTATGAAAAGAAAGCATGAAACCGTCCACGGCACATCGCCGTGGATATTTTTATACTCGATATTGTCCATTGCACAAAGCCGTTCTTTGTGCTATCCTGTGGGCAGAGGTGAAGAATATGTGCAGTCCGCTCATACCGATGCTGTCGCTGACCGGCGGCAGGAATACGGAAAGGATCACCGCGATGCTTGACGGCTACCGCCGCGTCGGCATCGACACGGTAATGCTGTATCCGCGCTCGGGTCTGGAAATCCCCTATATGTCCGATGCGTATTTGCAGTATATAAAAGAGATCGCCGCAGCGGCAAAGGCGCGCGATATGCACCTTTGGCTTTACGATGAATTCAACTGGCCGTCCGGCTCATGCCAAAACCGTGTCATAGCGGAAAACAAAGCTTTTGCGGCAAAACGCATTTTCTTTGACGGCAGGCGGGCGGCGGTCGAAACAGTCGGCGCGGGACAGGCACAGATGGTGGAGCAGCCGTTTGACAACGATATGTTAAATCCCGCGGCGGTGGACTGCTTTATTGCACTGACGCATGAGGTGTACTATAAAACGCTTAGAGAATACTTCGGCAATACCGTCGTCGGCATCTTCACCGACGAGCCGAGCTTCATCTATACCGCCAATGGGAAGGGGATGTATCCCTATTATGACGGCGTGGAGGCAGACTATCGCGCCGCCTGCGGCAACGATCTTTTGGCGGATGTCGAGGCGTTCGAGCGGGGCGAGAATTGCGCCTTTTTCCCGTGGGTCTTTCGAAAGCTCATCTCCGATCGGTTCAAGAGCGCCTATATCGACCGGATCGCCCTGTGGTGCAAAAATCACCGTCTCCTTTTGACCGGCCACACGCTGGACGACGAAAACCCGCTTAGAGCAACGCGGGTGACGGGTAATTGGTTCGACTTTTTTGAGAATGTCCCGCAGCCGGGCGTAGATGAGATCCCGACGAAATGCGGCGTACACAACGACATGCTGTTTTCCATGATCGAAAACCAAAAATATCATGGCAAGCAGCACGCGATGGCGGAGCTTTTTGCGCTGGGGCCCTGCTCTCTTTCCTATGCCCGCAGAAAACAGATGCTTTTCTATGCCGCGGCATACGGCGTTGACCGATATTTCATCGCCATTTCCCATCTTGACGGCAGGGGAAACATCAAAAAGCCGGATTTCTTTGACAACTTCAATCTGTATAACCCCGACTTTGCGGGCGCGAAACATCTGGCGGACGACAGCGTGCTTGCGGCAAAGATCGCGGGAAAGACGGCGAAGGCGGCGGTCGGCGTGCGCATGCCGTACACCGCCTATTTGCAGGCATGCGGTCGGCATGAGGAACAGCGCGTCTATGATCGGCTGGCACAGCTCATGGACATGCTCATCAAAAATCAGATCTCCATGCGCGTGCTGAGCGAAGAGGAGGATGCCTTTTCGGCGTATACGGTCTCGGTGGAAAGGGACGGCTATCGGCTGGAGAACGACGCCGAAAGGCAGTATGATGCCGAAACGCTCCTGCGGGTGCTGCAGCCCGCGCAAAATGCCGTTTTGATCACCGAGACTGACGGCACGCTGCCGCAGGATGTTCTCGTGAAGCAGTATGCGGACAAAAGTCTTTTGGTCGTGTCGCGGGAGAACGCGCTGAAGGAAAGACGGACGCTCGTGCTCAAAAACGGGGAGCGGCAGGTGCGGTTCTCCTTTGAGGGGTACGGCGTACAGTATTTTGAAAACTGCGACACGGCAACAGAGGAAAAGCGGGACATCCTCCCGCTGTCTCTGAAGGAATTGCGCTTTGTCGGCGGCAATGACAATGTCTACCGCCTGCGGCTGCTCAAAGCCGCGACCTGCACGCTGGCGCTGCAAACGGATATGGCGCTGCGGGTGCATGTGCGCAGCTTTGCGGGCGGCGACACCGTGCAGGTCGACGGCAGCCCGCTTGTTGCCGCTGCCGAGACGCACGGGCTCACGGGGTGCTTTGACAGCCTGTATAAAACGGCGGAAATCGCGCTCAAAAAAGGAGAACACACCTTTTCCTGTGAGATCGCCGACTATCCTTATCTGCCCGCGGTCATCCTTTCGGGCAGCTTCGATGTCACGAAAGAGGGGCTTTCCGCCCGCAGCGGTCAAGGCAGATTTTTCGGGCATGTCACCTTTGAGGGAGAGGTCGCCGTCGATCAACCGTCGGTCGCGCTGCCCGATGCCGCACCGTATTATACGGAGCTGTTCATAAACGGCGAAAGGACGGCGGCGCGGCACTGTGCGCCCTATGTTTTTGCGATCCCCGCCGCATACCGCGGCAAGAGAGTCCGTCTTACCTTCCGCATTTTCTCGGATCTGTCGCCGCTTTTCGGCGATCTTGCGGAAATGCGCAGAGAGGGTATTTTCACGCCGGGGTGGAGCGACGTGCCGTCGTCCGCACCGTCGACAGTTTTGTGAGGTAACAACATGACGATCTCATTGCGACTCGGCAGCAACGATCACAAGGATGCGGCGTACATAAGCGCGTTGATCGACGCCGTCAAGAAAAATGACAGGTGCTTTGACGAGGTGTGGCTGGCAACATCGTACGGCCTGCCGAGCCTTGCCCAGGCAAAAGAGGATGCAGGAAAGATGGCTGCGGCGGCGCAGGCGTTTCGGGAGGCGGACATCACGGCATCCATGCAGATCAGCCGCACCGTCGGGCATCACGAAAGCTCGCTTTATAACTATCCGAGCGGGTTTTCGCCGGATGCCTTTGACTGCATCGCCGACATCGACGGCGAAAGCAACGGAGGCGTTTTCTGCTGGAACAACGCGGCTTTCAGGCGGTATTGGTGTGAAATTCTGCCCGTTTATGCGGGCTTTCAGCCGACACGAATATGGATCGACGACGACATCCGCCTTCGGCTGATGGGGAGATCGAGGGCGCTTTGCTTTTGCGATCACTGCATCGCGCTGTTCGACGCGCAGACGGGCAAGACCTATGACCGCGCGTCCTTCAAAAAAGCGTTCATCGAGGATGTCGCCGTGCGGCGGGCATACATCGATTTTCAGGTGAAAACGATCGGGGAATTTGCGCATGAGCTGTTTTCCGCTCTGAAAAAGGCGGCGCCGCAGGCAATTCCGTGCCTGCAAAACGGCGGTGCGACGCCGCTCCCCATCATGGCACAAAAGGAAATTCTGACGGCGATGAAAGCGGCGAGCGGCTTTGTGCCGTCGTTTCGCGCGGGCGGCGGGTTCTATCACGACCATAACCCGCAGGAGGTGCTGACAAAGGCGCTGACGATCAACTATATGAACGCGCGCATTGCGCCGTTTACGGAGAACCTGTCGTGTGAGATCGAAAATCTGCCGCACACTGCCTACGGCAAATCGCCGGAATTTACCTGCATTGAGGGCGCTTTGTATATCGCTATGGGCAGCAACGAGCTGTCCGTCACGCTGATGACGAACCTGGAAGATCTCGACTTTCGCGCATTGGAGTTCGGTCATCTTGCCCGCTACAGGGACTTTTTCGAGGCGTATATTAAGGCAAACGACGGCACGGAAAACGCAGGCATCGCGGTCTATCAGCCCGACGACTCCTTGTTTGCGAAAATGGACGCACACATGCAGCCCTATTTCAACGATTCCTGCGTCTGGGAGGGTGCCGCCCTTTTGCGGCTCGGGCTGCCGTTTCATGCCGCCCCGAAGGGAGAGGGCTATCTCCTCACCGAAAAAGCCGTTCCCTACCTGTCGGCTGCGGACATGGATTTTCTGCTGCATAACACGGTCATCACCGACATGAACACGGTGAAACGCCTTTTCGACAGCGGACTTTATGGGCTCTGCTGCACCTGCGCGGCGGTGGAGAAGAAGTACAGCTCGTCCGTCGGCGAAGTGACGGTGTGCGAAAGGGAGGTCAATTACAAAAGGCGGTATCTCAATTTCGATGTGCACTATGTCCCCGCAGGCGAGACCGTGAAGGCGTTTTCGACGCTTTTTTGCAGAAGTGACGACGCTGTCATCGGCAACGGCATTTCCGTCGTCGAAACGCGCTATGGCGCAAAATGGGTAGTGTCCTCGCCGACGATACAGGATGATGAGATTTCCTTTGCCCGGCGCGAGGGACTGCGGCTGGCGCTCGCCCATGCAAACGGCGGCGTATCGGCATATGTCGCCTCGCCGCAGCAGATCGCCGTTTTTCCGCGAAAGGATGCGGGCGGCGCGGTGCGGACGGTGCTGCTGCTCAATCTTTCCGTCATGCGGTCGGAGGCGTTCAAAGTCTGCATCAAAGGGGACGCCGACACGGTGACGCTGTTGCGTCCCGGCGAAGAACCGACGGTCTTGCCGTTTGAAAGAAACGGGGACGGGATAACGGTGTCGCTGCCCGCCCTTTGCGGGTGGCAGTGCTGCGCCCTGGTGCTCGCATAAAAAACTTGCAAAAAAGTGTTGACAAACCGAAAAAGGTGGTTTATACTACACCACATAAAGAAGCACCTGATAGAGGTTGCGAAAGCGAAGAGTAGCTCACGGCGCACGACGGCAAACGGCTGTGAGGGAAAGGCGCTTTCGCCGAAGTGATCCTGCGGTTGCCGCCGCTTGGTTGCTGGGCTTACGCCGAACAGGCGTGAGACTGTCGCATTTTATGCGGAGAGCTATCAACGGCAACATTTATGAACGATTTCATAAAAGCCTGCGATACCGCATCGGGTCGCAGGCTTTATAATTTTTCCGAAAGGGAGTTTTCAACATGAGAAGAAAAACAAAGATCGTATCCGTTTTCCTGGCAGCTGTGCTGTGCATGGTGTTGTTCGCCGGCTGCGGCGGCAATGCGTCCACCGTGGATGTCAAGAACGCCAAGAGCCTTGCCGACCTCAAGGGCGCGAAGATCGCCGCGCAGGCGGGCACCTTCCACGCCGATGCGCTGGCGCAGATCGAGGATGTGCAGTCAAGCACGCTGCCGGAATTTTCCGACCTTCTGACTGCTCTGAAGAGCGGCTCGATCGACGGCTATATTGCCGAAGAGCCGACGGCTGTTTCCGTCTGCAAGACTAACACGGAGCTTGACTACATCCATCTGAAGAACAATGACACCGGTTTTACGGCGACCGCTGCCGATGTCGGCATCGCCGTCGGTCTGAAGAAGGGCTCGGAGCTGAGAGAAAAGATCAACGCCATCCTCGCGGCCATCACGACCGAACAGCGCGAGCAGCTCATGGAACAGATTGTGTCGCTGGCAGCGGGTGAAAAGGTAGAGGCCTTTGCAGTGAGCTGTGCCGCTCCCGCCACCACCGAGGGTGTTCTGAAGATCGGCATGGAGTGTGCCTATGAGCCGTATAACTGGACGGACACCACGGGCGACTCGCTCGGCGCCGTGCCGATCTCCGGCGAGGGCAAGGATGGGCTTTATGCCAACGGCTATGATGTGCAGATCGCACAGTATGTTGCCAATAAGCTCGGTATGAAGCTCGAGGTTTATCAGCTTGAATGGGATTCTCTGCTGCCTGCCGTGCAGTCCGGCACCATCGACGCCGTCATCGCCGGCATGAGCCCGACCGCGGAGCGCGCGAAGGAGATCGACTTTACGGACACCTACTACGAATCCAATCTTGTCGTGATCATCAGGAAGTGATGATCGCGGATAAGCGAGGCAATTATGAGCTTTTTGAATGATGTTGCACAGATATTTGTAAAATACTATCCGCAGCTTTTGTCCGGCGTGGGCAACACCATGCTCATCGCCCTTGTCGGCACGGTCGCGGGCTTGCTCATCGGTCTTTTGACCGGCATGGTGCGCACGGCGCCGCTGTCCAAGCGCGCGGTGCCGCGCGTGCTGCACCGCATCCTCAACGGCATTATTGCCGTGTATGTGGAGATCTTTCGCGGCACGCCGATGATGGTGCAGTCCATGGTCATCTATTGGGGCTATGCCTTTGCGACCGGCGGTAAAACGCTGCCGCTCATTCCGTCGGGTATTCTGATCGTTTCCATCAACACAGGCGCCTATATGGCGGAGATCGTGCGCGGCGGCATTATTTCCATCGACCGCGGTCAGTTTGAGGGCGCACTGTCCATCGGCATGAGCCATGCGCAGACCATGGTAAAGGTGGTGCTGCCGCAGGTGATGCGCAACATCCTGCCGTCGGTCAGCAACGAGTTTGTCATCAACATTAAGGATACATCGGTGCTGAATGTCATCGGCGTTACCGAGCTTTACTATTTCGCAGGCATCATCAAGCGTCAGAATTTCCAGACATTCCAGACCTATCTTGTCGTCTGCGTTCTGTACTTCATTCTGACCTTCACCGTGACGAGAATTCTGCGGTATATCGAGAAACGGTTGGACGGCAAGAACAGCTACACCATCTTCGGTTCGCAAAGCGCCTCGGCCGCCGAAATCCATGTGCAGAGGGAGGGCTGAGGCATGGCGGAAAAGGTAATTGAACTCATCGGTCTCAAAAAGCAGTTCGGTGAAAACACTGTGCTGCGCGGCATTGATCTTTCTGTGGAAAAGGGCGAGGTGCTGAGCATCATCGGCGCGTCCGGCTCGGGCAAGAGCACGATGCTGCGCTGCATCAACCTTCTTGAAACGCCGACGGACGGCAAGGTGCTGTTCCACGGTAAGGACATCACAGCGGACGATTTCAGACTCTCCCGGTACCGCACGCAGGTGGGGATGGTGTTCCAGAGCTTTAATCTCTTCAACAACATGACCGCGCTGCAAAACTGCGTCACCGGGCAGGTGTCGGTCTTAAAGCGTGACCGCAAAGCGGCACAGGAGATCGCGATGAACTACCTCCGCAAAGTGGGCATGGAGCCGTATATCAACGCAAAGCCCGCCCAGCTCTCCGGCGGTCAGAAGCAGCGCGTGGCGATCGCGCGCGCACTGGCGATGGAGCCCGAGGTGTTGCTCTTTGACGAGCCGACCTCGGCACTTGACCCGCAGATGGTCGGTGAGGTGCTGGATGTCATGCGCAACCTTGCCGCGGAGGGACTCACGATGATCGTCGTGACGCACGAAATGGCGTTTGCTCGCGATGTGTCCACCAATGTGGTGTTCATGGCGGACGGCGTTATCTGTGAAGAGGGCGCGCCGCACGACATTTTCGAGAATCCGCGAAACCCGAAAACAAAAGAATTTTTGTCCCGCTTTTTGGCGAGATAAAACAAAAAAGAGGAACGCGTGCGCGTTCCTTTTTTTATGCCAGGATCTTGTTCGTATCATAATACTGCAAAATGAGCGAGACGGCTTCGTTGTAGCTGAGGATGCCGCTTTCTACGCCGTTTGCCTTGATAAAGGCATCGTTAAAGCTCTGCGAGCTGTCCATGACCTGCCCCGAAAACTGCTTCCAATAGCTGCTGCGCTGCTTGAGGTCACGGCACACGCCGTCGGACAGGGAGAGGAAAACGGTGCGAAAGGCGTCCTTGTCGTAGTCATAGAGGGCGTTGGCGCAATAGGTGAACGCCGCAAGATAGCCCGAATAGACAAAATCGGGATTGTCGGAGCTGACACAGGCGAGATACGCCACAAAGTTGCAGGCGTCCTCTCTGGCAAAGCCCATGGTGTGGGCGATCTCGTGCGCGGCGGTGTGACCCCATTCGCTGACGGGCGTGTCGGTGTTGATGCTCACTTCAGAGAGCCATGGGCAATAGACGCCGGTGTAGCCGGTATAAGACCACAGGTGCGACAGCGCCACCGACTTGACGCGCCACACGCCGCTGACAAGAAAGGGATAGCGCTCCCGCAGCGGCTTATAGCAGTCGTCCGCCGCCCGCAGGGTGGCGCTCTTGCTCGCCGACAGCGTCATATATCCGTCGGCATCCTCGGCGACATTTGCCCGCGCGGCGTTTGTTTTGGCGGCGAGGTCCGCCGTGACCGCCTGCAAAAAGGCGGCGTCATAGGTTTTCTCGGTCAATCCGAAAAGCGTCGCCGTGGGCGGGCGGGAGAAATTGCCGCCGTCCATCACCATGAACAAAAGAAGGAAAAGCGAAAGACAAAAGGCGACAAACCGTGCCCCGCGTTCGGCAACGCGCCGCCGATCGGCACGCCGCACAAGGCGGACGACAAAAACGACGGCAAGCGCCAAAAGCGCGGGGATGCCGGCGACAACGACAACCTCGGTCACGGAAAACGGGAAAAGGGACATGAGCTCCGTGAGGGGGAAGGACACGATGCGAAACACCCCGCGCACCCACACATATTCCGTAAACCGCGGAAAAAGAGGCAAAAGGAGATACAGCGTCACCGCCGCAAGAGCGGGCAGCAGGCAATAGAGCCATTTGCGCCAAGTCGGCGTTTCTCTTTTTCGTTTCATAGACATCCCTCGCTTTTTTTCAGTATAGCATAAAACGCTGCTCATGTGAATAGGCGAAAAATCCCGGTTGCCGCCATACAGGCAAGGATGCCGACAACGGTGGGGATCAGGGCGGCAAGCAGCGTCCAGAAAGAACTGCCCGTTTCTTTTTTGATGGTGAGCAGCGTGGTGGAGCAGGGCCAATGGAACAGCGAGAAAAGGATGACGCTCACTGCCGTCCCCGCCGTCCATCCGTGCGCCGTGAGCAGCGCGCGCATGGTCTCAAGTCCCGCAAGCTCCGTGAGACTGCCCTCTGCCATATAGGTCATGATGATGATGGGGATGACGATCTCGTTGGCGGGAAAGCCCAGGATAAACGCCATGAGGATGACGCCGTCCATGCCGAGCAGGCGGGCAAAGGGATCGAGGAAATCGGCGCAGTGCTGCAAAAGCGAGATATCACCCGCCTTGATGTTGGCAAGCAGCCAAATGAGCAGTCCCGCAGGTGCGGCGACCGCCGCCGCACGGCCGAGGATAAAGACGGTGCGATCCCAGATGGAGCGCCAGATGACCCTGCCGATCTGCGGGCGGCGATAGGGCGGCAGCTCCAGCGTGAAGGAGGACGGCATGCCGCGCAGCAGCGTCCTTGACAAAAGGCGCGTGACGCCGAAGGTGGTGAGAATGCCGAGGAGGATGACGGCGGTGAGCAGCAGTGCAGAAAGTGCCGAGGAGAAAAAGCCGCCCGCCGTGCCGACAAAGAACATGGTGAGGATGGCGATGAGGGTGGGGAAGCGCCCGTTGCAGGGGACAAAGTTGTTGGTGAGTATCGCAAGGAGCCGCTCGCGCGGCGAGTCGATGATGCGGCAGCCGACAACGCCCGCGGCGTTGCAGCCAAAGCCCATGCACATGGTGAGCGCCTGCTTGCCGCAGGCGTGGCAGCGCTGGAACGGCTTGTCGAGGTTATAGGCGATGCGCGGGAGATAGCCCGCATCCTCCAGCAGCGTGAACAGCGGGAAGAAGATCGCCATGGGCGGCAGCATCACCGACACGACCCAGGCAAGCACACGGTAGACCCCCAAAACCAGTGCGCCGTGCAGCCACGCGGGCGCGTGCAGAGCAGTGAAAAGGTCGGTGAGTCTGTCCTGCACCCAGAATAGCCCCGCAGACAGCAGTGCGGACGGATAGTTGGCGGCATAGATGGTGAGGAAGAAGATGAACGCGAGCAACAGCAGCATGAGCGGATAGGCGGTTACTCTGCCCGTGAGCACGCGGTCAATGCGCAGGTCGCGGCGGTGGCAGTCCTCCTGCCGGTATGTAACCGCGCCGCGACAGATGCGCCCCGCCGTATCCGCAATCGCGGTCACAACGGCGTCCCGCAGCGTGTCCTGTGTCAGTCCCGCATCCTTCAAAATCTCCTGTGCTTTTGCCATTTCCGCTGAGCCGTTCAGCTCCTCCAAAAAGCCGTCGCCGCACGCCGCGTCGATCTCGGCACAAAGGGATGGATCACTGTCGAGCAGCTTCAGACACAGCCACCGCCGCCGTCTTTTGTTCGGAAACGCCCCCCGCAGGCGCACATCGAGCGCCTCGACCGCTTTTTCGATCGGTGCGGGATAGCTGACGGTGAGCGGGCGCTGCGGCGTTTTTCGATCGACGGTCTCATCGACCGCCTGCATCAGCCGATGCAGATCGGCCTTTTTGCGGGCGGTGGTGCTGATGACCGGCACGCCGAGCCGCGCCGCCAGCCTTGCCGTGTCGATGCAGATGCCCTTGCGCTTTGCCTCGTCCATCAGATTGACGCAGACAACGGCGTTGTCTGCAATTTCCAGCGTTTGCAGCACCAAATTCAGATTGCGTTCGAGACAGGTCGCGTCACACACCACGACCACTGCGTCCGGCGCGCCGAAACAGATGAAGTTGCGTGCCACCGCCTCCTCGGCGGAATGTGCCATGAGGGAGTATGTGCCGGGGATGTCCACCAGCACATACCCGTGCGCCGCTGTCTTGCAATAGCCTTGTGCATTGCTGACGGTCTTGCCCGGCCAGTTGCCGGTGTGCTGATTGGAGCCGGTCAGCGCGTTGAAGATGGTGCTTTTGCCCACATTGGGGTTGCCCGCCAGTGCCACGACCGGATCATGCGGCGTTTTCTTTTGTATGGCGAGTCCGGAGTCGACCGCCTGTATGCCTACGGAGCGATGGGTGAGTCCCATGTCGGCACCTCCTTTGGCGATGTGATGAAGATGTCGGCGCTGTCCTTTCGGCGAATGGCGATGACAGCGCCGCGGATTAAGTATGCCGAGGGATCGCCCGCCGGACTGCGTCCGAGACAGGTGACCGGTGTGTTTTCGGTAAGCCCGATGTCGAGCAGCCGTCGCCGCATACTGCCTGTACAACCAAGCGACAAAACGCGGGCGTGCTCTCCGGGCGCAATATCCTTGAGCGTTCGCGGAGTATCCATGATGTCCAGCCCTTCCGATAGTAGTATCTATGCTACTATATGCGGGGTGTAGGGGATGGGTGCTTTATAAAACAAACGCAGGAAGCGATTTGCTTCCTGCGTTGCGGTTCCCACTAACGGATTGTTATCTCTCGGCAAGCGGCACATAGCTGCCGGTCGGCTTCACGCCGATATAGGCAGGACGGATGATTTTGCCTGCGTTCTGAATTTCTTCAATGCGGTGCGCGCTCCAGCCGACGATGCGCGAAACGGCGAAAAGCGGCGTGAACAGCTCGCACGGCAGTCCGAGCATCCGATAGATAAGTCCCGAATAGAAGTCGACATTGGCGCTGACGCCCTTGTACATCTTCCGCTTTTCGGCGATGACCTCGGGGGCGAGCGACGCGACTTTTTCATACAGCAAAAATTCTTCCTCGTGTCCGTTTTCGTGCGACAGATCACGGGCACATTCCCGCAAAATGTCCGCGCGCGGGTCGGACAGCGAATAGACCGCATGTCCCATACCGTAGATAAGCCCCGCTCCGTCAAACGCCTCGCGGTTCAAAAGACGCACGAGATAATCCTTGATGGCGCCCTCATCGTGAATATCGATGCTGTTTTTCATGTCGTCGAACATGCGCACGACCTTGATGTTCGCGCCGCCGTGACGCGGCCCCTTGAGCGATCCGAGCGCCGCCGCGACCGCGGAATAGGTATCCGTGCCGGACGAGGTGACAACATGGGTGGTGAAGGTGGAGTTGTTGCCGCCTCCGTGTTCGGCGTGCAGCACCATGCACAGATCAAGCATCTTCGCCTCAAGGTGCGTGAAATTTCCGTCCTCCCGCAGGATGCGCAGGAGGTTTTCCGCTGTGGAAAGCCCTTTTTCCGGCAGATGGATGAAAAGGCTTTTGCCCTGATGATAGTGCTGGAACGACTGATAGCTGTACACCGCCAAAAGCGGCAAAACGGAAATGAGCTGTAAGCACTGGCGCAGCACATTGGGAATGGAAATGTCGTCGGGATTTTCGTCATAGGCATACAAAGCCAAAACGCAGCGGGACAGAATGTTCATCATATCGCGCCCCGGCGCTTTGAGGATCATGTCGCGCACAAACGAGGTGGGCAGCGACCGATAGTCGGCAAGCGTTTTTTGAAACTCCGCCAGCGCCCCGCGATCGGGCTGCGCGGAAAACAGCAGCAGATAGGCTGTTTCCTCGAACCCGAAACGGTCATCCTCGATGAATCCCGTCACCAGGTCATAGACATTGATGCCGCGATAAAAAAGCTGCCCGTGGCAGGGGACGACTTCTCCGCTTGCCAGCGTCTTTTTTGCGTTGATGGTGGAAATTTCCGTCAGTCCCGTGACAACGCCGTTGCCGTTCATATCCCGCAGCCCACGGTTGACATGATGCTCGGCGTACATTTCGGGGCGGATGTGGTTGTTGGCATTTGAAAGATGTGCCAGTTTTTCGATGTAGGGGGTGATCTCCGAATAGTTCATGTGTCTGCTTTTCCCTTTCCTAGTATATAGATCAGTATACCGCATCCCCCGTCTCTACCTGTGTCAAATCTGTAAATTTTCAGACGGAAAGCTCGGACTTGTATGCGGCGTCGGCATAGGGCGCGATGGCGGGTGCTACCGTGTTTTTGAGGAAGGCGGTCACCTGCGACGGCGCTCTGCCGATATAGCTTTGCGGATCAAACTGCGCGAGGATCTCCTCCTCGGTCAGCGGGATGGCGGGATCGTTTGCCAGCCGTTCGATGAGATCGTTCTTGCCGTCCTCCATCTTGACGCGCCATGCGGCGGCGTGGGAGTGGACGCGGATGACCTCATGCAGCGCCTGACGGTCGCCGCCGCGCCGCACCGACTCCATGAGAACATTCTCGGTCGCCATGAACGGCAGCTTTTCCATCACGCGACGGCGGATGACCTTTTCGTACACCGTCAGTCCCGCGGCAACATTCATGTAGATGTTGAGGATGGCATCCACCGCCAAAAACGCCTCCGAAACGGCGATGCGCTTGTTGGCGCTGTCGTCGAGTGTGCGTTCGAACCACTGCATCGGCGCGGTCATGGCGGGGTTCTGTGCGTCCGCGATCACATAGCGCGCCAGCGCACACATCCGCTCGCAGCGCATCGGGTTGCGCTTATAGGGCATGGCGGAGGAGCCGATCTGCGTTTTTTCAAACGGCTCTTCGATCTCCTCGAACGATTGCAGGATGCGCAGATCGCCGGCGAATTTATAGGCGCTCTGGGCAAAGCCGGAAAGTGCGCTCAGGAAATAGTAGTCGATCTTGCGGGAATAGGTCTGCCCCGACACCGGCACACAGCCGGAAAAGCCCATTTCCGCAGCGATCATCTGCTCCATTTTGTCGATCTTTTCCTCGTCGCCGTCGAAAAGCTCCATAAAGCTCGCCTGCGTGCCGGTCGTGCCCTTGGAGCCGAGCAGCTGCAGGCGGTCAAGCTCGAAGGACAGCGCCTTTATATCATACAAAAGCTCGTTGATCCACAGCGTCGCGCGCTTGCCGACGGTGGTGAGCTGTGCGGGCTGCAAGTGCGTGTAGGCAAGGCAGGGCAGCGCCTTATACCGTTCGGCGAAATCCGACAGCGCCTGCACGACCAGCGCCGCCTTGCCGAGAACGATGCGGGACGCCTCCCGCAGGATCACGATGTCGGTGTTGTCCCCGACATAGCAGCTTGTCGCGCCGAGGTGGATGATGGGCTCGGCTTTCGGGCACTGCTGTCCGAAGGCATAGACATGCGCCATGACATCGTGGCGCACACGGCGCTCCTGTTCCTCGGCGACGGCATAGTTGATGTCATCGCGGTGCGCCTCCATTTCGGCGATCTGTTCGTCGGTGATGGCAAGCCCGAGGTTTTTCTCCGCTCGCGCCAGCGCGATCCACAGCCGCCGCCAGGTGCGGAATTTGAAATTCTGCGAAAAGACCGCCTGCATCTCCTTTGAGGCATAGCGTGTGGAGAGCGGGGAAATGTAGCTGTCGTGTGTATCCGTCATGACGGGAGACCTCTTTTCCTATAATATACACATCCAGTATACCATATATCCCGCACCGCCGACAAGCCCCCGACGGAAAATTTCGGCAAGCGGTATGAAAAATCATATTTCGCCGTCTCCCCGCATAGGATGAAACAGCATAGCGGATGGAGTTGATCGTATGAGGGATGGCGTAGAGGAACGCGCGGTTGTGCTGGGTGAATATATCATTGAAAACGACGCGACCGTGCGCGCGGCGGCAAAGCAGTTTCATATATCCAAATCGACGGTACATAAGGATGTCTCGCAGCGGTTGCAGAAGGTCAATCCGCAGCTGTATGGGCAGGTGCGGGTGGTACTCAACACCAACAAGGCGCAGCGCCACATCCGCGGCGGTATTGCCACGAGGGAGAAATACCGCACGGTGAAAAAATAAAGATCGCGGCATTTCGCAGCTTTTGCGGGGTGCCGTGATTTTTTATTGCTAAAACGGACAGAATATGCTATACTAAACTTGATTCTAGTTTTTTCAGTAAGGAGCGTTGCCCTATGCGCAAAACGAAAATTGTCTGCACCATCGGCCCGGCGTGCAGCGACGAAAAAACGCTTGTCGCCATGTGCGAGGCGGGCATGAACGTGGCGCGGCTGAATTTTTCGCACGGAACGCACGCGGATCACAAGGCACGCATCGACCTCATCAAGAAGGTGCGCAGAGAGTGCGGTGTTCCGCTTGCCATCATGCTCGACACCAAAGGTCCGGAATATCGCATTTCCACCTTCAAGGACGGTAAGATCTTTCTCAATGAGGGCGACACCTTCACCTTCACCACCGCCGACGCGGAGGGGAACGGTCAGCGTGTTTCCGTGAGCTACAAAGGACTTGCGAAGGAGCTGGCGGCGGGGGACATCATCCTGCTCAACAACGGCCTTTTGAAATTTGAGGTCACGGCAGTCAGGGGCGACGACATCGTGACGCGCGTGTGCATCGGCGGCGAGCTGTCCGATCGCAAGAGCATGAGTTTCCCCAACAAGGTGCTAAAGCAGGTCTATCTCAGTGAACAGGACAAGGCGGATCTGCTGTTCGGCATCGAAAACGATGTGGATTTCATCGCCTGCTCCTTTGTGTCGCAAAAGCAGGATCTTTTGGATGTCCAGGCGTTTTTGACGGAGCACGGCGCAAAGAATATGGACCTCATCGCAAAGATCGAAAACCAGCCCGGCGTCGATAACATTGAAGAGATCTGCGAGGCGTGTGACGGCATCATGATCGGCCGCGGCGACATGGGCGTGGAAATTCCGTTTGAGGGACTGCCTGCTATTCAGAAGCGCCTCATCACCAAGTGTCGCCTGCTCGGCAAGCGGGTGATCACGGCGACGGAAATGCTGGAGTCCATGATTCACAATGCGCGTCCGACCCGTGCCGAGATTTCCGATGTTGCCAACGCAGTGTATGACGGCACGAGCGCTGTCATGCTGTCCGGAGAGACCGCCGCGGGCAAATATCCGGTGCTGGCGGTGGCAACGATGGCGCGCATCGCGGAACACACCGAGCAGAACATTCACTATGCCAAGCGCTTTGCCCGCGCGGAATTTCGCATCCGCAACACGGTGGACGCCATTTCTCATGCGACCTGCGGCATGGCGATCGACATCGACGCCAAAGCAATCGCCGTTTGTACCCTATCCGGCATGACCGCCCGCATGGTGTCCCGCTTCCGCTCTCCCGTGGACATTTTGGGGTTGACGACGAACGAAAAGACCTATCACAAGCTGGCGCTGTCGTGGGGTGTGACGCCGGTCATGTGCGATAGCTATACCTCCATCGATGTGCTGTTCTATACCGCCCTGCAGTTGGCGAAAAAGACCTTCTCGCTGACGGAGGGGGAGCGTATCGTGATTACCGGCGGTATTACCAACGGTAGATCCGGCAACACCAACATTATCAAGGTCGAGACCGTGTAAGACCGCGACCGCACACCGAAACGCCGCCTCGAAAAAAGGCGGCGTTTTTCTATACAATGTGTATATGGTGGTCGTCTTCAAAATAACCACTATATTTTGTGGTATCGTCTTGACAGCGGTATATGTCTGTGCTACAATAAGAACTGTGCCGGAAATGAGCGAAAAAATCAATTTACATATATGAGGAGAAGGGAAAATCATGAAGATCATCAAGCGTAACGGTTCGGAAGCGGTATTCGACATCACGAAGATCATCGCCGCAATCACCAAGGCAAACGAGACGGTGGAGGAGGGCGCGCGTATGACGCCCACGCAGATCCACCGCATTGCGGAAAGCGTGGTGCTGTCCTGCGAGGCGCTCGGCCGCTCGCCGGTCGTTGAGGAAGTGCAGGACATGGTGGAGCATCAGATCATGGCGCACGGTGCGTTCGAGGTCGCCAAGTCCTACATCACCTATCGTTATACCCGCACGCTGGTGCGTCAGTCCAACACCACCGACGACAAAATTCTCAGTCTCATCGAGTGCAACAACGAGGAGGCAAAGCAGGAGAATTCCAACAAAAATCCCGTCGTCAACTCTACGCAGCGCGACTATATGGCGGGTGAGGTGTCCCGCGACATCACCAACCGCATCCTGCTGCCGCAGGACATCGTGGAGGCGCACAACGAGGGCATCATCCATTTCCACGACTCGGACTATTTTGCGCAGCATATGCATAACTGCGATCTTGTCAACCTGGAGGATATGCTGCAAAACGGCACGGTCATCACGGGAACGATGATCGAGCGCCCGCACAGCTTTTCCACCGCCTGCAACATCGCCACGCAGATCATCGCGCAGGTGGCATCCAACCAGTATGGCGGTCAGTCCATTTCGCTCACGCACCTGGCGCCCTTTGTGCAGGTCAGCCGCGAGAAGATCCGTCGCGATGTGCTGAGTGAGAACGACGCCGTCGGCAGGATCATGACCGAGGACGAGATCGGTATTTTGGTGGAGCGCCGTTTGCGCGAGGAAATTCGCCGCGGTGTGCAGACCATCCAGTATCAGGTCGTGACGCTGCTCACCACCAACGGACAGGCGCCGTTTGTCACCGTGTTCATGTATCTGAACGAGGCGAAAAACGAGCAGGAGAAAAAGGATCTCGCCATCATCATCGAGGAGACGCTTCTGCAGCGCTATCAGGGCGTGAAGAACGAAAAGGGCGTGTGGGTCACGCCGGCGTTCCCGAAGCTCATCTATGTGCTGGAGGAGGACAACATCACCGAGGATGCGCCGTACTATTATCTGACGCGCCTTGCGGCAAAGTGCACGGCAAAGCGCATGGTGCCCGATTATATCAGCGAAAAGAAGATGCTGGAGCTGAAGGTGGACAAAAACGGCGAGGGGCATTGCTATCCCTGCATGGGCTGCCGCAGCTTTTTGACGCCGTATGTGGATGAAAACGGTAAGCCGAAATACTACGGCCGCTTTAACCAGGGCGTTGTCACCATCAATCTGCCGGATGTGGCGCTGTCCTCCGGCGGCAATGTGGAGAAATTCTGGAAGATTTTTGACGAACGGCTGGAGCTGTGCCATCGCGCGCTGATGTGCCGTCATGAGCGTCTCAAGGGTACGCTGTCCGATGCTGCACCGATCCTGTGGCAATACGGCGCCTGCGCCCGTCTCAAGAAGGGCGAGCCGATCGACAAGCTGCTCTACGGCGGGTATTCCACCATTTCGCTCGGCTATGCGGGACTGTATGAATGTGTCAAATATATGACCGGCAAGAGCCACACCGACCCCACCGCAACGCCGTTTGCGTTGGAGATCATGGAACACATGAACGCCGCCTGCAAGCAGTGGAAGGCGCAGCATAACATCGATTTCAGTCTCTACGGCACGCCGCTGGAGTCCACCACCTACAAATTTGCCAAGTGCCTGCAAAAGCGGTTCGGCGTCATCCCCGGTGTGACCGACAAGGGGTATATCACCAACAGCTATCATGTACATGTGACCGAGAAGATCGATGCTTTCGAAAAGCTGCGCTTTGAGGCACAGTTCCAGCACCTGTCGCCCGGCGGCGCAATCTCCTATGTGGAGGTGCCGAATATGCAGCAGAACCTGGAGGCGGTGCTGCAGGTCATGAAGTTTATCTATGACCACATTATCTATGCCGAGCTGAATACAAAGTCCGATTATTGCCAAGAATGTGGATATGACGGCGAGATCGAGATCGTCGAGGAGGACGGCAAGCTCATTTGGCGCTGCCCCAACTGCGGCAACACCGATCAGGACAAGATGAATGTCGCACGCCGTACCTGCGGCTATATCGGGACGCAGTTCTGGAACCAGGGCAGAACGCAGGAGATCAAGGAACGGGTGCTGCACCTGTAAGACTGTGCGGGGGCGCGATATGCATTACGGAGAGATAAAAAACTGTGATATTGCCAACGGTGAGGGCGTGCGGGTGACGCTGTTTGTTTCCGGTTGCACCAATCACTGTGAAAACTGTTTTCAGCCGCAGACATGGGATTTTGCCTATGGCGAGCCATTCACGGAGCAAACGCAGGAAACGCTGCTTCATATGTTAAAGCCCGCCTATATAAATGGGTTGACGCTGCTCGGCGGTGAGCCGATGGAGCCGGAAAACCAGCGGGCGCTGCTGCCCTTCATGAAGAAGGTGCGGGAGACCTATCCCGAAAAGACCGTGTGGATCTTTTCGGGGTTCACCTGGGAGGAGCTGCACAGGGAGGGGAGTCATCCCCGCTGTGAGGTCACGGACGCGCTTTTGTCGCTTGCGGATGTGCTGGTGGACGGGCGGTTCGTGGAGGCGCTGCACGACATTTCGCTGCGCTTTCGCGGCTCGTCCAACCAAAGGCTCATCGATGTAAAAAAGACGCTGAAAAGCGGAGAGATCGTGCTCTGGAACGACTGAGGGTGAAAACCGTGAAAAAGGAATTGACAACTGCCGAAAAAGCGCAGCGCCGCCGCAAGGCGGTCGCGCTTTTGTCGCTTATTTTGGTGGCGCTCCTTTGCCTGTGGCTCACATGGGTGCTGTACCGCAAGCTGAAAGCGGTCGGCGGCACGCCGGAGGACTTCAAGAGCTTTATCGACACCTTCGGTGTCTCCGGCTGGCTTGTGGCGCTCGGTATTCAGGTCCTGCAGGTGATTGTCGCGCTGATTCCGGGCGAAGTGGTCGAGATCGGCATGGGCTATGCCTTCGGCGCGCTGCAGGGGGCGATCCTGTGCATGGTGGGTGTTGCCATCGCGTCGACGGCGGTGTTCCTGCTGACAAAGCGGTTCGGCGTGCGCCTTTTGGAGCTGTTTTTTCCGCGGGAGAAGATCGATGGGCTGCGTTTCATCAACAGTGAGAAAAAGCTGGATCGCATGGTGTTCATCCTGTTTTTTATCCCCGGCACACCGAAGGATCTTTTAACTTATTTTGTCGGACTGACGCGGATGCGACTGTCGCAATTTTTGGTCATTTCGCTTATTGCGCGCATCCCGTCCGTGGTGTCGTCGGTCATCGGCGGCAACCTTATCAGCAGCCGCAACTATGTTGCCGCTGCCATCCTATTTGCTATAACGGGAGCGGTGAGTCTTTTGGGAATGTTTGTTTATGACGCGCTGCTGCACAAAAAGCAGCTTTCTCGTGTGCCGCACGGCGCAAGACGGGTAGTTGAGATCTTCTTGAAGCTCTGTGCCGTGCCGCACGGCTCGGGCAACACGGGGAAGATCGCGGAGTGGTGTCTGCGCTTTGCCAAGCACCACGGCCTTGCGGCATACATGGATGAGGCGGGCAATGTGTTCATCGAAGCGCCCGCAACGGCAGGCTACGAAAAAGAGCCGCCGATCCTCCTGCAGGGACATCTGGATATGGTTTGCGAAAAAACAGCGGAGCGCCGCATCGACTTTTTGAAAGAGGCGATACGACCGGTGCTTGACGGGGACAGGCTGTGTGCCGACGGCACGACGCTCGGCGCGGACAACGGCATCGGCCTTGCCATGGCGCTGGCGGCGATGACCGATAAAAGGGCGGCACATCCCGCCTTGCAGGCGGTGTTCACCGTGGACGAGGAGACCGGCATGAACGGTGCGGCGGCGCTGGCGCCCGAGCGCCTGCACGGCACGCGTCTGCTCAACCTGGACTCGGAAGAAGAAGGCATCCTCATCGCCGGCTGCGCGGGCGGCATGCGACTCGATTGCACTCTGCCGGTGACACGCGAAACGGTCACGGGCAGGGCGGTCACACTGACGCTGTCGGGACTCGCCGGCGGCCATTCCGGCTCGGACATTTCAAAGGGGCGCGCCAACGCGATCGTGCTGCTGGTGGCGGAGCTGAAGCAGCTTGCGGAAAGCATCCCGCTGCACCTGACGGCGCTGCGCGGCGGCACGGTGGACAACGCGATCCCCGCTTTCGCCACTGCGACGGTGATCGTGCCCGCCGACAAGGCGGAAGAACTGCTGACTGCTGTGACGGCGCATGCAAAGACGCTGTGCGGCGAATGGTCGGTGACCGATCCCAATCTGGCGCTGACGGCGGAGACGGGCGCAGAGGAGACGGTTGACGCGATCACTCCTGCGGCGGTGCTCTCGTGGCTTTCCGCGTTGCCGAACGGCGTGCAGCAAATGAGCCCCACCTTTGTCGGAAAACCGGAGACCTCGCTCAATCTCGGCATTTTGGGGCTTTCCGAGGACGGCGTTTGTGCGACACTGTCGCTGCGCAGCTTCCGCGCAAAGGCGCTGGCGGTGCTCGCACAGCAGATCGAAAAGCAGACAGCGGACGCGGGCGGCAAAACCGTCAGCAGCGGGGCATACCCCGGCTGGGAATTCCGCAAAAAATCGCCGTGGCGCGACAAGGCGGTCGCCGTTTTCGAAAAGCAATACGGACATGCCCCCGAGGTGGACGCCATCCATGCGGGGTTGGAATGCGGGCTGCTCACCGAGAAAAAGCCCGACCTCGACTGCATCTCGCTCGGGCCGGACATCACCGGCGCGCACTCTCCCGCCGAGAGTGTGTCCCTGTCCTCCACAGAGCGCACCTATCTCTATGTTTGTGCGCTGCTTGCGGCAAAGGACGCGGAATAATCTATCACGGTGTACGGCACGCCCGCGGGGCGCTGCCGTACATTTTTTTATACAGTGCCGAAAACTGCGCGGCGTTGGAAAATCCGCAGCGATAGGCAATCTCCGTGCAAGAAAGGGCGGAGCTTTTCAGCAGCGTATCGGCGGCGCGCAAACGGGTCCGCATGAGATATTGCTGCGGCGACACGCCGTAGATTTCCCGAAAACGGTGCCCGAAACGGCTGTAGCTGAGATGCAGCGCGGCGGCAAGTGCGGAAAAAGCGATGTGCGTGTGGTAGTTTTCCTCTATGTACCGCGCGGCAAAGGCGAGTGATTTTTCCGTGGGGCGTGTGACAGGGGCGATCCTGCGCGTCAGCTGTATGACCAGTGCCTGTACCAGCAGGGACAGCATAGCGTGATAGCCGCTTTCCTGGCGGCAGCTTTCCTCCAAAAGCGCGGCGGCAATACTGCCGATAGTGCCGCCGGCGTCTTCCCACACGCCGCTTGGCAGCGAAAGCGGACAGGAAAAGGCGGCGCAAATGAGACGGCAGGAACGATCGTGTGTTTCGTCGTGCGCCGTCTGCGGCGCAATGAGGGCAAAGCAGCTATCGGAAAACGCATGGGTTTTGCCGCCGATGACGGTTCTGCCGCTGCCGCTTTGATAGCAGACAAGCTCATACTGATCGTGCTCATGCAGCGGGATGTGACATCCCGCAGGATGGCTGCCCTGCCAAACAGTATAAAAAACGCAGTTCTCCATGTCTTCATCTCCCTATACACAGTATATCAAAAGAATGAGAAAAAGCAAATACATATAAGTTTTCAGCAAATGCCGTATTGCTGCTCACTGGAAAAATCGTATACTGAAAAAAAGGAGGAATGCTGCATGACAAACGAGCAATACGAGAAAAACCTGTCCGTCCCGACGGGGCGAGTGGATGTGATTTTAGACACAGATGCCTATAACGAGGTGGACGATCAATTTGCCATTGCCTATCTGCTGCACGCAGAGGAGCGGGTGAACCTTTTGGGCTTTTGCGCCGCACCGTTTTTCAATTCCCGTTCTGTGTCGCCTGCTGACGGCATGAAGAAAAGCTATGACGAAATCAAAAAGCTGCTGCGGCTTGCAGACAGGGAAGACCTGTGCGAGCGGGTATATCGCGGCTCGGAGCAGTATCTGTCGGACGAAAAAACGCCCGTTCGCTCGGATGCGGCGCGCTTCCTCGCGGAGACGGCGCGCGGTTATACCCCGCAGCATCCGCTGTATGTGGTGGCGATCGGCGCAATCACAAACGTGGCATCGGCGCTGCTTTTGGCACCGGAAATTGCGGAAAACATCGTGATCGTGTGGCTCGGCGGACATGCGCACCATTGGCAGCGACAGCCGGCGGGGGAGTTCAATATGACCCAGGACATTGCCGCAGCATGCGTGGTATTCGGCAGCGGCGCGCCGCTGGTGCAGCTGCCCTGTTCGGGCGTGGTGGATCACTTTATCGTGACCGAGGCGGAGCTGCAGCTGTATATGCTGGGGAAGGATCCCCTTTCCGACTATTTGGCCAAAAATGTCTTGGCGGACCAGGCGATATATGCCGCAGGACAGCCGTGGGGCAGGGTGATCTGGGACGTGACAGCGGCAGCGTGGCTGCTCAATGACGGCGAGCGGTTTATGCAGAGCGTTCTCACACCGCCGATGCTGCCGACCGAAGAGCGCGGCTATGTGCCGGCTGGGACGGCAAAGCCGATACGCTATGTTTATGCGGTCGATCGCACGGCACTGCTTGCCGATATGTTCCGCCGCATTGCGGGAGAGGAGAGCGGAGCGTGAAAATTCTCAATTTCGGTTCGCTGAACATAGACTATGTCTACCGCGTTGATCGGTTTGTGCAGGCGGGCGAAACGCGCGCCGCAGCATCCATGCAGCGCAATGTCGGTGGCAAGGGACTCAACCAGTCGGTGGCGTTGGCACGTGCGGGCGCGCAGGTGTTTCACGCAGGCTGCGTCGGCGCGGACGGTGTGTTTCTTTTGGACTTTTTGCGGAATGAGGGTGTGGACACGCGGTATATACGGACCGTTTCCGCTCCGACCGGACACGCCGTCATCGAGGTGGAGGAAAGCGGCGAAAACCGCATTCTGCTGTATGGCGGCGCAAACCGCCTAGTACGCGAAGAACAGGTGGTTGAAACGCTCTCGGCGTTTGCGGCGGGGGACGTTTTGCTGCTGCAAAACGAAATTAACGGTGTGGAGCGGCTCATCGACGCAGCGCACGCCCGCGGGCTGACGGTGGTGCTCAACCCCTCTCCGTTCACGGAAAACCTGGCGGCGCTGCCCGCAGGGGCGGTGGATTGGTATTTTGTCAACGAGACGGAAGCCGCGCAGCTGTCCGGGAAAAGCGGCGAGAAAGCGGTCATTGCTGCACTGCGGCAAAGGTTCCCCTGTGCGCGGTTTGTCTACACGATGGGCAGCAAGGGCGCTGTCTATTTCGATGCCGCAGCGCAGCTTTTTGTGCCCGCAGTGCCTGTTGAGGCGGTGGACACCACGGCGGCGGGCGACACCTTCACCGGCTATTTTCTCGCGACTTATTATTCTATGGGCGGAGATGTACAGGCAGCGCTCACAGCGGCTGTCACCGCTGCCGCAAAGGCGGTTACGGTCGTCGGTGCGGCAAGCGCCATACCGAAAAAAGAGGAACTCTCATGACGAGAGTTCCTTTTTTTATGTATCACTGTCCGGCTTTTCGGTGAGCGCCGCGGTGATGGCGACGGTGATCTCCTCATCGGTGAGGGTGGGGGTGCGGTCAAACCGCATCAGATATTCCACATTGCCGTTGGTGCCGTGGATGGGGGAAACGGTGACGGCGGCGGGATAGAGGTGATTGTCCGCCGCTGCGTCGGCGATGCGGCGCAAAAGGGGCGGCAGGGTCGCGGGATCCTTCACTACGCCGTTTTTCCCAAGCTCCCGCCTCTCCGCCTCGAACTGCGGCTTGATAAGACAGATGCAAACGCCGTCTGCCGACAGCACGCGGTCGACGGCGGGAAAAATTTTGGAAAGGGAGATAAAGGACACATCGACCGTCACCATGTCCTTGATGCCGCCGACCTGTTCGGGGGTCAGGTTGCGGGCGTTGGTGCGCTCCAAGACCAGCACGCGATCGTCGTTGCGCAGCTCCCACGCGAGGATGCCGTAGGCGACATCGACGGCGCAGACGGACGCCGCGCCGTGCTGCAGCAGGCAATCGGTGAACCCGCCGTTGGATGCGCCGATGTCGCACACGGTCTTGCCGACGGGATCGACGCCGAAAACAGCGAGCGCCTTTTCGAGCTTGTAGCCCGAACGGCTGGCATAGCGCCGTGCCTTTTCCCGCAGGGTGAGCACGGTGTCGGGGGCGGTCGGCATGCCCGGCTTGTCGGCGGGGGTGCTGCCGATATAAATGCGTCCCTCCATGATAAGGCCTGTCGCCTCGGCGGGGGTGACGCCGAACTGCGCTGCGACCAGCGCATCCAATCGTACGGTCTCCATACTAACCTCTCATTCCAAATGTAAGATCTTTTTGACTTCCTCGATCGGCAACTGGCGGATGCGGTGCGCGGTGGCGCGCTCGTTATAGCTGTAGATCCATACATCGCAAGCACCGATGGGTTTTTGAAACACGCTTTGCCGCAGATGGATACAGCTGACACGGTCAAGCGGCAGCACCACCGTGTGCAGCACGAACCCCTTGGCATAGCACAGCGTCAGACAATCGTCGCCCGCCGCGATGCCGGTGGCGGCGCGCTCAAACAACGCCAGCACCAGACGCCAGGCAAGCGGGAACACGCATACCGCGCCGCCGAGACGGATAAGCTCAGCCCAAAAGGGGAAAAAGCGCGAGAAGGCCATGACGGCGGGCACAAGCAGCGCACAGGCAAGCAGCTGCCACCGCGTATAGCGCCACAAGGCGCCGAAAGCGGGGTGCACCTGCACCGGCTTGCGGGAAAACTCCCAAAGGAGCTTTTCCACCGTGCGGTCGGTGGCGGAACGCGAGGCGGCGGGCACAAGGACGGCTTTGTCATTTTTGCGCTTGCCGTAGCCGATGCACTGGATGAACACCACATTGAGCCGCAGGATTTTGCTTAAAACGCTCTGCCGATAGTCGAGATAGTTGATGGCTTTGACCGGACAGGTATATCGCCGTCGGATGAAAAAGCCGGTGCGGATATATAGGAAGGTGTTGTACCGCGTCACGGAAAATCCGATATAGTGCAGCAGATTGCGCACAAAGGTGATGCCCCAGCCGATGAGCACGATAAGGGCAATGAGTGCCGCGGTGCGGGGAATGAACTCCACAACGCCCGCCAGCGTTTCCAGCTCGGAAAGGAGCAGCTGCTGAAATTCTCTGCCGAGAATTTTCCCCGCCTGATTGAAGGCGGTGGCGACAAACAGCACGCCGGTCAGCGTGCTCGACACCACGACCGACAAAAACACGAGATAGCGCCACTTCGGACGATAGATGCCGCGCTCCTGTGCCGTCGGCTCCTGCAGGCGCAAGGCGAGCAGCGCCTCGGCGTCGCGGCTGCGCATGAGCAGTTGAAAATCAAAGCTGCGCAAAGCGCCGCCCGCCGTGTCCACAAACACCCGCCGTGCGCCGAGCGGCGCGAGATAGTAGGGCGCCTCCGACGACAGCGTGGTGATGTGCCCGAGCGGGATGCGCGACTCCCGTCTGATGAACAGCCCGTTTTTGAGAATGAGATTTTCCCCGTCGCAGGAAAAGGTGTTACACCGCCAGGTGAGATAGGAGAACAGAACGATCAGCAAAAGAATCAAAATGTCAAACCAGGCACCGCGTACCCAGGCATACAGCGCCTCGGGGCTGCGGATCGCCAAAAGACCGCGTGCCGCAGGCAACAGCAAAAGGAAAAGGTATTTGCCGACATAGGGAATGATCTGCAACGGGTGCAGGCGCTTTTCTTCAATCATGACGCACCGCTCCCGTGATGTCTAAAAGATATGCCTGCAATTCCCGTGCCTGCCGCAGCGGGACGCCCTCGATCAGCACCATGCCGCCCGTGATGAACAGGATGAGCGAGCCGATGCCGGCAATGCGCTCGGGCGGCCCATAGAGCAGGGTGATATACCGCACATTGGAAAGCGGCACGATGCGCCGCCGCCGGATGAGCACGCCGTCCGTGACCTCCAGCCGATCCTCGTGCAGGGCATATTCCATATGCCGAAAGCGGAGCGGCAGGAACACACAGACGACAAACAGCCAGACGGCGACCCACAGGGCGGAAAAAAGATACACATAGATCTGCGGCAGCGGTCGGATATAGGTCATCGCCACCGACGCGGCGGAAAGCAGCAGTGCCGCCAAAACGGCATAGATCATCCACACAATAAACAGACGGCGGGACGGTCGTTTTTGCAGCATAGGCATACTCCTTTCCGAAATGTACTACTATATATTACCTTGAATTGCAGAATTTTTCAATGCTTTTTGTGCGGGTATAGGAAAAATGTTTGCGGGGAAACTAGCAGAAAACAGAGCGGAAAGGGAGCTTGGCATGGAAAAGGACTTTGGACGGGAAATTGAGGACATTTTGAGGATGACGGCGCATGTCACGCTCGCGCAGGCGACGGCGGCGCAATTGTATAAGGCGGTCTGTGCGGCGGCGATGCAGCGGCTGTATCCGCAGTGGCAGGAAAAAAGCACGGGAAAACAGGCGGCATATTTTTCGGCGGAGTTTCTGATGGGGCGGATGGTGTTCTCTAACCTGCTCAACATGGGACTTTTGGAGCAGACGGAACAGCTTTTCAAGGACAACGGCGTCGATATACGGATACTGGAGGAGATCGGCGACGCCGCGCTCGGCAACGGCGGACTGGGACGGCTTGCCGCCTGCTTTCTCGACGCCGCCGCGACCCAGGGGCTGACGCTGAACGGCTATGGTATCCGTTATCGCTACGGCATTTTCCGTCAGCGGTTTGAAAACGGGTTCCAAAAGGAAGAGGCGGATGACTGGACGCGCTGCGGTGATCCTTTTTCGGTGCGGCGTGAGGAGGAACGGGTGCAGGTGCAGTTCGGCGATCAGACGGTGTGGGCGGTGCCGTATGATATGCCCGTCATCGGGTTCGGCTGTCGGACGGTCAACACGCTGCGCCTGTGGCAGGCGGAGGCGCTCACCCCCTTTGACTTTTCCCTGTTTAACGCCCAAAAATACGCCGCCGCTTTTGCCGAGCGGGACGCGGCGGAAACGATCAGCGCGGTGCTGTATCCCAACGATGACGGCCCCGCCGGAAAAAAGCTGCGCCTAAAGCAGCAATACTTTTTCGTCAGCGCGTCCCTACAGGATATGCTGCGGCGCTTCAAGCAGAGCGGGGAAACGGACATGACGCTGCTTTCCGACCGCTATGCCGTGCAGCTCAACGACACCCATCCCGTGATCGCCGTCCCCGAGCTTATCCGCCTTTTGGCGGGGGAGGGCGTGGACTTCGACGCAGCGCTTGCCGCCGCTAGGCGCATGTTTGCCTATACCAACCACACCATCATGCCGGAGGCGCTGGAAACATGGGATATTGCGCTTTTCCAACAGGTGCTGCCGGAATTGTATCCCATCGTGCGGCGGCTGCAGCAAACGCTGCGACAGGAGCTTGGGAAAATGGGCGTGACGGATTTTGCGCCCTTTGACATTCTCTGCGATCGGCGGGTGCACATGGCGCGCATGGCGCTGTTCGGGTCGCATGCGGTCAACGGCGTTGCCGCCATCCACACCGAGCTGCTCAAAACGCGGGTGCTGCCGGACTGGTATCGCCTGTTCCCGACGCACTTCCGCAATATCACCAATGGCATCACCCAGCGGCGGTGGCTGGCGCTTGCCAACCCCGAGCTTTCCGCCATCATCACCGCACGCATCGGCGACGGCTGGCTGACGCATCTGGAGGAACTGCGGGGACTGGAAAAGCACACGGACGATCCCCGCCTTTCGGAGCAGCTGCGTTTCATGCGGCAGCAAAAGAAAAAGCAGCTTGCCGCCTATATGGAAAAGAAAAGCGGGCTGCTCCTTCGTTGGGATTTTCTTCTGGATGTGCAGATAAAGCGGCTGCACGAATATAAGCGGCAGCTGCTCAACGCCTTTTCCATCCTCGACATCTATTTCCGCCTGAAGGACGGTGAGCTCCCCGATTTCCAGCCGACGGCGTTTCTGTTTGGCGCGAAGGCGGCGCCCGGCTATCGCCGTGCCAAGGCAATCATCAAATATATCAACGAGATCTCCCGCATGATCGCAAACGACGCGGCGGTGTCCGATCGGATGCAGGTGCTGTTTGTGCCGGATTACGGCGTGTCCTATGCCGAAAAGCTCATTCCCGCCGCCGACATCTCCGAGCAGATCTCCACCGCCGGCACAGAGGCGTCCGGCACGAGCAACATGAAATTCATGTTAAACGGCGCGGTGACGCTCGGCACTTATGACGGCGCAAACATTGAGATCGTGGAGCACGCGGGCATCGAGAACAACTATATCTTCGGCGCGACGGTCGAGGAGCTGCAGGCGCTGCGCCCGCACTATGACCCGAAGGCGCTGCTCAAACAGAACGATCGTCTGCGGCGGGTGGTGGAAACACTCATCGACGGCACGCTCTCCGACGACGGCACGGGCATGTTTGCCGAGCTGTACCGCTCACTGACCGAGGCGGATTGGCAGCAGGCGGACCACTATTATCTTTTCGGCGACTTTGACGCCTATTGCGCCGCCCGTCTGCGCGCAAACGCCGACAGCGTCCACTCGGAGGGCTTTTTTAAGAAAAGCCTGCATAATATTGCGGGGGCTGGCTATTTTTCGGCAGATCGCGCGGTTTTGGAGTACGCACATGAAATTTGGACACTTTGAAAAGATTTTCTTGCAAAATGCGCTGCGGTATTGTAAAATAGGGTGTAGCCAAAATTCAACTATCGAAAGGAGACTTCACCCCCAATGTGTGGTATTGTAGGGTATATTGGAAAAAAACCGGCGGCGCCGTTGCTGCTGGAGGGACTTGAAAAGCTGGAATACAGAGGCTATGACTCTGCCGGTATTGCCGTCTGTGACGCCGACGGCATCGTGATCGAAAAGAATCTTGGCAGACTGCGCGTGCTTGCCGATCGCATACATGACGGCAAGGATCTGCCGCAGACGCTCGGTATCGGACACACCCGCTGGGCGACGCACGGCAAGCCCAGCGACATCAATTCCCACCCGCATCGCAGCGCCTCGGGAAAATTCGCTGTCGTGCATAACGGTATCATCGAAAACTATCTGGCGCTGACGGCGGAGCTGAAGGCGGATGGCGTGGAATTTGTTTCCGAGACCGATACCGAGGTCGTCGCACAGCTGCTGGATAAATACTACACCGGCGATTTCTTCGACGCGGTGAAAAAGACGGTCGCAAGGCTGGAAGGCTCCTATGCGCTGGGTATTCTTTGTGCCGACCATCCGCACCATCTGATTGCGGTGCGCAACGCCAGCCCCCTCATCATCGGCCTTGCGGAGGACGGCAACTTCATCGCCTCCGACATTCCTGCTGTTTTGGCGCATACCCGCCGCGTCGTGCATCTTTTGGATCATGACATGGCAGTGCTGTCGGGCAGCAGAGTCAATGTTTACGATAAGGACGGCAACCCTGTTCACAGAGAACCGTTCACGGTGGACTGGGATGTTGCGAGCGCGGAAAAGGGCGGCTATCCGCATTTCATGATTAAGGAAATTATGGAGCAGCCGAGCGCGCTGCGTGCCACCATTTCGCCGCGCGTCGACGATGACGGCAATGTGGTGCTTGACGGCATCCATCTGACCGCCGCGCAGCTCGGGAATTTCCACCGCATCCACATCATCGCCTGCGGCTCGGCATATCATGTCGGCATCGTGGGAAAATATGTGATCGAAAGTATGACGCGCATCCCTGTCGAGGTGGATCTTGCGTCGGAATTCCGCTATCGTGACCCCATCGTCGATGAACATTCGCTGGTCATCATCATCAGCCAGTCGGGCGAGACGGCGGACACGCTGGCGGCACTGCGCGAGGCGAAAAAGCGCGGTGCGCGGGTGCTGTCGGTCGTGAATGTGGTGGGAAGCTCCATCGCCAACGAAAGCGACGATGTGCTGTACACCTGGGCGGGCCCGGAGATCGCCGTCGCCACGACGAAGGCATATTCGACCCAGCTGACGATGATCTATCTCATCGGCGTATATATCGCCCATGCCATCGGCAGACTGGACGATGCGGCGATGCACGCCATGGTGAAGGAGATCGAAAAGCTGCCGGATACGCTGGAGGAGATCCTCAAATGCGCCCCGATGCTCAAGCAGCTTGCCGAGCGGTATGTCTATTTGGAGCATGCCTATTTCATCGGCAGAAACCTTGACTATGCGGTGGCGATGGAAGCGTCCCTGAAGCTCAAGGAGATCAGCTATATCCACTCTGAGGCGTATGCCGCGGGCGAACTGAAGCACGGCACCATTTCCCTCATCGAGGAGGGAACCTTTGTGGTGGGTCTTGCCTGCTGTGACCGCCTTTTGGACAAAACGCTGTCGAATATCAAGGAAGTGAAGGCACGCGGCGCGGAAGTGCTGCTCGTCACCACCGACGCGAACAAATCCATGGTGCCGGAGGCGGATCATGTGATCTACATTCCCGAGACGCATGAGCTGCTCATGCCGTCGCTGGAGGTCGTGCCGATGCAGATGCTGGGGTATTATATCGCCCTTGCGCGCAACTGCGACATCGACAAGCCGCGCAATCTTGCCAAGAGCGTGACGGTCGAATGAAAAAAATCTTTCCGAAAGCCGCCGCATGGCGGCTTTCGGTCTTTGCTTGAAAGGAGTGCGTTCAATGACAGTAACACCGAAGAAGATCGGAAAATGGATGCTGGGACTTTCCGCCGTTGCCGCGGGCGCTGCCGCAGTTTCCTATGTTGTCACCAAAAAGCTGGTGGATGTCGCAGTGGACAGGGAAACGCCCAAGGCGCTCGAAAAGACAAAGGAGACCTTTGCCGGTTCGGAGAAAATGCGGGAGATTATGGCAGAACAAAAGGCGGCGGCAGAGGCACTGGAGGCGCTGCCGCACGAGGATGTCGAGCTGACGGCATTTGACGGTGAAAAGCTGCTCGGACACTGGGTGCGGTGTGAAAACCCTGCCCGCACGCTCATCGCCTTTCACGGTTGGCGTTCCTCCTGGTCGATGGATTTCGGGCTCATCGCGGACTTTTGGCAGCGGGCGCACTGCAATGTGCTGTTCGTCGAGCAGCGCGGTCAAAACGGCAGCAGCGGCGCATATATGGGCTTCGGCCTGCTGGAGCGGCATGACTGCCTCACCTGGGCAAAATATGTTGACGGTCTCGGCGAAGGGCTGCCGGTGTATCTCGTCGGCGTGTCCATGGGCGCCTCGACGGTGCTGATGGCGTCGGGAATGCAGCTGCCCGCCTGTGTGCACGGCATCATGGCGGATTGCGGCTATACCTCGCCGAACGCCATTTGGAAGTATATTTCGGAGAAAAACCTGCACCTGCCCTACACGGGGCTGCGCCGCATGGTGGTGGACGATCTATGCCGCCGCAAATGGGTGACCGAGGACAACAACTATTCCTGCACGGACGCGCTGCGGCACTGCACCGTGCCGGTGCTGTTCATCCACGGGACGGCGGATCACTTCGTGCCGGTGGAGATGTCTTTTGAAAACTATCTCGCCTGTGCCGCGCCGAAGGAGCTGTTGATCGTGCCGGGTGCCGATCACGGCATGAGTTATCTTGTGGAGCGGGAACGCTATGAGGCGACCTGCAACGCATTTTTCGAGAAATATGACAAATGAAAAAAGAGGGGCTGCGTTTAAAGTGACCCCCAAACGGCAGACAAAGCAGCGGGATAAAATTGTTCAAGCTGCCGAAAGGGCTTGCTGTCTGTGCATTGCAGGCAGCAAGCCCTTAAGCTTTGCCTTGATTTTGCGGCTTTTAGACGCGCTTTTTCAGCCGGAAAGTCCCATTGCTGCCCTCTGTTCAAGCACGCAGGTCGGCTTCAAAAAATTCCGTAACGAAGCCAATAGGGGGTGCAAGAGACGGCAAAAGATGTGGAGGGGCTGAAAATATAATTTCTCTTGCATTTTTTCTTTTTTCGGGATAGTATGTACTTAAAATGACGGGCTGGTTGCCGCAGAGAGGCGCGAAAACGGTCGCGCTGTATACGCACTGTAACAAAGACGGCACGGATATTTCCGTCGGAGAAAAGTTGCTGTATAAAAGCAGAAGGGAACAGGAGAAGCAAACATGGCAGGCTTTTTTTGGATTTTTCAACTATGAAAAAGAGGGACCGGGCGTGCGCAAGGATGCGCCGGAAAAGAACGCTTTTGCTGCGTTCTTTGACATATTTTTCGGTAATTTTTGGAGGCTTATTCCGGTAAACCTCTTTTATGTGCTGCTCTCGTTGCCGCTCCTGACCGGCGGACTTTCGACGGTCGGCATCACGCATGTTACCCGCGCTCTTGCGCGGAGAAAGCATTCCTTCGGCATCAGCGACTGTACGGAGATTGTGCGCAAGAATTGGAAACAGGCACTGGGAATGGGCGTGCTGCGGCTTTTTTGTTTTTCTGTTTTGGGGTTTGCAGTTTGGTTTTATGCTTTCCGTGAGGAGGGAATGCTCGGGACGATCGGGACGGGCATCTGCCTGTTTTTGGCTATCGTGCTCTCCATGATGGATCTCTATGTCTGGACACTGATGATTACCTTCCGTTTCACCATGAAACAGTTGTGCAAAAACAGCTTTCGCTTTGTGTTCCTGAATTTTTGGCGCAATCTTCTTTGCCTGGTGCTTTTGCTGCCGGCGGGGGCACTGTTTATCGTGATCCCGTTTTTGTTTCCGCACCCGTTTGTGATATTCTTGACGGCGGTGATATATGTCTGTGTGTTTCCGGGCTTTCGCTTTTTGCTGACCCAATTCTGCACATTCCCCGCCATCAGGAAATTCATCATCGATCCATACTATGCGGCGCATCCCGATGCGGATATTGAGCTGCGCCGTAACCTGGGGGTCTATGTTGAGAGATCGGACGAGGAGGAAACGGCGGACGCAAACGATGAAGAGGATCCGAACGCACCGATATTCCGAGACCGATAAGACGCTTTCGCCTTTTGAAAAATACTGCTGTTTCCCTATGTAAAAAATCGGTATAACCGTATAACGACCGAAAACGCCGCTTTAACTGTGGATAATGGCCACGGTTTTGGCGGCGTCCCCTGGAGCTTTCCGGGATGGCGCTGCTGACGGATGCGGTGAGATCTGCCGCACACATTTCCGCCCCGCAAGGACAAAGGCTTGTCAGAAAGCTATATTGCCTGGCAAGCGTCCATCAGGCGGAGGAGCTGTCGGCGGCGGGCTGGGGCGAGCCGCATGGCGGCGTCTGAAAAAAGGGAAGGCACATCCTTTTGTGTAGTATACCTGTACAAAAGGATGTGCTTTTTTGTTTTGAAGGTAACTCTTGCATTTGGGTCGGGGAGTGGGGCGCGTTTGCGGATATGCGGATTTATTGGAAAAGCGAGGACTGTCTGGTCATCAATTCCGTGGAGTACGCGATGCGGTGAGACAGGAAATCGTTTCAGCCGACACGAAAAAGAGCCTTGGTTTACGAAAGTCAACCAAGGCTCTTTTTCTTTTTTCGCGGCATCGCCGGTTTAGCGCAACGGACGGTCGGCGTTGACCGAAATTTCTAATGTTCCGCTTTGCCTTTTGCGTTGCCTAACACAATGCCTGCTGCTATCAAAACAAATGCGATAGCATACGGATATTGAAAGATATTCTCGCCGAGAAGGATTGCCCCGAACAAACATGAAAAAAGCGGCTCCGCAAATTTTATAATAAACAACTTTGACAACGCCGTTGTGCGCTGAACATAATAGAAAAGTGTATACCCCAGTATTGACGCGGTGCAAATATAGGCAAATACCATAGACGACTTTAATGTGAACAAGGGCATT
>SFCS01000004.1 GCA_004558485.1 Ruminococcus sp. | reverse complement strand
AAGCAACGCATTTGGATATCCAAATACTGCCGCTTGCCCGGCACTTGTTAGGGAAAATCCCTAAAACCCTTTGAACGGAGAATTCTATGGAAATAAGTGAACTCAAAAAGCAAGTGATTCCGTATTGGCGCGATATTTATAATCTGCAATACGGCAACATCTTCAAGCATCTATTTGTTCGTATCAAATACAGGATATTCGGAAACCGTTTCGGAACATCGGAGATTCCGGACAACATTCTTGAAGCCATCGCACGCACGATGCTACCTGATATCCGTGAATTCTTTCTTTCAAAAGAAGGACAGGCTGAATTTGCGGCATGGAAAGCAGAACAAGAAAAGAATAAATGCAAGGATAAAGGCGAGGGATGAGTGTCCCTCGCCTTTTTGGAATTATTGATATATTAGCTCTTTCAGCACAAATTCTCTTGCTCTGCTTCTGATACTGTTCATGCGGCGGATCCATTCCATTTGGTCAGCAGCTTTGAGTTGATCGGTTACGCCCTCAATTTCAGCCGTCTGCTTGACAATAAGATTAAACATATCCTCAGCGTCTTTATCAATGCCCATAATATAATCATTCACTGTGCCTTTCAACCGCATGGCATTGATAACCGACCTCTGATTGCGATAAAGAAAATCATAATGCAGTCTGCCCCAAGTTCCGATGTTATTTAGTTCTGTTTTCATAAAAATCAGCCTCCGAAATTTAATTTTTGTGTTTTGCATTAAAGTTCGGATAGTCTATGAAAATGACAAATCCGAACCCTTCACCGATGGGTATTGGGTTCGGATTTATACTGTTTGGTGCGGGTAACAGGAATCGAACCTGCACGGGGTACCCCACCAGATCCTAAGTCTGGCGCGTCTGCCAGTTCCGCCATACCCGCATGGGAGTACAGACAGTATCGTACCACACTGCGGACATTTTTTCAAGTGTAAAATCTGCGGCGGGGGCTTGCGGAATGACAGGTTTTATGCTATACTGTGGTCGCATTTCAATGGTAAGGATCGTGTGCTATGAAAATCATCATCGCCGGTTGCGGAAAGATCGGCATGGCACTGGTCGAGAATCTTGTGAATGAGGGACATGAAGTGGTGGCGCTGGACAGCAACCCCCGACGCTATCACCGATATTACCAATGTATATGACGCCATGGGCGTCTGCGGCAGTGCCGCAGACTGCGACGCGCTGGCGGAGGCGGGCGTGGAAAAGGCGGATTTGTTTGTTGCGGCGACGGATGCGGATGAGCTGAATATGCTCAGTTGTTTTTTGGCAAAACGCATGGGCGCAGCCCACGCGATCGCGCGCATCCGCAAGCCGGAATACAACGATCAGAACCTCAGCTTTATGCGCCAGCAGTTGGATCTTTCCATGTCCATCAATCCCGAACAGCTTGCGGCACAGGAGCTTTTCAAGGTGCTGAAGCTGCCGTCTGCGATGACGGTGGAGACCTTTTCCCGCCGCAATTTTGAAATGGTGGGCTGCGTTTGCGTCCCGAGTCTTCCATGGACGGACTGTCTCTGAGCGAGCTGCGCAAAAAATATGCGGCGAAGTTCCTTGTCTGCGTGGTACAGCGCGGCGAGGAGGTCTATATTCCCGACGGTAGTTTTGTCCTGCGTGCAGGCGACCGCATCGGCGTCACGGCGACGCCTACGGAAATTCACCGTTTCCTGCGCATGGTCGGCGTTATGCAAAAGCAGGCGAAAAGCGTGATGATCCTCGGCGCAAGCCGCATGGCATACTATTTGGCAAAGATGCTGCTCGACAACGGCACGACCGTCAAGATCATCGATCAGGATCGGAATCGCTGCCGTCCGTTCTGCGATCTCTTGCCCGGCGCTACCATGATCCACGGCGAAAGCATCCGGCAGGAGCTGCTTTTGGAGGAGGGCATCGGCTCGGTGGACGCCTTTGTAGCGCTGACCGGCATCGATGAGGAGAACATTCTGATGGCGTTTTATGCCAATGCGCAGAATGTCCCGAAGGTCGTCGCCAAGATCAACCACAATGAGTTGGCGGAAATGGCGGATAACCTGGGTCTCGACTGCATCATTTCCCCGAAAAAGGTCGTCGTGGATGTTCTTTTGCGCTATGTACGCGCGCTGGAGAACTCCATCGGCGGACAGGTGGAGACGCTGTATAAGCTGATGGACGGCAGGGTGGAGGCGCTGGAATTTAAGGTGCAGGCGGACTTTGAGGCGCTGCAGATCCCGCTCAAGGTGTTGGCGCTCAAAAAAGACATTCTGATCGCCGGCATCGTGCGCGGCAGGAAAAACATCATTCCTTCCGGCGAGGATGTCATTCTGGCGGGCGACCGCGTGATCATTCTCGCGGCGGGGCGCGCAATCAGCACGCTCTCGGACATTTTAGAGTAAAGGCGGCGCGGTATGAACCGAAAAATGATTGTGCACACGGTCGGGCGCATGGTGCTGCTGGAGGCTGGAATATTGGTTCTGCCGCTGCTCGTATCTGCGCTGTACCGCGAGACCTGTATTGGGGCATTTTTGCTGACGATCCTGCTGGCGGTGGTGGCGATCACCTGCAATATTTATCCTTTGTACCACAATGTCGGCGAGGCGGTGCGACAGAGCGTGTTTCAGGTGGCATCCGTCATCACCACCACCGGCTTTTCTACGGCGGATTTCAATCTCTGGCCGGGGCTGTCAAAGGGTATTTTGTTCTTGCTGATGTTTATCGGCGTCTGTGCCGGTTCGACGGCGGGCGGACTGAAGATCTCCCGCGTGATGATCCTTATGAAGAATATCCGTCGGCAGCTGCGGCATATGCTGCACCCGCGTTCGGTCGGTACGCTGCGCCTGGAGGGAAAGCCCCTGGACGAGGAAACGGTCTCGGGCGTGTCGGCATATTTCGCGTTGTACATGGTGTGCTTGGCGGCGGTCTTTTTGCTCATTTCCTTTGAGCCGTTCGGCAAGGAGTCCAATCTCACGGCGACGGTGGCGTGCTTTAACAACATCGGGCCGGGACTCGGTGTGGTGGGGCCGGTGGGAAACTATGCCGCTTATTCCGCATTTTCCAAATATGTGCTTTCGGCGGCTATGCTGCTCGGCAGACTGGAGATCTATCCGCTGCTGCTTTTCTGCTCGCCGTCGGCTTGGGTGCGCAATAAATAAGGTGGGAGGATGGTTATGAAACGGTGGTTTTCTCTGGCGGCGGCGCTGCTGATGCTGTTTGTGTTTTCTGCCTGCGGCGAGGCACCGCCTTCCGATACGCTGCCGACCGTGCAGCCGATCGGCATTGTCGATATGCTGACCGCCGAGCAGATCTACGGGGCGACGGGGCTGCGCTTCGGCGCGGCACAGCAAGCCGCTGCAGATGAGGTGGCATATTTCACGCAGGATCAGTCCGCGGCGGTGTATATCGCCGCGAAAAGGACGACGGCGGAGGAATATGAGGCGATGATCGCCGCCCTCATCCAAAACGGCAGCAAGGCGACCGTGGCGCCTAACCTGAGCGAGCGAGCCGTTTGGTTCTCGGACGCGCTGGATCTGCTGGTGTTCACGGGCACCTATGCACTGGATGTCCGCGTCGAATACGCGACGCCGCGCCCTGACGACAGCCTTTTGGCGGCGCGGCAGTTGGCGGCGTTGCTGTGTGAGCAGCTGTGAGGGGGAAAAGCGATGATTACATTAGAGACGCTTAAAAGCAACGAAAAGGTCAACACCTTCATAAAACAGGCGGATGCGTCGCTCATTGCGCTCGGCTATACCGAGCACAGCTTTGCGCATGTCACGCATGTAGCGGAGACGGCGGCGTATATTTTGGAGACACTGGGGTATCCGGCGCACGAGGTGGAGCTGGCGCGTATCGCCGCCTATCTGCATGACATCGGCAACCTGGTCAATCGGGTGGAGCATTCGCAAAGCGGCGCTGTCATGGCGTTTCGCATTCTTGACGAGATGGGGATGCCGCCGGAGGATCTGGCGATGATCGTCACCGCCATCGGCAATCATGACGAGGGCACCGGCGTGCCGGTCAACGCGCTTTCCGCGGCACTGATCCTGGCGGACAAGAGCGATGTGCGCCGCAGCCGCGTGCGCAACCAAGACCTGTCCACCTTTGACATTCACGATCGCGTGAACTACTCCGTGGAGAAGTCCCGCCTGCACATCAACAACGAAAAAACGATCATCAAGCTCAAGCTGCAGATCGATCCGCATTTCAGCTCCGTAATGGACTATTTTGAGATCTTCCTCACCCGCATGGTGCTGTGCCGCAAGGCGGCGGAAAAGCTGGGGCTGCAATTTAAGCTCATCATCAATGAACAGCAATTGATCTAAACCGAAAAAGCAGACCGCAGGGTCTGCTTTTTTAAGTTTTCGGATAACTATTATAAGGATTTTTTGCCGCGCGCGTGTATAAAGAGTGAAAGGATGAAACGGAGGGATACACGATGAAAAAGATGGGACTTCTTCTGCTTGGCGTGCTGCTTACGGTTTTTCTTGCCGCCTGCGGGAAAACGCAGGAGAGCGAGACCATTCCGACAAAGCAGGCGACGCCGTCTGCGGAAACGCACGGTCACACGGCTGCCGCACAGCCGCAGATCAGCAAAGACCCCGAAATGCTGTATTGCGGCAACACCTTCACGACCGTGCGCGTCGGCGATAAGCAATACGGCTTTGACGGGGAAAAGTCCGTCGCACTCACCGACCTTTTGCTGCATCTGCAATATGAAAATCCCGTGTGCGACTGCCTGCCGGTATACACCGTGGACACCGAGTTCGGCACGGGCTACGGCATCAGTCTTGACGGCTGCTATGTCCGCTATGACGGCAGGCAGGTTTCGCTGACGCAGGAGCAGACGGAAAAGATCACAGAGATGATCACATGGGCACTGAAGAATGTGGAACCGATAGCAATTGAAAAGGAGGGAGCAGAGAAATGAAAAAACGCCTGCTCATCCTGTTGATAACGGTGGGAGTGCTGCTTTTGCTATTTGTTCCGTTCCCGACGGCTGCAGAGGACGGCACCTGCGCCTTCACCGCGCTGACATACAAGGTGGTGCGCTGGAACCGTGCGGCGGGGGACGGCTCCTATGAAAAGACGCGGGTGTATCCTTTCCCGCAGAATTTCAAGTCTCTTGACACCCTGTGGGAAGCGGAAAAGCTGCGGGTGGTGCCGGTGGAGAAATGCAACGCCGTCATTACGGAGATCAGCGGGACGTCCGTTTTGGCGGAGCCGTTGGAGGGAGAGCCGGAACGGCTCACGAGCGACAAGCTCGCCTTTGATCTGAAAACACTAAACGGCGTGAATATCGCAGTCGGTGATGTGGTGGAGCTGACCTATGTCGGCGCGATCGCCGAGACCTATCCGGCGCGTATCGCGGTGACGGCGTGCGTGTCGGCGACAGATCTGCGCAACACGGACTACACAGGTGAATGGCTCTCGCCGTCCGAGACGGAAACGCCGGACTATGATCCTTTCTCGGACATCACCATCACCAGGATCTATAAGAATTGCTTTTTTGCCGACACGGTCATCCCCACGCCGTATGAGATCAAGCTCAACGGCACGCTGTCGGAGGAGTGGTGTGTCGGCGATCAGGTCATTTGCACCTATGAAAACACCCGCGTTGAACGGCAGTCGGGACGGGTGGAGGCGGATATGCTGACGGTCGCCAAAAGCGATTTCGAGCCGGATCCGAATGCCTGCTATAAGCCCGTCATCTATCTGTACCCCGAGAAGCAGACGGAGGTCTCGGTGAAGCTGGCGCTCGACGGAAAGCTCACCTGCACCTATCCCGCCTATCAAAACGGTTGGACGGTGACGGCGACGCCGGACGGCACGCTGACCGACAAAAACGGACAGACCTATTCCTATCTCTATTGGGAAGGGGAGACGGGCGCGCGGTTCGACCTTTCCGAGGGCTTTTGTGTGCGGGGAGAGGACACGGCGGCTTTCCTGGAGGGGGCGCTCGCCGACCTGGGACTCACCCGCCGCGAGGCAAACGAGTTCATCGTCTACTGGCTGCCGCTGATGCAGGATAATCCCTATAACCTCATTTCCTTCCAAACCACAGCCTACACCGACGCAGCAAGGCTGCAAATCTCCCCGACACCGGACACGCTCATCCGCGTGTTCATGACATGGAAACCGTCCGACACCTCCGTGACGCTGTCGCCGCAGACGCTGACAGTGCCCGTGCGCAGCGGCTTTGTTGCGGTGGAATGGGGCGGCACGCGCCTGAAATAAATGGCTTCCGAAACGGCAGCTTCCTCTTTGCGCGGGGGAGCTGCTGTTTTTTAGGTGAATATTGACATTATTTCCGGAAAATGCTATATTCCTATATGCATGTGCCGATGCGGCAGCGCCTTGTAGACGGCGCGCCTGTCGGCGATACTTTTGCTGTGGAGGAATTGGTTTTGGCAGAAACAACGAGCGGGCAAAAGCGCGACCTCAGAGAGGAAATTCTGCGCCGTCGCACCTTTGCCATCATTTCGCACCCCGACGCCGGCAAGACCACGCTGACGGAAAAGCTGCTGCTGTACGGCGGCGCTATTCAGACCGCCGGCATGGTCAAGGGAAAGCGGTCGATGAAACACGCGGTGTCGGACTGGATGGAGATCGAAAAGCAGCGCGGCATTTCGGTCACCTCCTCGGTGATGCAGTTTGAATATAACGGGAATTGTATCAATATTCTGGACACCCCCGGTCACGAGGATTTTTCGGAGGACACCTATCGGACGCTCATGGCGGCGGACTCCGCCGTCATGGTGATCGATGCGTCAAAGGGCGTGGAGCGGCAGACGATAAAGCTCTTCAAGGTCTGCCTTTTGCGGCATATCCCGATTTTCACCTTCATCAACAAGATGGACAGGGAGGCGCGCGATCCCTTTGATCTCATGGAGGAGATCGAAAATGTGCTCGGCATCGGGACATATCCCATCAACTGGCCCATCGGCTGCGGCAAGGATTTCAAGGGCGTTTATGACCGCCCGCGGCGGCGCATCATCGCGTTTACCGCGAACGGCAACGGGCAGCATGAGGTGGATGCCGCCGAGGTCGATCTGCAGGATCCGTCTTTGGCGGACAGACTCGGTGACACGCTGTATAGCCGCCTTTGCGACGATGTGGAGCTTTTGGACGGAGCGGGCGGCGAATTTGACATGGACGCCGTGCGCGCCGGCAAGCTGTCGCCCGTGTTTTTCGGCTCGGCGCTCACCAACTTCGGCGTCGAACCGTTTTTGGAGGAATTTTTGCGCATGACGACCTCGCCGTTGCCGCGCCGTGCGGACTGCGGGGAGATCGACCCGTTCTCGCCGGACTTTTCCGCTTTTGTGTTCAAAATTCAGGCGAACATGAACAAGGCGCACCGCGACCGCATCGCGTTCATGCGCATCTGCTCCGGCAAGTTTGAAAAGGGCATCGAGGTCTATCATGTACAGGGTGACCGCAAGCAGCGCCTGTCGCAGCCGCAGCAGCTCATGGCACAGGACAGGGAAGTGATCGAGGAGGCATATGCCGGTGACATCATCGGCGTGTTCGACCCCGGCATTTTCTCCATCGGCGACACCATCTGTATGCCGGGCAAAAAATTTCGCTTTGAGGGCATCCCGACCTTTGCACCCGAGCATTTCGCACTGGTGCGGCTTAAAGATACCATGAAGCGCAAGCAGTTTGTCAAGGGCACGATGCAGATCGCGCAGGAGGGCGCCATTCAGGTCTTCCGGGAACTGAACGGCGGCATGGAGGAAGTGATTGTCGGCGTCGTCGGCACGCTGCAATTTGAGGTGCTGGAATATCGCCTGCTCAACGAGTACGGTGTGGAGATCCGCCTGGATATGCTGGCATATCAGCACATCCGCTGGATCGAGAATGAGGACTTAGATCCGAAAGCGCTCAATCTTACCTCGGACACCCGCCGCATTCAGGATATGCGCGGGAGACATCTTTTGCTGTTCACGAGCCCCTGGAACATCACCTGGGCGACGGAGCACAACCCGACCCTGGAGCTTTCGGAATTCGGAAAAACGGATGCCTAGCGCTTGCTACGCACCCGTTTTTTCTTTTTCGAAAAATTCTCGAAAAAATGTGTGTTTTTCTCTTTACAAATGGAAACAAAGATGGTATGGTAGCTTTGTGCGGACAGGGTGTCCGCGCGTCAAAGAGAGAACGGAGGAAAGGATAGCTATGAAAAAATTTCCCATTGCGCTCCAGCTGTATTCCGTCCGCGATTTTGCGGAAAAGGATATGCGCGGAACGCTGCAAAAGGTGAAGGCGCTCGGCTATGACGGCGTGGAATTTGCCGGCCTTTACGGGTATGCCCCGGAGGAGGTCAAGGCGATGTGTGAGGAGATCGGGCTTGTGCCGATCTCGGCGCATGTGCCGATCGACGATCTGCTGCAGCCGGGAACGATCGAGGCATATAAAATGATCGGCTGTCGCTTTATCGCGGTGCCGTGGCTCGGCGAGGAGCGCCGTCCCGGACATGAGAAATATGCACAGACGCAAAAGGACATTGCGGCGATCGGCGAAGAGGCAAAGCGGGAGGGCATGACCCTTCTGTATCACAACCATGACTTCGAGTTTGTGAAGGTGGACGGCGCGTATGCGCTGGATGTCATGTATGAGAACATCTCCGCCGATCTGCTGCAGACCGAGCTGGACACCTGCTGGGTGCGGGTCGGCGGTGCAGATCCGACGGCGTATGTGGAGAAGTACAGCGGCAGAGCGCCGGTCGTGCATCTCAAGGACTATGTCGGCGAGAAGAGCGAGCATATGTATGAGCTCATCGGCGTCGACGCGACCGCCAAAAAGGAAGAGGCGAATAAGTTTGAGCTGCGTCCCGTCGGCGACGGTGTGCAGGATTTCCCGTCCATCATCGCGGCTTGCGAAAAGGCGGGAACGGAGTGGCTCGTCGTGGAGCAGGATAATCCCTCCGGCGGTCTTTCCTCCTTGGAGTGCGCCGAGCGCAGCCGTAACTATCTGAGATCCATTGGTCAATAAATAACTTTTTTGGAGGTACATATCATGGGCGATATTCTCAACCGTTTCCAGGAAAACACCGAGGAAACCAAAATTGTCGATGCCGACAGAAAACTGCGCATCGGCATCATCGGCACGGGCTGGATCGCAGAGGCGCACATCGCGGCATATAAGCACTATGCGGATGCCGAGATCGTTGCGGCGGCGGACATCATCCCCGGCAAGGCGGCTGCCTTCTGCAAAAAGATGGGTCTTGAGGGCGTCAAGTGCTATGACGGCGGCCACAAGGAGATGCTGGACGATCCGGACATGAAGCTGGATGCCGTTTCCATCTGCACCTATAACTGTCAGCATGTGCCGCCGGCAATCTATGCGCTGGAAAAAGGCGTGCATGTCATGCTGGAAAAGCCGATGTGCGTCACGATGGACGAGGCTGCCGAGCTGCTGAAGGCGGAGAAAAAGAGCGGCAAGGTTCTGTCGATCGGCTTCCAGCCGCGTCTTGATCCCAACATGCAGATGATCAAGAAGATTGTTGACTCCGGCGAGCTCGGCAAGATTTATTACATCCAGACCGGCGGCGGCCGCCGTCGCGGCATCCCGACGCCCTACGGCACTTCCTTCATCGCAAAGGATACCGGCGGCATCGGCGCGCTGGGCGACATCGGCTGCTATTCGCTGGACATGGTCATGAACGCGATCGGCTATCCGAAGCCGCTGTCCGTTTCCGGTTATAAGTCCGCGTTCTTCGGCAAAGACCCGAACTATGTTGGCTACGGCAAGCATCATGAATATGCCGATGCGTTCGGCGTCGATGATTTCGCTGCCGCGTTTGTCCGCCTGGAGGGCGACATCATCCTCGACTTCCGTATTGCCTGGGCAATGAACATCAACACCCCCGGCGACACCATCATCCTCGGCACAAAGGGCGGCCTGCGCATCCCGTCCACCGATTGCTGGAACGGCTCCGTCGGCGGCCCGATGACGATCTATCACGAGGTCTGCGGCACGCAGGTTGAGACCGTTGTGCCGATCCTGCCGTCCCCGGAGGAGGGGCTGTTCGCTCTGAAGATTCGCTCCTTCATGGATGCGGTCAAAGAGGGCAAGCCGGCGCCTGTGCCGACCTCCCAGATCATCCGCAATCAGGCGATCCTGTCCGGCATCTGCGAATCCGCAGAGTGCGGTCACGAAATTCAGATCGTCCTTCCCGAAGTCTGATAAACAAAAAAGAAACGGGTTGCCGCGCGGCAACCCGTTTCTTTCATGGAGTGTATATGATCACAACCGTTATTTTCGATCTCGACGACACCCTTCTCGACTTTCACGCAGCGGAGCATGCTGCGCTGCGTATAGCGCTGCCGCAGTGCGGCGTGCAGCCGACGGCGGCGATGCTCGATCGCTACAGCGTGCTCAATGAGCAGCAGTGGAAGCTGCTCGAACAGGGAAAGCTTACGCGCGATGAAGTAAAGGTACGCCGCTTTACATTGTTGTTTGGGGAATACGGCGTCTGCGCCGACGCAAAGGAGACGACCGCACGGTATGAACGCTGCCTGCGCGACCAACACCCGCTGATGGCGGGGGCGCTGCCGCTATTGACGGAGCTTGCAAGGACCTATGCTTTGTATGCGGCAACGAACGGCAGCACCGCCGTGCAGCAAAAGCGGATGCGGGAGGCGGGGCTGACTCCGTTTTTCAAAGGGGTGTTCGTTTCCGAAACGATCGGCGCGGACAAGCCGTCGGCTGCGTTTTTTGCGCACTGTGCCGCGCACATCGAGGGGTTTGATCCCGCTTCGACCGTGATGATCGGCGACAGCCTTTCCTCGGACATACAGGGCGGCAAAAACGCGGGCATCCGCACAGTGTGGTTCAACCCGCGGCACAGGGAAAACCGCACGGCCGTGCAGCCGGATTATACGGTCAACGCGCTTGCCGACCTGCCGCGGCTGCTGTCAACCCTGTGACACCGCGGGCAGCTTGCATACATCCACCCACTTGACGGGCGCGGCAAATGCCGCCAGCTCCGGCAGCGTCACCTCAATGGCGCTGTTGGCGCTGCCGCAGGCGGGAAACACCGTTTCAAAGCGGCGCAGCGACTCGTCGAGATAGACCGCAACGCCGTCGTTGACGGCAAACGGGCAGACACCGCCCACCGCATGCCCGATGGCAGGCTCGACCTCGTCGTGGGACAGCATGGTCGCCTTGACGCCGAAGGTGTGCTTGAATTTAGCGTTGTCGATCTTGGTGTCGCCCGCGGCAACTACGAGAATATAGCCTTCCTTGCCGCGAAAGGACATGGTTTTGGCGATGCGCGCCGGCTCACAGCCGAGCGCCTCGGCGGCAAGCGCCACGGTGGCACTGGAGGTGGGCAGCACCCGCACGCGGTCGGCACAGCCTTTTTCAGCAAAAAATGCTATAACTTTTTCGATAGACATAGTGCATTCTTCCTTTTTTCGTGGTATGATGACAGTATACTGCGAACCAACTGAAAAATCAATCGGAGATGAGCTTATGATTTTGCGACATGCCCGCGTCGGCGGAGAGCTGAAAACGATCGTGACCGAGGGTGGCAGGATTGCGCTTGTGACCGACAGAGATATGCCGGAGGGCGTGGATGTCGGCGGCAAGCGGGTGATACCGGGTCTTATCGATGTGCACACGCACGGCGCCAACGGCTTTGACACCATGGACGCGGATTTTGCTCCGCTGTGCCGTTTCTATGCACAGCACGGCACGACGGCGTTTTTGCCCACGACCATGACGATGCCCTATGCCGACATTCTGCGGGTCACGAAGGCGAGCACCGCCTGTGAGGGCGCGCAGATTTTGGGATTTCACCTCGAAGGACCGTTCATTTCCGAAAAGCATAAGGGTGCGCAGGATCCCGCCAACATCCGCTTGCCGTCGATCGCGGATTTTGCGCAATTTCAAAATGTGAAGATGGTGACGATGGCGCCCGAGCTGCCCGGCAGCGAGGAATTTATTCGCGCGGTGTCGGACAGGACGGTGGTCTCCATCGGGCACACAGACTGTGACTATGAAACGGCGCTGCGCGCCATCGATTGCGGCGCCAACTGCCTGACACATACCTATAACGCCATGCCGCCGCTGCATCATCGCGCTCCCGGCCCTATCGGTGCGGGCTTTGAGCGGCATATCTATGCACAGCTCATCTGCGACGGCTTTCATGTGGCGCCGCCGGTCATCCGCGCCACCTGGCAGCTTTTCGGCACGGAGCGCATGGTCATCATCAGCGACAGCATCCGCACGGCGGGCCTGCCCGACGGCGAATATGTCTGCGGCGGACTGCCGGTCGTTTTGAAGGACGGTGCGGCACGGCTGACGGACGGCACGATCGCGGGGTCGAGCGCGACTCTGTGGGACTGCGTTCGCACGGCAACAAAAAGCGGCATCCCCTTCGAGGATGCCGTGCGCATGGCGTCCGAGACGCCGGCGCGGCTTCTCGGTGTGAAAAAAGGCAGGATCGCGGAGGGCTTTGACGCCGATCTGCTGATCGTGGACGAGGATTTGGAGATCGACACCGTCATCATCGGCGGTGAAGTTTATCGGTAAGCGCTCGGGGAGCAGCCGCACCGCTTTTTGAACACGCGGGAAAAATAGTTCTGATCGTCCATGCCGCAGGCGGCGGCGATCTCCTTCACCGACAGGTCGCTTTCCCGCAGCATCTTGCAGGCGATGTCCAGGCGGATGTCCCGGAGATAGGAAAAGATGGTGCAGCCGTATTCCGCGCGAAAGCCTTTGGTGAGGGTGGCGTTGCAATAGCCGAAACGGCGGGAGAGGGATTGCAGTGTGATCTTCTGCGCATAGTTCTTGCGCAGGTATTGTGCGATAAGCTCCGGCAATCTGCCGTTGTCGGTCTGTACACGGTTCGTGCCGGTGAGGTATTGTGCGATGACGGTCATGATGCTGAGATAAGCGCGCATTTCCTCCTCCTTCATGGAGGGCAGCTTTTGCGCCGCCCTTGCGACGGCAGCATTGTCCCGAAACGGCGCACAAAGCTCCGAGGCCGTCAGCCCCTCGCTGTCCCGCATCTGTCCGATCATCAGGTAGCCGGACAGCACGCCGTAATGATAGATGGGCGCTGCTGCCTCACACAGCCCCTGCGGGCAGCGATACAAAATCGTTTCGCCGCTTTCTTTTACTTTTTGCAGCATGAGCGCGTCGGTCTTGCGGCAGGAGGCGAGCACCTTTTTGTCCTGCTGAATGGCACGGCAAAAGGCATGACTCTGCGCGGGATAGGCAAAGGTCTCCTTGAAATCCGCATCGTGAATGGACACACGAAAGCCGGATACACGGTGAAAATCCCGCAGGATGCGCATGATTTCTACCTGCTGCATACAATCGCTCCTTATGTAAATATATGTTATTTTATCATATTCTGCTATACTTGACAAGATAGTACATAGAAACTTTTTCAGAAAATCGGTATAATGAAACCGAATGGGGGAATTTTGCAATGCAGAACATCGATCTTTCTCAGGCAACCCGCGCACTGACACATTTCATGCCGGAAAATGCGGTGAACGGCTGCGTGCCGCACGGCAACGGCCATATCAACGGCACTTTTATGGTGATGAGCGGCAAAAAACGGTATATTTTGCAGGCGATCAACGGTGAAGTGTTCAAAGATCCGCAGCAGCTCATGGAGAATGTGGAGCGGGTGACGACCTTCATGCGCAAGCGTGCAGTCGACCCGCGCAGCGTTTTGAAGATTTTGCCGACGCCGGAGGGGAAAAACTATTTCGTCGATGAAAACGGCGTGGCATGGCGCATGTATAAGTTCATCGAGGACGCCATCTGCCCCGAGCATCCCGATGCGGCGACGGACATCTATCAGTGCGCGCTGGCGTTCGGCATGTTCCAGCGGGATCTGCACGATTTTCCCGCCGAGGTGCTGCATGAGACCATCCCCGATTTTCATAACACCCCCAAGCGCTATCGGGATCTTTTGGAGGCGGTGGGGAAGGATCCGTGCGACCGTGCGGCATCCGTGCAGAAGGAAATCGCCTTTTTCCGTGCCCGCGAGAGCTTTTATGATACGCTGTTTGCGGCACACCGCGACGGAAAACTGCCGCTGCGCGTTACCCACAATGACACCAAATGCAACAATGTCATGCTGGATGCGCAGACGCATGCGGCTCTGTGTGTCATCGACCTCGACACGGTGATGCCCGGCTTTTCGGTCTGCGATTTCGGCGATGCGATCCGTTTCGGCGGCAACACCGCGGCGGAGGATGAGCCGGATGTGTCGAAGGTGCATCTCGATCTGAACTTTTATGACATCTATACGCGCGGCTTTGTGATCGGCTGCGGCGGATATTTGGAACCGTCGGAATTTGACCTTTTGGCTGCCGGAGCAAAGATGATGACGCTGGAATGCGGTATGCGCTTCCTGACGGATTATCTCATGGGCGATGTCTATTTCAAGACCGCTTATCCGACGCACAACCTGGTGCGCTGCCACACGCAGATGCAGCTTGCCGCCGACATGGAAAGAAACTATGCGAAAATGCAGGAAATTGCAGGACGCTATCGTTATACGCAGGAGGACGCGGAATGAAACTGATTGAAACCGCAAGCTATGAAAAACTCAGCCGCAGCGCCGCCAACCTTATTTCGGCGCAGGTCATTCTGAAGCCCGACAGCGTGCTCGGTCTGGCGACCGGCTCGTCTCCGCTCGGTACATACCGTCAGCTCATCACCTGGTACGAAAAGGGGGATGTGGATTTTGACAGGGTCATTTCCGTCAACCTCGACGAATATGTCGGGCTTTCGACGAAGGATGCGCAGAGCTATCGCCACTTCATGAACGAAAACTTTTTCAATCACATCAACATCCGTCCCGAGAACACCTTTGTGCCGGACGGCTGTGCGAAAAACCTTGACGCCGCCTGCAAGGCGTATGACGCGCACATTGAGGCGGTCGGCGGCATCGATCTGCAGCTGCTCGGCATCGGACTGGATGGGCACATTGGCTTCAACGAGCCGGACGATGTGTTTGTCAAGAACACCCATGTGGTGACGCTTGACCCCTCCACCATCCGCGCCAACGCACGTTTCTTTGAAAACGAGGCGCAGGTGCCGCGGCGAGCGATCACGATGGGCATGGTGTCCATCATGCAGGCGAAAAAGATCGTGCTTATCGCCAACGGTGCGGCAAAGCGGGACATTCTCGAAAAGGCGTTTTTCGGGCCGATCACGCCCCGCATCCCCGCCTCCATCCTGCAGCTGCATCCGGACATTACGGTGATCTACAGCGAAAACTGACAACATCCGATCGGGGGAGTACCCATGCAGTATGTGATCTCGGACTACGGCGCCGAGAGCGGCGGCAAGACCCTCTGCACGGCTGCGGTGCAGGCGGCGATCGATGCTTGTGCAGCTGACGGCGGCGGAACGGTCGTCGTGCCCGCAGGCATGTTTCTCATCGGCACGGTGTGGCTGAAAAGCCATGTGGAGCTGCATTTGCAGCACGGCGCGGTGCTGAAAGCAAGCGCCGACCTTGCCGACTATAATGACGAGGATGCCTATCCGCAGAATTTTGGCTGCGAAGGGGAAAAGTGGTGCGGAAAGCACCTGATCATCGCGCTGGAACAGACGGATGTTGCCATCACGGGCGACGGCACGATCGAGGGCTGCGCTGACACAGTCTACGGCGGCGAGTTGCACTATTGCAGCAATTCCGCCTGGCGCGAGGGATATTATCTCCTGCGAGACGGCGCGCCGCTGCGCCCCGGACCGATGGTGTGCTTTGTCGAATGTGATCGGGTGCGCGTGACGGGTGTCACGCTGCGTGGGGCGACCTGCTGGAATTTGCTTTTGCACGGCTGCTATTATGCAACGCTCACGGGGCTGACGATCCGCGGCGACAAGCAGCATGTCAATACCGACGGTGTCGATCTTGACACCTGTCGGTATGTTACGGTGTCCGACTGTATCATCGACACCGGCGACGACGCGCTGGCGATTCGCTGCTGTGCCGACCGCTTGGCGGCGCATCCCGAACGCCGCGACTGTGCCTATATCACCGTCACTAACTGTATCCTTTCCACCTCCGCCTGCTCTGTGCGGTTCGGGGTGGGAAGCGGCAGCATCCATCATGTGCAGCTGTCCGATCTGACCGTGCCGCGCACCGGCGAGGGATTGACCTTCATGACCGGTTGGGGCGGTGCACTTGCCATACACGATGTGACGGTGCACCATGTGCTTGCCGAGGATGGCGGTGTGCCGTTCCAGTTTTACGGCAACAAGGCGCCCATCTCCCGTGTGACGCTGCGGGACTGCTGTCTCGGCGCTTCGCTGGCGGCGAGGGTGGAGGGCGACACCTGCGATCTGCGGTTTGCGGACATCACGCTGTATGACAGGCAACCGCAGGCGGTGTGCCCCGCGATGCTTGACGAGCAGCGTGGCGACGCGATGGTCCTGCTGCGCGACGCAAAACGCATCTCCTTTGAGCGCGTGCGTCTGTTCGGCGAAAAACGCGAACGCGGGCTGCACGCGGAGAATTGCACCTTTGACGGACAGGATGTCCGACTTATCAGATGAAAAAGCGGCATATTTCTTTCGGAAATATGCCGCTTTTTTGCGCCTTTTCCTTGACATTCCCCCATGAAAACTGGTAGAATATGAAAATAGATATTGTGAGGTGATAGGATGATACGGAGCATGACCGGTTATGGCCGTGCCGAAGGCAACGCGGACGGTATGCATATCGTTGTGGAATTGAAATCCGTCAATCACCGCTATTTTGAATATGCCGCCCGTTTGCCGTATGGCTACGGTTTTTTGGATGAACGCCTGAAGGCGCTGCTGCAAACGAGGATCAGCCGCGGCAAGGTGGACATCGGCGTGTGGATCACGACGGTGGACGCCCCCGGCAGCGAGGTCGCCGTCAACTTTGATCTGGCGGAAGGGTATGTCAAGGCGCTGCGCGCGCTGTCCGAGCGGTTTTCGCTGCGGGAGGACATTTCTGCCGTGACGCTGGCGCGGTATCCCGATGTGCTGACCGTGACGAAGGCGGCGCTCGATGAGGACGCCGTGTTTGCGGCGGTCGCGCCGATTGCAGAGGCGGCGGTGGAAAAATTCACCGAAATGCGCACCCGTGAGGGAGAAAAGCTGCGGGAGGATGTGCTCGGCCGCGCCGACACCATTTTGGCGGCGGTCGGAGAAATTGAAAAGCAGTCGCCGCAGACGGTGCGTCGGCACATGGAAAAGGTGCAGGCGAGGATGCACGAGCTTTTGGACGGCGCCGATGTGGACGAACAGCGGCTTTTGACCGAGGCGGCGCTTTTTGCCGACAAGATCGCGGTCGCCGAGGAAACGGTGCGTCTGCGCAGTCACATTGCCCAGCTGCAGCAAATGCTGGCGGGGAATGAGGCAATCGGCAGAAAGCTCGACTTTTTGGTGCAGGAAATGAACCGCGAGACGAACACCGTCGGTTCAAAGGCACAGGACGCGGCAATGGCGCGCATTGTGGTGGACATCAAGGCGGAGATCGAAAAGATTCGCGAGCAAATTCAGAACATCGAGTGATAAGAGGGGATGACGGCAATGCGGCTCATCAACATCGGCTTCGGCAACATGGTTTCGGCAAATCGCCTTGTGGCAATCGTGAGTCCGGAGTCTGCGCCGATCAAGCGCATTATTCAAGATGCCAAGGAACGGGGAACGCTCATCGACGCGACCTACGGCAGGCGGACGCGCGCCGTGCTCATCACCGACAGCGATCATGTGGTGCTGTCGGCGGTGCAGCCGGAAACGGTGGCAAATCGCCTGAATGTTGAGGATGACGACGAGGAGGAGGTGCTGGATGAGGATGAATAAGCGCGGAATGCTCATCGTCTTTTCCGGCCCCTCCGGCTGCGGCAAGGGAACGGTGCTGAAAGCGCTTTTCTCCCGTCGCGACGACATTTGTTATTCCGTTTCGGTCACGACGCGCGCCCCGCGCCCGGGCGAGACCGACGGCGTGGAGTATTTCTTCCGCACGCGGAAACAATTTGAAGAGATGATCGCCAAAAACGAGCTTTTCGAGTATGCCGCGTATAACGGCAACTACTACGGCACGCCGAAGCCCCCCATCGAGGCATGGCTGGCTGCGGGCAAGCATGTGCTGCTGGAGATTGAGGTGCAGGGCGCCGAAAAGGTGATGGCGCAGGCAAAGGACTGTGTTTCCATTTTCATCACCGCGCCGTCGCATGCGGTGCTGGAGCAGCGTCTGCGCGGCAGGGGAACCGAAGACGAAACGGTCATCGCGGGCAGGCTTGCCGCCGCAAAGCGTGAGCTTGCGAAGGCGGAACAGTATCAATATGTGGTGCTCAATGATGAGGTCGAGGCGGCGGCTGACCGTATTGAGGCGATCATTACGGCGGAGTCGCTGCGGTACGACCGCATGAAATCTGTATTTTTGGAGGAAAATGTATCATGTTAAATCCGAACGATATTGAACAGCTCAAGGGTGATTTCAGCCGCTATGCGGTGGTGATCGGCGTTGCCAAGCGCGCCAGAGAGATCTCCGAGGCAGCGGAGGAAAACGGCGAAATTCTGATCGAAAAACCGGTGAGCCTTGCCATCGACGATTTCAAAGACGGCGAATGTAAGCTGCTTGCGCCGCATGAAACGGAAGACTGAGACCCAAAAAGAGGTGGAAAAGATGCTTGAAACAACGGTTGTGCAGATAGCGGTTGCTCAGGCATCTTTTTATTTTGACCGTCCCTACAGCTATACCGTGCCGCACGCGCTGCGGGAAAAGGTGCAGATCGGCTGTCGCGTGATGGTGCCGTTCGGCGGCGGAAATCGACGGCGACAGGGCATCATCATTTCCGTGGGAGACGGCGCGGATGTGCCGGAAAAGCTCAAGCCCATTGACGAATTGCTCGACGAGTCGCCGATCATCAGCGGGGAGCTGTTGAAGCTGGCACTGTGGATGAAGGAGCGCACCTTTTCCACCACCTTTGAATGTGTGCGCGCCATGCTGCCGACGGGACTGACCATGCGCGTGCAGCCGCGCTACCGCACGGCGAGGGACATCGCACCCGATATTCTGGAGGCGCTGTCCTTTGATGAAAAGCAGGCGCTGACCTTTGTTTCCCGTTGTCCCGAGGGGGCGGGGGAGGATGTGCTGCTCAAAAAGCTGGGTCTTGCAGCGGATGCCCCCGTTTTGCGCAGCCTTTTGAAAAAGGGCGCGCTTTTGCGGGACGACGGCGCAACGCGGCACACGGGCGATGCCTCGGTGCGGATGCTGCGCCTGACGGAGGCGGGCGAAACGGCGGACGCGGCGGGCGAAAAGCTCACCGACCGTCAGGCGGCGGTTCTGTCGCTTCTGCGGGATGTCGGCTGCGCTTCGCTGAAGGAGGTTTGCTATTTCTCGTCGGTCACCCGCGCCGTGCCGGAGGCACTGGTGAAAAAGGGGCTGGCGGTGTATTATGACCATGAGGTGCTGCGCACACCGTATGCGACGCTCAAAAACACACCCGATCCGACGCCTATCCCGCTGAACGCGGAGCAGAAAAAGGCAGCGGACACGCTGCTTGCCGCCTATGGAGCGGGAAAGCCCGCGGCAGCGCTTTTATACGGCGTGACCGGCAGCGGCAAAACGCAGGTGTATATGCACCTCATCGACCGCGTGCTGGCGGACGGCAAGCAGGTGATCGTCCTGGTGCCGGAGATCTCGCTGACGCCGCAGATGATGGGCATTTTTCTCGACCGCTACGGCAAAAGGGTCGCGGTGCTGCACAGCGCTTTGTCCATCGGCGAGCGCATGGACGAATGGAAACGCATTCGCCGCGGCGATGCCCGCGTGGTGGTGGGAACGCGCTCGGCGGTGTTTGCGCCCTGTGAAAAGCTCGGCATGATCGTCATAGACGAGGAGCAGGAGCATACCTATAAATCGGAGTCAAACCCGCGGTATCATGCCCGTGAGGTGGCAAAATACCGCTGTGCGGCGCAGGGTGCGCTGCTGCTGCTCACCTCGGCGACGCCGTCGGTGGAGTCCTATCAGGCAGCGCTGACCGGCCGCTATATTCTCTGTAAGCTCGAAAACCGTTTCGGCGACGGCGGTCTGCCGCAGGTGGAGATCGCCGATCTGCGCGGGGAGACGCTCGCGGATAACAGCATCGGCGAAAAGCTGCTGACGGAAATGCACGAAACGCTTGATGCCGGCAAGCAGGTCATTTTGCTGCTCAACCGCCGCGGGTTTCATACGCATGTTTCCTGCCGCTCCTGCGGCTATGTGTTCACCTGCCCCTCCTGCAGTATCTCCATGACCTATCATCGCGCCAATCGGCAGATGATCTGTCACTATTGCGGCCATATGGAGCCGCCTCCGCGCGTCTGCCCGACCTGCGGCTCGGATAAGATCCGCTTTGCGGGACTCGGCACGCAGCGGGTGGAGGAGGAGCTTGCCGAGAAGTTCCCCGATGTACCGGTGCTGCGCATGGACGCGGACACCACCATGTCCCGCCTTTCCTATGAAAAAAAGTTCGGTGATTTTGCGGCGGGAAAATATCGCATCATGATCGGCACGCAGATGGTCGCAAAGGGACTGGATTTTCCCGAGGTCGGACTCGTCGGCGTGTTGTCTGCCGACCAGTTGCTGTACACGGCGGACTACCGCGCGTTTGAAATGACCTTTGCGCTTTTGACGCAGGTGGTGGGGCGTGCGGGCAGACGGGATGCCGTCGGCAAGGCGGTCATCCAGACCTATGTGCCGGATAACCCCGTCATCGCGCTCGCTGCAAGGCAGGACTATCCCGCTTTCTTTGAGAACGAGATCGCCGTGCGGAAAATGATGCACTATCCGCCCTATGCCGACCTGTGCCTTTTCGGCTTTGTGGGCGTGTCCGAGCGGGCGGTGGCGGAGGCGGCAAACGCCTTTTTGCGGGAGCTGCACACGCTGTCGGTCGGGACATTTGCCGATGTTCCGCTCATAGCGCTCGACCCCACGCCCGCGACCGTTGTGCGGGTCGCGGGAAAATATCGGTATCGGCTGATCGTGAAAACCAAAAACTCGTCCCGCTTTCGGGCGATGGCGGCGACGCTTTTGGAAATGTTTCCGAAAAGTCCCGTCTGCAAGGGCGTCACGGTCTATGCCGACATCAATCCTGTCACATTACTATAATTGCCAAGGGGGTTTTCTATATGGCTTTACGGAATATTCTCAACGAGAGCGATCCCATTTTGCATAAGGTCTGCCGACCGGTGGAAAAATTTGACGAGCGCCTGTGGCAGCTGCTCGACGATATGCACGAGACGCTCGATAAGGCGCAGGGCGTGGGCCTTGCCGCGCCGCAGGTGGGTTTTTTGCGCCGCCTGTTCATCATGAGCATCGGGGACGACTATACGGAATGTATCAACCCAAAAATTTTGGAAGAAAAGGGTACGCAGGAATGCGTTGAGGGCTGCCTTTCCAGCCCGGGGGAATACGGACTTGTCAACCGCCCGCAGACGGTGAAGCTGCAGGCGCAGGATCGAAACGGCAAGTATTTCATCATCACGGCGTCCGATCTGAAGGCAGAGTGCATTTCGCACGAAAACGATCATCTGGACGGCGTGCTGTTCAAAAGTAAGGCGACGCGGATGCTGCGTCCCGAGGAACTGGAGCAAGGAGACTGAGTATGCGGATCGTATTTATGGGGACGCCGGACTTCGCAGTGCCGTCGCTTGCGGCACTGCTGACGGCGGGACACACCGTGACGCTTGCCGTGACGCAGGCGGATAAGCCGGTCGGGCGGCATCAGACGCTGACACCGCCGCCGGTGAAACAGTATGCGCTGGAGCACGGTATTCCCGTTTTTCAGCCCAAAACCCTCAGAAACGACGAGAGCTTTGCCCGCATCGCGGCGGAAAAACCGGATGTGATCGTCGTGGTGGCATACGGCAAGATCCTGCCCGCGTCGCTTTTGGAATTGCCGCCTTTCGGTGCTGTGAATGTGCACGGGTCGCTTTTGCCGAAATATCGCGGCGCTGCGCCCATCCAGTGGGCGGTTCTGAACGGCGACGCCGTCGCGGGCGTCACCACCATGCAGATGGATGCCGGCATCGACACCGGCGACATGCTGCAAAGCTGCAGCCGAGAAGTGCCGGAGGACATGACGGCGGGAGAGCTTTTCGCGCTTTTGTCCGCCGACGGCGCAAGGCTGTTGTGCGACACGCTTAAAGGACTCGAAAACGGCACACTGCACCCGCAAAAGCAGGACAGTGCGGCGGCAACGATGGCGCCGATGCTGGACAAGACCATATCTCCGCTCGACTTTCAAAAAAGTGCAAAAGCGCTGCACGATCAGGTGCGCGGCTTGCAGCCGTGGCCGACGGCGACCTGCCGTCTGGGGGATACGGTGCTGAAGATCCATAAAACCCGCGTCGGCGGGCATACTACCGAGGATGCGGGCATCATCGTATCCCTGTCGCCCCTTTCCGTTGCCTGCGGCGACGGCGGGGTGCTGGAAATCCTGGAATTGCAATATCCCGGCTCCCGCCGCATGGCGGCTGCCGATTTCCTGCGCGGTCATCCGCTTTGCTGCGGCGACCGCCTGCAATGAGGTGTCAGAGTATGTATTATTATTTACTGTTGGTCGTGCCGGCGCTGCTCGTCGCCATGATCGCACAGCTCCGCGTGAAATCCACCTTTCGGCGGTACAGCCGCTACAGCACCGCCGCACGCATCACGGGTGCGCAGGCAAGCTTTATGATCCAAAAGGCAAACGGCATTTCCGTGCCGGTGCAGCCGATCGGCGGCGAGCTCACCGATCACTATGATCCCACGAAAAACACGATCGGGCTTTCCGCTCCGGTCTATGCCGCGGACTCCATTTCCGCTGTCGGCGTGGCGGCGCACGAGACCGGTCACGCGCTGCAATATGCCGAGCAGTATGCGCCCATCCGTTTTCGCATGGCGCTTGTACCGGTCACGAATTTTTCGGCGACCATTTCGCCGTATCTCATCCTGGCGGGACTCATTGCGGGATGGGATGTGCTGGCATATGCGGGCATTGCGCTTTTCAGCCTTTCCGTGCTGTTTCAGCTTGTGACGCTGCCGGTGGAGTTTAACGCCAGTGCCCGCGCCGTGCGTGCCCTGCAGGCGAGCGGGTCGTTCACCGCCGAGGAGCTCGCGGGGGTGCGCAAGGTGCTGACCGCGGCGGCACTGACCTATGTGGCGGCGCTGTTTGTTTCGCTGATGAACCTTCTGCGTCTCATTCTCATTGTCGCGGGGCGCGGCAGGAGGAACGACTGATGACGGCTGATCCGCGCAAGGCGGCGGTCACGGCGCTCTCCCGTGTGCACCGCGACGGCAGCTATTCCAACATCGTTCTCGACACGCTCTTGCAGGAGACGGCGTTTGAGGCGCGCGACAGGGCGCTTTGCTCCCGCCTTTTCTACGGCGTGATCGAGCGGCAGATAACCCTCGATTTCGTCATCGAAAAGCTGGCGGCGCGCGCTTTGGGGCGCATCCATCCGACGGTTCTGGAAATTTTGCGGGTGGCGCTGTATCAGCTGCTGTACATGGATAAAATTCCGCAAAGTGCTGCCGTCAACGAGGCGGTGCGGCTCACCCGCAAGATGGGACAGCCGCATGCGGCGGGGTTTGTCAACGCCCTTTTGCGCAGCGCCGCGCGGCAAGGGGAGACGCTTTTTGCCGATCTGCCGACCGATGCGGCGGGGGATGCCGTGCGTTTCGGCGTGCCGGCGCACTGGATCGCCTATTGGCGGGCGACCTACGGCGAAAAGACGGCAAACGCGCTTTTGGCAGCGCTCACAACGCCCGCGCCGCAATATCTGCGGGTGAACACGCTGAAAACCGACACGGAGAGCTTTTTGGCGGCGTTGGACGCGGCAGGTGTTGCCTATGAAACCGTGTCGGGTCTGCCCGATTGCGTGCGGATTTCGGCGGGTTTTGATCGGAAAGGGCTTGCAAAAGCAGGAGAAAACTGGTATTATTATCAAGATGCCGCATCGCAGTATTGCTGCAGGGCATTGGGCGCGCAGCCGGGCGAGACGATCGCCGATGTCTGCGCCGCCCCCGGCGGCAAGAGCTTCACGGTCGCGCAGATGATGCAAAACCGCGGATGTCTTTTGTCCTGCGATCTCTATTCGCAGAAATGCGAGACGATTGCCCGCCGCGCGAAGGCGCTCGGCATCACCTGCATCGAAACGCGGGTGCGCGACGCGGTGCAGCCGATCCCGCAGAGCCTTGAAAAGCGGTTTGACCGCGTGCTGTGTGACGCGCCCTGTTCGGGGCTGGGTGTCATACGGCACAAGCCCGAGATCCGCTACCGCACGCAGGAGAGCGTCGAAGCGCTCCCCGCGCTGCAGCTCGACATCCTGTGCCGCGCGGCGGACATGGTGCGGGTGGGCGGCGTGCTGCAATATTCCACCTGCACGCTGCGGCGGGAGGAAAACGAGGCGGTCGCTGCGGCGTTTCTGGAGCGGCGTCCCGATTTTGCGCCGCGTGTGCTGCCGCTTGACGACTGTTTCGCAAAAGCGGGGCTTTCGCCGTCCCACTGTCTGACGCTGTTTCCCCATGTGCATGACACCGACGGCTTCTTCATCGCCGGTTTTGTGCGGCGGGAAAGTGATGAACCATGAGCAAAAGCGATTTGAAATCCCTGTCGCCGGAGGCACTTTCTGCGTGGGTGCGGGAAAAGGGCATGCCGGCATACCGCGCCGCGCAGATCCGTGACTGGCTCTCTGCCGGAGTGACGGACTTCTCGAAAATGAGCAACCTGCCGCTCTCGCTGCGCGAGGCGCTCGCGGTGGACTTCGCCGTCACCGAGGTGAAGGTTGAAAGGAAGCTCGTTTCGGCGCTGGACGGCACGGTGAAATATCTTTTTTCGCTGCCGGACGGCGAAACGGTGGAGTCGGTGCTCATGTCCTATAAGCACGGCTACAGTCAATGCATTTCCACACAGGTCGGCTGTAAAATGGGCTGTACCTTTTGTGCCACCGGTATGGGTGGCTATATCCGCGATCTCACCGCCGCCGAAATGATGGCGCAGATCGAGACCGCGCAAAACGATCATCATGTCCGCGTTTCCTCCGTTGTGCTGATGGGCATGGGAGAACCGCTCGACAATTATGATAATGTGCTGCGTTTCCTGCATATGCTCGGCGAACGCGGCAACGCGCAGATCGGTATGCGGCATGTGTCGCTCTCCACCTGCGGACTGGTCGATCAGATCTACCGCCTGATGGAGGAAAAGCTGCAGCTGACGCTTTCGGTGTCGCTGCATGCGCCGAACGACGCGATCCGTTCCCGCATGATGCCGGTCAATCGTCGCTATCCGGTGGATACGCTGCTTGCCGCCTGTCGGGAATATGCCGAGGTGACGGGTAGGCGGGTGTCGTATGAATACGCCATGGTCGGCGGTGTCAACGACAGCGACGCCTGTGCCAGAGAGCTTGCGCAAAAGCTGCGCGGCACGCTGTGTCATGTCAACCTCATCCCCATCAACGCGGTCAAGGGCAAGGATCAACACCCAAGCTCCCGCACGCGGATCGGGGCATTTCAACATATTTTGGAGCAAAACGGCATCACGGCGACCGTGCGCCGCACGCTGGGAGCGGACATCAACGCCTCCTGCGGGCAGCTGCGCCGCGCCGCCGACCAGAAATGATTTTGTGAGAAGGGAGTGAGACCTGTGGAGGTTTTCGGAAAGTCCGACATCGGGCAGGTGCGCGCCACCAACCAGGATGCCTGCCGTTTCGGCAAGCTGTCGGACGCGGTGCTGTTTGCCGTCGTCTGTGACGGCATGGGCGGCGCGAGCGGCGGCAATGTCGCCAGTTGCATCGCCGCCGATATTGTTGCCGACCGCATCGAGAGCCAATACCGCGACAACATGCCGCAGGCCTCGGTCTTTAACCTGCTCGAAAGCGCGGTCGCTGCCGCCAACATCGAGGTCTTTGACCGCGCGACGGCGGACACGGCGCTTGCCGGCATGGGCACGACGCTGGTCGCCGTGGTGGTGGACGGCGGGCATGTCATGGCGGCGCATGTCGGCGACAGCCGCCTGTACCGTTTCCATGACGGCGCGGCGGAGCAGATCACGGTGGATCATTCGGTTGTGCAGGAAATGATCGAAAAAGGGCAGATCACTGCCGCCGAGGCGCGTAACCACCCGCGCAAGCACTTCATCACCCGCGCCGTCGGCGTGGAGGCGACGGTGCAGTGCGATTTTTCCGGTTTTTCGCTGGAGGACGGCGACCGGCTGCTCATCTGCACCGACGGACTCACCAATATGCTGTCGGACGGCGAGCTTGCCGAAACGGTCGCAAAAGCGCCGCCGGAGACGCTGGCGGACACCTTGGTGGATGCCGCCAACCGCGCTGGCGGAGAAGATAATATCACTGCGGTTATAATAGCCTAATTTCATTTGCCCTCGGGCAGGAAGGTGTGACTTTTGATGGATAAATACCTCGGAAAGAAGCTGGGAGGACGCTATGAGATCCACAAGCTCATCGGTGTCGGCGGTATGTCCTATGTCTATAAGGCATATGACACGATCGACGACCGCACGGTGGCGGTGAAGATCTTGAAGGACGAGTACCTGCACAACGAGGAATTTACGCGCCGTTTCAAAAATGAGTCGAAGGCGATCGCCATTTTGTCCCATCCGAATATTGTGCGCGTGTATGATGTCAGCTTTGACGAGCGCTTGCAGTATATTGTGATGGAGTACATCGACGGCATCACGCTCAAGGAGTATATCGACCAGCAGAGGGACATTCGCTGGAAGGAAGCGGTGCATTTCACCGTGCAGATCCTGCGCGCGCTGCAGCATGCCCACGATAAGGGCATCATCCACCGCGACATAAAACCGCAGAATATCATGCTGCTGCCGGACGGCACCATCAAGGTGACCGACTTCGGTATCGCGCGTCTGGCGCGCAATGAGCTGCGTCCGCCGGTCGCGGGAGAAAAAGCGATCGGTTCGGTGCACTATATCAGTCCCGAGCAGGCGAAGGGCGAGCTGACCGACGAGCGCGCCGATCTGTATTCGGTGGGCGTCATGATGTATGAGATGCTGACCGGCAAGCTGCCGTTTGATGCGGACAATGCGGTGTCAGTGGCGATCATGCAGCTCCAGTCCGAGGCAAAGCGCCCGCGCGACATCAATCCCGAAATCCCTGAGGGACTTGAGGAGATCACGCTCAAGGCGATGCAGAAGGATCCCGAAAAGCGGTATCAGTCGGCGGCGGAAATGCTCAGCGACATCGACGAATTTAAGAAAAATCCGAGCATCCACTTTGAATATCAGTATTTCAACGAGGAGCCCACCCGCTATGTGGATGCCATCGCAAAGATCAAAGGCGAGGAAGAGCCGGAGGACGACGAGGAAGAGGATGAAAAGTCCGGCGCCCCTGTGCTGCCGATCCTTGCCGCTGTGGCGGGCGCTATCGTGCTGGTCGCGCTGATCTTTGTCGGCATCGCGGCATATAACAAGGTCTTCGGCGGCGGCGACTCCAAGAACACCATCGAGGTCAAGAGCTATGTTGGCAAGAACTATGCCAGCGAGCTTGCCAACGACCCGGAATTTTTGCGTACCTATGATCTGAGCTTTGAATATGCCAACAACGAGGAATACGGCGAGGGCTATGTGTTCAAGCAGAACCCCGCGGCAGGCTCGAAGATCAAGCTCGGCGGCAAGCTCACCCTTTGGATCAGCTCCGGCGAGAAGGTGACCGAGGTGCCCGAGGTCAAGGCGGGTGAGAACAAGGACATCGTGCGCGCCCGACTGGAACAGGCGGATTTTGTGGTGGAACAGGTGTTGGAGGCAAGCGACGAGTTTGACGCCGATACCGTTATCAAGACCGTTCCCGCCTATCCGAATAAGGTGCCCAGCGGCAGCACGATACAGATGTTTGTCAGCACCGGCAAGGAAGAGCCCGATCCGATTGCCATCCCGAACATTCAGAATGCCTCCCTCAAGGATGCCATCGCCAAGCTCAAAGCATCCGGCTTCTCGGAGGGCAATATCAAGACCGTGTACACCAATAATTCCGCCATGGCGGATACCGTCATCGGTGTTGAGCCGGGTGTCGGCACCAAGCTGAAGCCGACCGAAACGATCACGCTGACGGTCAGCTCCGGTTTCCGGAATGTCATCATCACGCTGCCGCTGCCGCAGACCTCCACGACCGTGGATCTGCAGGTGTATGTGGACGGCTCGCTGAACACGGATATCTCCAGCGGACTGCAGAATATCCTGCCGGACAAAAAGGGCACGGTCACCTTCACGGTGGCGGAAAAGAAGGCGAAATATGATGTGACGGTGAAGATCGCCGTTGCCGGTACGAACCAGTATAAGGTGTACACCAACTATACTGTGTACGGCGACCAGGGCTATGCGCAGATGGAGACGCAGCCGACGTTTACGGAGGCTGTCCCCACCACGACCGCGCGTACGACTGCATCCACAACGGCATCCACGACCGCGCGCTGAGGAATTTGCCTTTATGACCGAAAGACAAAACGGCATACTCACAAAATGCATCGGCGGCTTCTACTATGTAGAGGTCGCCGATACGGTATATACCTGTAAGGCGCGCGGCATCCTGCGGCAACAAGGGGTGTCGCCCGTCGCCGGCGACCGGGTGGAGATTACGGTCGCCGATGACGGCACGGGGACGGTGGAGGCGGTTTTACCGCGTAAGAATTTTTTGGTGCGCCCGCCGGTCGCCAACTTGGATCTGCTGGTGATGGTGGTTGCGGTTGCCGATCCTGCGCCGCATTTGCAGGTGCTCGATAATCTCATCGCCGTTGCCGAAAGCCGGGGGATCGAACCGATCTTAGTCATCAATAAGACCGACCTTGCTGCGGGTGACGACCTCGTCACACTGTACCGCGCGGCGGGCTTCACGGCGCTTTCCGTTTGCGCGAAATTGCCGGAGACGCTAGCTCCCTTGCGGAAAATTCTCAGCGGAAAGGTTGCGGCTTTCACGGGTAATTCCGGTGTCGGCAAATCCAGCATCCTGAATGCGCTGGAGCCGTCTCTGACGCTCGAAACGGGCGAAATCAGCAAGCATCTCGGCCGCGGCAGGCACACCACCCGCTGTGCGACGCTGTTTCGCATCGGTGACGGCTATGTGGTGGACACGCCCGGTTTTTCCTCGCTCAACATGGACATGGTCGGGGAGGAGCTTACCTGCGACAACCTCTTTTTCTGTTTCCGCGAATTTGCGCCGTATTTCGGCAAGTGCCGCTTTGCCACCTGCACGCACACGCGCGAGCCGAATTGCGCCGTGCGCGCTGCGGTGGAGGCAGGGAAGATCGCGCCCTCACGGTATGCGAGCTATACGGTGCTGTATGAGCAGCTGAAGGGGAGAAAGGAATGGGAAACATGAGACGGTGTGTGATTCTTGGCGCTGCACCGTTTGACAAAGCGGACGCATTGCGTCCGTTTTTGCGTGCAGAGGATATGTTTGTCGTCGCCGACGGCGGTGTTCGATTGGCGGCGGCGTTGGGCGTTTCGCCGACGCTGACCGTTTCCGACTGCGACTCCGCGCCCAAACCGACGGGAGATTTTGTACATCTGCCGGTGCGCAAGGACGATACCGACACCCGCGCGGCAATGGACATCGCTTTTGCGCGCGGATTTCGGGAGTTTTTGCTGCTCGGCTGTCTCGGCGGGCGGTTCGATCACACGGTCGCCAACCTGCTTTCCGCAAGGCAGATGACCGAAAAGGGCTGTCGTGTGGTGCTGGCGGACGAGCAAAACGAGATCACTGTTCTGACGCCCGGCAGCTACCCGCTTGCCCGTGCGGGGGACAGAAAGGTGTCCTTTTTCGCCATGACGCAGGCCGTTTCGGGGCTGTGCCTGCGCGGACTTTTGTATCCGCTCGAAAACTACACGCTTTTGTCCGACGATCCGCTGTGTGTCGGCAACGCACTTGCCGACGAAACGGCAACGGTGTCGTTTGCGGCGGGAACGCTGCTCATGATTTTTTCAAAGGATTGACACCCTTTCGGTACTTTTGCATATCCTGTTAGTACAGGGAGCGATCGTGCGTGACGAAACGGAGGCAACGCCCATGAAAAAAGGATCGTGCACCGGCGCCGTCTGTGCCGCCTTCGGCGCAGGACTGCTGACAGCGACGATTTTGCCGACAAAATTTGTGTTGGTGCTTGTGGCGGTGGCGCTGATCGTGGCGGGTTGCTCCTGCAATAAATGCTGATGGAGATGGGTGTATGCGTATTGTCGTTGTGAAAAGCCCGCGCTTTTTCGGCGGTATCCTGCGAAAGCTGTTCAAGATCGGAAAAGAAGAATACATAGAGAACTGAAGAGGCATCCCCCGCGCGAAAAACCGTCGCGCAGGGGATGTTTTTTCATGCATATTCCACCGTGAAAACCGCACAATAGGTTTTGACAGAATGAAAAAGCGAGGGCGGCGCGATGAAGAAATGGGCATGGCTTTGTGTGGGAACGCTGACGCTCTGCGCGGCGGCGTGGTGGGGCGGAAAGGCGACAAGACCGAAGACGGTGGCGCTTTCGACCGTGACGCTGCATGCCGCTGCGGTGGAGCAGACAGTTGGGTGCAGCGGGCGCGTGGAAAAGACGACACAAACGGAGGTATATGCGCCGCGTGACTGTGTGATCGGGCGCGTGTTGGTGGAGAACGGACAGACGGTCAAAAAAGGTGATCCGCTTTTTGCGGTCGACCGCGAAAAAACGCTGTCGGTGATAGCGACGCAGGACGGCGCGGCAGCGGCAAGAGCCGCCATGGAAAACACCGTGCCGCTGACCGTGACGGCGCCTGCGGCAGGCACGGTGCAGGCGGTCGGACTTGCCGCAGGCGATACGGTAGACGCAAACGAGCGCCTCGCGGTCATCGGTGACAGCGCCCCGGTGCGCGTGCGCCTTTCCGTCCCGGAACGGTACATCAGCCGCCTGGCGGTCGGACAGGCGGCGACGGTGTCGGGCATGGGCTTTGCCGAAAAGCAGTATATCGGACAAATTGCGGAGATCGCCGACACCGCGAAGCAGGAGGTCGGCACCTCCGGTACGAAAACGACGGTGGAGGCGACCGTCACCTTTGACGACGGCGTGGCGGACAGCTCGCTGCGCGTGGGGCTGACAGCACATGCCGATGTCACGGTCGCCGTGCAGGAGGATAGCTTCATCGTGCCCTATGATGCCGTGGAGGAGGACGCAAAGGGGCGGGAATTTGTCTATGTTTTTGCAAACGGAGAGCCGCAAAAACGGGTGATCGAGACGCAGGCTGAGCTGCCCGACGGCTTTCTCGTGAAGGAGGGGCTTGCCGACGGCGAGGTGTTGGTGCTCACGCCGCAACGCGTGACCGCCCGTGCCGTTTACACCGCGGAGGAAAGGACACATGCTTGATCTTTTTTCCATGACGCTGCAAAATCTGCGGCGCAGAAGGCTGCGCACCCTGCTCACGGTGGCGGGCATTGCGGTCGGCACGGTGCTCATCACCGTCGTTTCCTGTCTCGGCGACACCGGGAAAGCTATCTTCGGCGCGGAGCTGAAAAGCATGGGGCTCGACGGCATCTCCGTCTCCTCCGCCACGGACAACGCGCTCGACGAGGAAACGCTCAAAGCCATCCGATCACTCGGCACGGTCGCAGCGGCGATGCCGCTCACCGTGCAGTTTTCGGCGGCGAATGTCGGCACATTTGACGGGGACATCATGGCGTGCGGCATCGACGCGGGCGCCGATCAGGTGATCTCGCTGACCGAGCGATACGGCAGACTGTTGTCGCGCGGGGATGTCGCAGGCGTGCGGCGGGTGTGTGTGATCGATGAGTCACTGGCAGAGGCGGCATACGGGCGGGACAACGCCGTCGGCAAAACGCTGTATCTGCGCACCGAGAGCGGCGAAACCGCGTTTGAGATCGTCGGCGTGTCCAAGGCGGGGAGCAGCGTGCTGCAAAATATCACGGGCTATATGCCGTCGATGGTATATTTTCCCTACACAACGCTGCGCGATCTCACGGGCATTACGGCGTTCGATCAGATCGCCGTGCGCGCAAAGGACACGGAAACGCTTGACGACACAAAAGCCAAGATTACCGCCGCACTCAAACGCCAGGATCGCGTCGGCGCCGCCTACACGGTGCAGGATCTTGCGGCACAGAGGGACAAGCTCTCCGGTCTTATGGATATTATACGCCTGGTGCTGCAGGTTATCAGTGCCATATCCTTACTGGTGGCGGGAATCAGCATCATGACCATCATGCTGGCGTCGGTGAAGGAGCGGACGGTGGAGATCGGCATCAAAAAAGCCATCGGCGCAACGCCGCAGCGCATCATGACCGAGTTTTTGACAGAGTCGGTGACGCTGGCGCTCATCGGCAGCGCCGTGGGCGCGGCGGTCGCGCTCGCGTTTTGTCTTGCCGGCGGTGCGCTGTTCGGCGTGACCGTGACGCTGTCCTTTTGGACGGTTTTCGGTGTGATGGGCTTTGCCGTGCTGCTCGGCGCGCTGTTCGGCGTCTACCCTGCGCGCATGGCGGCGGCGCTGCCGCCGGTGCGGGCACTGTCGGAACAGTAAAACTTTTTTCCGTGAAAAATTCCATTTGCCTTTTTCGTATTATTATGTTATACTACTACTGTTTGTGATTATAAGGAAAAGGAGGGAAGCAGGGTTGGAAAAATTTCGGATCGTCGGCGGTCACCGTTTGCACGGTGAAGTGGAGATCAGCGGCGCGAAAAATGCTGCGGTAGCGATTTTGCCCGCCGTCGTTTTGGCGGAAGGCATTTGTCGCATCGAAAATCTCCCAAACATCAGTGATGTCGCCATGTCCTTGGAAATTCTGGAAGCCCTGGGTGCCGGCGTTCGCCGTATCAACCGTTCGACGGTGGAGATCGACCCGCGCACCATTTCTTCTCATATCGTACCGACAGAACTCGCGCGGCATATGCGCGCTTCTTATTATTTTATCGGATCGCTCCTCGGCAGGTTCGGCATCTCCCGTGTGCCGATGCCGGGCGGCTGTAATTTCGGCGTGCGCCCCATCGACCTGCATCTCAAGGGCTTTTCTGCGCTCGGCGCGCAGGTGGCACAGAAGGAGCAGGCGGTTATCGAGGTTTCCGCCGACCGTCTTTTGGGCAATTCGATCTATCTTGATAAGGTTTCTGTCGGCGCGACTATGAACATTTTGCTTGCCGCCGTGAAGGCGCGCGGCACGACTGTCATTGAAAATGCTGCCAAAGAGCCGCACATCGTGGATCTTGCCAACTTCTTAAACTCCCTCGGCGCGGATATTCGCGGCGCGGGCACGGATGTCATCAAGATCCGCGGCGTCGAGCATCTCTACGGCACGACCTACGGCATCATCCCCGATCAGATCGAGGCGGGCACCTATATGGCGGCGGCGCTGGCGACCGGCGGCGATGTGCTCGTGAAGAATGTCACCCCGAAGCACCTGGAATCCATCACGGCGAAGCTGGAGGAAATGGGCGCGACGGTGGAGGAATATGATGACGCGGTGTATGTTGCGGCGCAGGGTCGTATTCATCACTGCAATGTTTCCACCATGCCGCACCCCGGTTTCCCGACGGATATGCAGCCGCAGTTCGGCGTGCTGCTGTCGTTGGCGGACGGGACAAGCATCATCAACGAGGGTGTTTGGGAAAACCGTTTTTGGTACTGTGAGGAGCTGCGCCGCATGGGCGCACAGGTGCAGGTGGACGGCAAGATCGCCGTTTTCCAGGGCGTGGACAAGCTGACTGCCGCGACGGTGAAGGCGCTGGATCTGCGCGCGGGCGCGGCGATGGTGATCGCCGGTCTTGCCGCAGAGGGCGTGACCGAGGTCGAAAATATCCAGTATATCCAGCGCGGCTATGAAAATCTCATCGAGAAGCTGACGGCGCTCGGTGCGGACATCTGCGAGATCGACACGCCGGATGTGCCGCTCAAAAAGGTCATGTAACGGTTTAGGAGCGAAAAATGGCGAGATATTGTGCGCTGTTTTCCGGCAGCAAGGGAAACGCAACCTATGTGGGGACGCCTGCTTTCGGTGTCCTTGTGGATGTCGGTGTTTCCGCAAAACGGCTGTGCACGGCGCTTTGTGAACGCGATATTGCCCCCGAAACGGTCGGCGGCGTGTTCATCACCCATGAGCACAGCGACCACATTGCGGGCCTGCGCGTTCTGCTCAAACGGTTTCATTGGCGGGTGTATGCCTCCGCCGGAACGCTTGCGGCACTCAGTGAGAGCGGCGCGCTCCCTGCGGATGCCGATGCTGTCGCCCTGTCCGATGCGGCGGTGACGGTCGGCGACATACAGGTGCAGCCGTTTCATACGCCGCACGACGCGCGCGAGAGCATGGGGTATTGTTTCGAGATGCCGGACGAGCGGCGCATCGCCGTCGCCACCGACATGGGGTGCCTGCTGCCGCAGGCGGAGGCTCTGCTCTCGTCCTGCGATCTGGTACATATCGAGTCCAATCACGATGTCGGCATGCTGCAAAACGGGCCGTACCCGTATGTTTTGCAACAGCGCATTTTGTCCGATCACGGGCATTTGTCCAACGCGGTGTGCGCTGCCGCGCTGCCGCGCTTGGCGGCTGCGGGTGTGACGCGGTTCACGCTGGCGCACCTGAGCGAACAGAACAACACGCCGACGCTGGCAAGGAAAACGGCGACCGCCGCACTCACCGCTGCCGGCTTTGCGGCGGACAGGGACTATCGTCTCGCGGTCGCGCCGCCCGTGTCGGCGTCGCCGGTCACCATTCTGTGAAGGAGCGGACAGTGTGCTGCATGTAACGGTCTTGTGCGTCGGAAAATTGAAGGAGGCTTATTGGCGGGATGCCGTCGCGGAATACGCGAAACGGCTTTCCGCCTTTTGCCGTTTTGCGGTTGTCGAGGTGGATGAGGAACGCCTGTCGGATGCGCCGGGACCCGCACAGATCGAGCGCACGCTGACGGAGGAGGGCAAGCGCCTGCTTTCCCACATTCCGCGTGATGCGCTGACGGTCGCACTATGCATCGAAGGAAAGACCGTTTCCTCCGAAGTACTGTCCTCATGCCTGTCGTCCTGGGCGCTGGAGGGAAAAAGCCATATCCTATTCGTGATCGGCGGCTCGTTCGGGCTGTCCGATGCGGTGAAAAATGCTGCGGCACTGCGCCTCTCCATGTCGCCGATGACCTTTCCGCACCAGTTGGCGCGCGTGATGCTTCTGGAACAGATCTACCGCGCGTTTCAGATCGCGGGCGGCGGGAAATATCACAAATAATTGCCAATGCCGTGTCATCACGGCATATTTTTTTTGCTCCCTGCATACAGTGAAGTAACACAAAGTGTGAGCATGGGAGGAAAAACGGTATGGCTGCTGGAACAGAGATCTACAGAGACATTGCCACACGCACGGGCGGGGATATTTATATCGGTGTCGTCGGTCCTGTGCGCACGGGCAAGTCCACCTTTATCAAACGGTTTATGGATACCTTGGTGCTGCCGCACATGGATAACGAGTATCAACGCAATCGCGCAAATGACGAGCTGCCGCAGTCGGCGGGCGGGCGCACCATCATGACCACCGAGCCGAAGTTCATCCCCGAACAGGGGACGCATATACAGCTGGAGGACGGCGTCGGCATGAATGTGCGCCTCATCGATTGTGTCGGCTACATTGTGCCGTCGGCGCTGGGGTATATCGAAAACGAACAGCCGCGCATGGTGAAAACACCGTGGTTCGACGAGGAGGTGCCGTTCAACATGGCGGCGGAGATCGGCACACAAAAGGTCATCACGGAGCATTCGACCATCGGCCTTGTGGTGACGACCGACGGCACCATCACCGACATTCCGCGTGCGGAATATGCCGAGGCGGAGCAGCGCGTGATCGGGGAGCTGCAGGCGATCCATAAGCCGTTTGTCGTGCTGCTTAATTCCACACATCCGCAGGCAACAGAGACGACGGCACTGGCAAATGAGCTGCGAGAGGCATACGGCGCACCGGTCATACCGGTCAACTGTCAGGAGATCACCGAGCCGGAGATCCGCGAGGTGCTCGGAGAGATTCTGTATGAATTTCCCGTGCAGGAGATCAGCGTCGTGCTGCCGAAGTGGCTTGTGGCGCTCTCTCACGACCATCCCATCCGCCGCGCCATTTTCGACGGGATGCGCGCTGCTGCTGTGCCGGTCGAGAAGATCAGCGAGGTGAAAACGCTCGCGGACGCCATGCGGGACTGCGCCTATGTGGAAACGGCACAGCTTGGCGAGGTGGCGCTCGGCAGCGGCAGCGCCACGCTGACCGTGACGGTCTTGCCGACGCTTTTCTATCAGATCCTCGGCGAGAACACCGGCATAGAGCTGCATGACGAGGGCGAGCTGATGGCGGCAATGCTGCACATGGCGGAGACCTGCCGCAAATATGAACGCATAAAGAGTGCTTTGGAGGAGGCGGAGGCGACCGGCTACGGCATCGTGATGCCGGATGTGTCGGAAATGTCGCTCAAAGAGCCGGAGATCATCAGGCAAAGCGGCAGATACGGCGTGCGTCTTTCCGCCGCCGCCCCGTCGCTGCACATTCTGCGCGCGGACATTCACACTGAGGTGTCGCCCATCGTCGGCTCGGAGAAACAGTCGGAGGAATTGGTGGCATATCTGCTAAAGGAGTTTGAGGAACAGCCGGACAAAATCTGGGAGTCCAACATTTTCGGCACTTCGCTGTACGGACTGGTGAATGAGGGGTTGCACAATAAGCTCTATCACATGCCCGCCGAGGCGCGCATGAAGCTCAAAGAAACGGTCGAGCGCGTCATCAACGAGGGCTGTAACGGTCTTATCTGCATTATCGTGTAAGGGGAGGGACGGCTATGGAGGACGAGGTACGCCCGCTGTTCGATGAGGCACCCCTTGCGGAAACGCCGCCGAAAAAACGGGCGGGCGGCGCGCAGGTGCTCCTGATACAGGGCATCTGCTGTGCGGTGCTCGTCCTGCTTTTCTGGCTGTTCAAGGTGTGCGGCGGCAGTGCCTATGACGGGCTGCGCGCGGCACTGCAAAAAGCGCTGCAGGACAACACGCTGCTCGAAACGGCGGCGGGCGTGTTCCGTGAACGCGCGCCGGATGCGGAGTATACCGTGGAGAACGGCACGGTGGTGACGACGGCGCCCGACACGGCGGGGACGACCGCTGTCGCGACCGATACAACCGAGGCGGCTGCGCCGACAGCCGCCGAAACGCAGCCGACCACCGCTGTGACGGATGGATAAGCGCATCGCCGTGCGGGTCAGTCCGCTGTTTTTCGCACTGCTCGCATGGCTGCTTTTGTATGAACGGGAGACTCTTGCCGCCGGATGTCTGGCGGCATCTCTCATTCATGAGTGCGGACACCTTTCGGTGATGCTGGCACTCGGCGCTTACCCCGAGGAGCTGACGGTCGGCGCCTTCGGCATGCGCATCACAAGGCGTGAGGATACGCACTGCACCTTCCTGCAGGATCTGTGCATTGCGGCGGGCGGACCGCTCATAAACCTCTTGTGCGCGGCGGTGTTTTTTCTTCTCGGCGCACGGCTCACAGCGGCGCTGCACCTTGTCACGGCGGCGCTCAATCTGCTGCCCGTCGCCGCACTGGACGGGGGACAGATGCTGCTTTTTTGGCTCTATCGCCGTAAAAGCCGCGAGGCGGCGCAGCACATCGTGCACATCTGCTCTCTTTTGACGGTTTTTCCGCTCGGCGTTCTCGGCTTTTTCGTGCTGTTGCGCAGCGGCTGCAATGTGTCGTTGCTGGCGGTGGATGTCTATTTGCTGCTATTGTTGTTCCTCAAAAAATGCTGATTATCGAAATATTTTCGAAATGCCCTTTTCCGACCGGAAAAGAGCATTTTTTTGTTGACATCCGGGGGACACACTCTTATAATGAAAGCAAACCGAAAGGTAAAACGAAACAAAACAAAAGAGGGGTATGTCAAATGGAATTCAAAGTGTATCAAAAGGAACTCGAACTGCAGTCCCGCGGATGGATCCCGACCTTCCACGATGTGTCGAAGGAAATTCTGGAGATCGTGGCGGCGTCCGGTATCAAAAACGGCACCTGCACCATCGCCTCGCACCACACGACCTGCAGTGTGATGATTCAGGAGTGCTCGCACGACATCGACTCTTTCGACCTCGAATATCTGCAGCATGATCTGCTCGACATCATGCGCAAGATGATCCCCGACTTTGCGGAGGAGCATCAGTATCGCCATCCCGGCCCGATTCATGCCAAGTTCGGCAGATATGTCAACGAGCCGGGCGACTACACCAGCATGAACACCGACGGTCATCTGCGCTCCGTGTTCTTCGGCAGAAGCGAGTCCATGACCATCAAGGACGGTGTTTTGGACGGCGGTGAATTTGCCCACATCTACTTTGTGGACTGGGATCATGTCCGTGCGCGCCACAGACAGCTCAATGTGACCGTCATGGGCACGACGGAGGATGTCGGCGACAGAAAGTGGAACGGCGGCGAGGTCATCAACACGCTGCATAAGTTTACCGACGAAGAGAAAGCGGACGATGTCCATTACACCTTGCAGCAGCAGCGGTGAGCGGTATGGAACTGACTCTGCGTGAGCGGCGCAGCGCCATTTTAGAGCTGTTGCATCATAGCGGCAGAGTGCGCGTGGCAGAGCTTGCCGCGCGCTTCGGCGTATCGGAGGTGAGCATTCGCTCCGATCTCGCCGAATTGGAGGAACAGGGGGCACTGTCCCGTGTTCACGGCGGCGCCGTCAGCTCCTACACTTCCTACTACAATATGAGCCTTGCGCAGCGCTCTGGCAGCAATCGTGAGGAAAAGCGGCAGATTGCCGCGACCGTTGCCGACATGATCCGGGACAACTGCTCGGTGATGATGAACGCGGGAACGACGACGCTGGCGGTGATGGAGCAGCTAGCCGACAAAAAAGGTGTGACGATCATCACCAATTCCATCGTGTTGGCGCTGGAGGCGGCAAAGCACCCCAATCTGCGCGTGGTGCTGCTCGGCGGCAATGTCAACGCGGAATATCAGTATGTCTACGGCGATGCTGCATCGCAGCAGCTGGCAGCATACTATGCCGACTATCTCGTGCTTTCCGCAGACGGCATCGATGCGGAAAACGGCGTTTCCACCTACTATGACGAGGAGGCGCCGCTGTGCAGTCAGATGCTGACACAGGCGCGCACCGTCATCGCAGCGTTGGACTTCACCAAGATCGGACGCGTGGCATTGCGTGCGATCGCGCCGATCGATCGCGTGGAATATCTTGTTACCAACGCCTGCGCCCCGCGCGATCCGATCGCGGAGCTGAAGGAACGGGGCGTGCGGGTGCTTCTGTCGGAGGACGGGAAATGAAAGAAAGGTAGGATACATATGACCGAGAAAGCCTTTGAAATGGCGAAGAATTCTCTCGTGATCGAACAAAAGGCGGTTGCCGATGTGCTCGAAACGCTGGATAGGGCGAGCTTTGAAAAAGCGGTGGAGGCGCTTTCCGCCTGCCGTCAGGTCATCACCAGCGCCTCCGGCTCCTCCGGCATCGCGGCAAAGAAGTTTTCCCACACCCTTTGCTGCATCGAACGCCCCGCGCAGTTTTTGCCGCCCTGTGAGGCAATGCACGGCGGACTCGGCGCGGTGCAGAAGGACACGGTAGTGGTGCTGGTTTCCCGCGGCGGCAAGACCGCGGAGCTGCTGCCGGTTTTGGATGTTGCCAAGAAAAAAGGTGCGTTTATCATCGGCATCACCGAAAACCTCACTTCACCGATCGCCACCGGCGCCGATTGCGTGCTGCCGATGCACATTGAAAGGGAAAGCGACAAATTCAACATGCAGGCGACCGCCAGCTTTGTGGCGACCATCGCGCTGTGCGACGCACTGATCTGTGCCATCATGGAGGAGACCGGCTACTGCAAGGAGCAGTTTGCTCTCATCCATCCGGGCGGGGCGGTCGGCGCGCGACTGAATGAAAGAAAGGGATAGGACTATGTATAAGGATTTTCACATCAAACCGCCGTTTTTTGAGGTCGGTCCGAAGGCGTATCTCTACGGCGACGATATGTTGCGCCTTGCCAAGGCGATCGATCGCGCCGCCATCAAATATGATGTGGATGTGATCGTGACTCCGCAGTACACGGACATCCGTCTTTTGGCGGAGAACACCGAACGCATTTCGGTGTTCGCACAGCACATGGACTATCTCACCCCCGGCAGAGGACTCGGCTCGGTGCTGCCTGAGGCGGTCAAGGCGGCGGGCGCTGTCGGCGTGATGCTCAATCATGCCGAGAAAAAGCTGACGCTGCCGGAAATTGAAAAGACCATCGCCCGCGCCGATGAGGTGGGGCTGGCGACCATCGTGTGTGCCGACACGGTCGACGAGCTGAAAGCGATCGCAAAGATGTCGCCGAACCTGTTGGTGGCGGAGCCGACCGAGCTGATCGGCACCGGCAAGACCAGCGACGCCAACTATGTCAAAGAGACCATCGAGACCGTGCGCGCCATCAACCCTGCCATCATGGTGCTGCAGGGTGCGGGCATCTCCAACGGTCAGGATGTCTACAACACCATAAAGCTCGGCGCACAGGCGACCGGCTCCACCAGCGGCATCATCAAGGCGAAGGATCCGGAGGCAATGGTGGACGAAATGCTGTCCGCGCTGCGCCGCGCGTGGGATGAGGTGCACGGATGAGTCTGAAGAATGCAAAATATCTGCTCGGCGTGGATGTCGGCACAACTTCGCTCAAGGCGGCGGTATTCGATGAGAACGGCGGCCTTGTGCGCAGTGCGACGAGAGACTATACGCTGCTCGTGGCGGGTGACCGCGTGGAGTTTCCGCCGGAGGAATATTGGGCGCTTTTCCGTTCCGCTTTCCGCGAGGTGACGGAGGGCATCACGCTGTCCGGCTTGGCGGTGGACACCCAGTGCGAAACGATGGTCCTCACCGATAAGGAGGGGCAGCCGCTCACAAACGCCATCGTGTGGCTCGACAACCGCGCGACGGCAGAGGCGGAGGAGATCAAGGCGGCGTTCGGCAACAAAAAGGTCTATGAGATCACCGGTCAGCCGGAGATCACGGCGACCTGGCCCGCGGCAAAGCTGCTTTGGGTGAAAAAGCACCTGCCGGAGGTGTTTGCGAAGATCGGGCGCGTGTTTCTTTTGGAGGACTATCTGCTTTACCGTATGACCGGCGAATTTGTCACCGAAAAAACGCTGCAATCCTCCAGCCTGTATCTCGACATCGTGAACGGTGTCTGGTGGAAGGAAATGCTTGATTTCATCGGTATTTCGTCGGATAAGCTCCCGCGTCTTTGCGAAAGCGGCGTGCCTGTCGGCAGCTATCTCGGCGTGCCGGTGGTGACGGGTGCGATGGATCAGGTGGCGGGCGCTATCGGCGCCGGTGTCATCGGTGGCAATGTCGTCAGCGAGATGACCGGCACGACCATGGCGATCTTCGCTCCCGACCGTCCGATGCCGCCCTATGACCCGCAGAGCATCGTTCCGTGCCATCTGAATTTCGACGGGAAATATTGTTTGCTCACCTGGACGCCGACGGCGGGCATCGCCCTCAAATGGTTCAAAAATCAGTTCTGTGAGCAGTTCGGGTTCAAGGAGCTGGACGAGCTGGCGGCAAAGGTGCAGCCGGGTTCGGACGGGTTGGTCTTTTTGCCGTATCTTTGCGGCTCGACCATGCCGAAATACGATCCCGATGTGCGCGGCGCGTTCATGGGTCTGACGATGGAGCACACGCGCGCTCATGCGGTGCGCAGCATCCTGGAGGCGGTTGCCTGCATGCTGCGGGAGAACTTGGAGTATCTGGGTGTTTCCTGCAAACAGGTACGCTCCATGGGCGGTGGCGCGACCAGTCCGCTGTGGTGTCAGATCAAGGCAGACATGACGGGCGCGGACATCGTGACGCTCAAAAACAAAGAGACCGCCTGTCTCGGCACGGCGATCCTTGCCGGGGTGGGTGTCGGCATATTCAGCGATGTCAAGGCGGCATGCAGCGCCTTTGTCAAGGAAGACAAGGTCTATCATCCGGACAAAGCGGATTACACCGCTTGCTATAAAAACTTCAAACGGGCAGAGGCTGCCCTATTTCAAGGAAAAGAGGTATAATTATGCGTAAAACAGCCTTTATCGGATTCGGTGAGGTCAACACGCCCGTTGACATCATCGTCAACAAGTGCAAAGCGGCAGAGGCGGCTTTGCAGGCGGAGGGTGTGGAGCTTGTCTCCGTGTACCCCGTGACCGACGACTATGAGGAAAAGGACATCAAAAAGGCGCTCGACGCGCTGCGCGGCCAGGAATTTGATGCGCTCGTGCTTTGCATCGCCGGTTGGATTCCGACCCATGCGGTCGTCAAAATTACCGAGCAGTATCGGCATCTGCCGATGGTGCTGTGGGGTCTTTGCGGCTGGCGTGAGGGTGACCGTATCGTCACCACCGCCGACCAGGCGGGCACCAGCGCACTGCGCAAGACCTTTGCCGACCTTGGCTACCGTTTCCGCTATGTCTATGACATCATCGGCAAGAAGACCAACTCCGCCAAGGTGGCGAGCTTTGTGAAGGCTGCCGCTGCCGCCCATACGCTGCGCAGCGCACGCATCGGCATGGCGGGCTACCGCGACATGAACCTCTACGGCACAATGTATGACGGGTCTTCTCTGAAGCGCGTGGTCGGCCCGGAGATCGAGACCTTTGAAATGCTCGAAATGAAACAGCGCTTCGACAAGATCACCGCCGAGGAAAAGCAGGCGGTCATCGACACCGCAATGAAGAAGTGGAAATTCTTAAAGCCCGCAAAGCAGGAGAGCATGGAGCTTGCCGCCGGCTATTATCTGGCGGTCAAGAGCCTCATCGACGAGCGCGGCTACGGTGCGATTTCCCTTAAAGATGTGGACGGCATGAAAAAGCTGCTCGGCTTCCCACCCGCACCGATCTTCATGCTGCTTGCCGATTGCGCGGGCGTGTCCACCATTCCGGAAAACGACTGCCTCGGCAATGTTACCCAGCTCATGGTGAAGGCACTGACCGGTCAGTGCGGCGCGTATCTCGAGTTTTATGAGTTCTTTGAAAACAGCGTCATCGCGGGTGTGCCGGACTATATCCCGGCAGAGGTCGCGGACGGCGATGTGACGGTGATGCCGGCGGCGTTCGGCGAGCTGGCGGAGGGCATCCTCAATGTCTCCAAGGTGCGCACGGGCGAGCTGACGATGAGCCGACTCTTCTTCCGCGACGGTAAGTATTATATGCATCTGCTGACCGGCACCGGCAAGACCCCGCCCAAGTGGGAGGAGGCAGGCTGGACGCAGCCCGCGCCGCAGCTCCCGGGTCTTGAGATCTTCCTTGAGGATGTGGAGCACTTTGCGCAGAATGTGATGTGCCAGCACTACATCATTTCCTACGGCGATAATACCGCCCTCATCAGGGATCTTTGCGACATTCTCGGCATTGAAGTTGTCGAATAAGGAGGAACTTAGTATGCTGTATATCATTGACACCGCCGATGTGGAGGCAATCCGCCACATCAATGAGTTTTATCCCATTTCCGGAGTGACCACCAACCCGTCCATCATTTCCCGTGAAAAGACCGATCTCAAAAAGCTGCTGCTCACTATCCGCGAGATCATCGGGCCGGACAAGATGCTGCATGTGCAGACCACCGGCAAGACCGCTGAGGAGATCGTCAAAGAGGCGAAGATGCTCAAAAAGCTGCTCGGCGACAATTTCTATATCAAAGTGCCGATCGGCGAGGCGGGTCTCAAAGCGACCATGCAGCTCAAAAAAGAGGGCGAGATTCCCGTCACCATGACCACCATCTTCTCTGCAGCCCAGGCGCTGATGGCGGCAAAGGCGGGCGCTGCGTTTGTCGCGCCCTATGTCAACCGTCTCGATATGGTGAACGGCAACGGCGTGCAGGTTGTGGCGGACATCGTCAGCACCTTTGCACAGTATGACGACATCGACTGCAAGGTTCTGGCGGCAAGCTTCAAGAATGTGCAGCAGGTGAGTGACGCGGCGCTGTGCGGCTGCCAGAGCGTTACCATCGCGCCCGACATCTTCCGTGCCCTCATCAGTCATCCGCTGGCAGACATTGCCGTCAAACAGTTTGATGCAGATTGGGACGCTTGCTACGGCGGCAAAAAAGTCGCCGAGCTGCTGTAAAAAGGGAGGAATACCTATGAGTGAAAAGCTAAAGCTCGGTTGGGCGGAGGTCGACATGACGCCCGACCGCCCCGTATATCTTGCCGGTCAGTTCTATGAGCGCGTTTCCGAGTATGTGGAAACGCCGCTCACCGTGACGGCGCTCGCCATTGAGGCAGACGGCGAGCAGGCGGTCATCTGCTCCTGTGACATCGTTGCCATTTCCGAGAACATGGTGGCGCGCGTACGCAAGCTGCTTGAAGGCAGGACCGATCTGCCGCTTGAAAAGGTGATGATCGGCGCTATTCACAGCCATACCTCCATCGAATATAACCGCAACGGCAGAATTGACAATTCAACGAACATCTTGCTTTCCTATGCGAAGGACGGCGGGGAATATGTCAGTACCGCTCCGCAGACGGAAAATGTGCTGACGCAGGACGAGGCGACGCCGTATATCGCGGAGAAGATCGCTGAGGCAGTCATCCATGCGTGGAACGCCCGCAAGCCTGCACAGATCGCGCACGGCTTCGGCAGGGCTGCGGTCGGCATGTGCCGCCGCGCCTGCTATGACGACGGCACGGCGCTGATGTGGGGCGACACCAACACCGCCAACTTCACCCAGCTTGAGGGCGGCAATGACAGCGGTATCGAAATTCTCTACACCTTCGACGAAAACCGTAAGATCACGGGCGTTGTCGCAAATGTGGCATGTCCGGCGCAGGTGCTGGAGCACCGTTCCTTCATATCCTCGGACTATTGGGGCAAGGTCAAGCAGTTCCTGCGTGAAAAGTTCGGCGACGAGCTGAAGGTTTTGGCGCTTTGCTCCGCCGCCGGCGATCAGTGCCCGCGCGATCTTATCCGCTGGGTGGAGCCGGAAACGCCGGTCATGGATCCCAACATCAACCACGACACGCACAACGAACGTTGGGCGGACCCGTCCATGTTTGACATCAAAGGCTGCACGCTTGCGGGCAGACGCGTTGCCAACGAGATCCTCTATGCCTATGAGGACATCACCGACTATTATGATACGCTGCCCTTTGAGCATCGCGTACTGAAGGTGGATCTTCCCATCCGCCGCGTGACCGGCACCCAGTACCGTGCCGCCGATCGCGCCCTTCGGGAATTCTTTGAAGGAGCCGGTGACACCATCAATTATAAGGACAATGCAAAGCTGTATATCTATGCCGGCGACATCGCCCGCTATCGCTATCAGCAGACGCACGATATTCTGGAAACGGAAATTCATGTGATGCGCCTCGGCGACATTGCGTTTGCCACCAACCCCTTTGAGCTGTTTTTGGACTACGGCAACCAGATCCGCGCCCGCAGCGCGGCAAAGCAGACCTTCCTCATTCAGCTCTGCTGTGGCTCAGAGGGGTATCTGCCCACCGAAAAGGCAGAAAAGGGCAGCCACTATTCCGCCTATGTCTCCAGCGGTATCTGCGGCCACATCGGCGGCGAGCAGCTGGTGCGCAAGACGGTGCAGGAGATCAACGGTCTTTTTGAGAAATAAAAGGGGTGTCGGCAATGAACGAGCAGATAATACGGCAGTTTTTGACCGATAATGCGGCACTGCCGGAGCAGCTTTTGCGCGCTCTGTGCGGCATCCCCGCGCCGTCCCACAGGGAGGACGAAAGAGCCGCTTTTTGTAAAAAGTGGCTCGAGGACATCGGGGCAGAGGGCGTCTATATCGACGAGGCGAAAAATGTTATTTTCCCGATCGGGTGCGACGGCAAAACGGATATCACCGTTTTTGCGGCACACACCGATACCGTGTTTCCCGATTTGGAGCCGATGCCCTATGTCGATGACGGCGAGCGCATCCATTGTCCCGGCGTCGGCGACGACACTGCGTCGGTGGTGACGATCCTGATGGCGGCAAAATTCTTTGTCGAGAATCACATCGTGCCGCCGCGCGGCGTGCTGTTTGTCTGCAATTCCTGTGAGGAGGGGTTGGGCAACCTCAAGGGTTCGCGTCGCCTTTTCGATGATTTTGCGGGCAGGATCGGTAGATTTGTCACCGTGGACGGCACGCTGGATGAAATCTGTAACCGCTGTGTCGGCTCGCATCGCTATCGCGTGACGGTGAAAACACCGGGCGGACATTCCTTCTCGTGCTTTGGCAACACCAATGCCATCGCCGTTTTGTCGCAGATCGTGCGGGACATCTATGCGTTGGAGGTGCCCAAGAAAGAAGGCGTTCATACGACCTATAATGTCGGCACGATTGCGGGCGGCACATCGGTCAACACTATTGCCCAAGAGGCGGAGATGCTGTGCGAATACCGCTCGGACGATGTGGAATGTCTCAAGGAAATGCGCCGTCACTTTGAGGAGATCTTCGCGCGGTACAACAAGGGCGATGCGACCGTGACGGCAACGCTTATCGGGGAGCGCCCCTGTGCAGACGGCGTGGATGCCGCTGCACAGGCGCAGCTTGAGACCCTGTGTGCCGAAAGCATCAGCGCGGTCACAGGGGAAGAAACGCCGTTTCGCAGCGGCTCGACCGACTGCAACATCCCGCAGTCCCGCGGTATCCCGGCGGTCTGCGTCGGCGGCTATTACGGAAACGGGGCGCACACCCGCGAGGAATGGATCGAGAAGAACTGTCTTTCGATCGGCACGGAGTCCACGCTGCGGCTCGCACTGAAGCTCACAACGGAGGCATATGTATGAAATTTACGGCTGTCGGCGACTTTTTGATCCAGGAGGTCTACAAAACGCCCTATGACGGGTTTGACACGCTGCGGGATTTCATTCTGCGCGGCGATGCGCGCTTTTTCAATCTGGAAACGACACTGAACAAGGAGGGCAGCTGCTGCGCCTCGCCGTTCAGCGGCGGCTCCTATCTGCGCGTCGATCCGTCGGCGCTCGACACGGTGAAAAGCTATGGCTGCAACATGATCACCACCGCTAACAACCATGCGTTCGACTTTTCCTATGACGGGTTTCTGTCGACGCTTGCCTGTTTGGAGCAGTCGGGTCTGGCGTTTGCCGGCGTGGGGCGGGATCTGCCCTCTGCGGCAAAGCCTGCCTATTTGCAGACGAAAAGCGGCACGGCGGCGCTCATCGCCGTGACAGCGTCGCTGCATCCGACGGCAATTGCGGGCAACCCTTCAAAGGTCTATGCCGGTCGTCCCGGCGTCAACGGTCTGCGCCAAAGCGAGGTCATTGAGGTGACCGCTGCGCAGATGGAAATGCTCAGAGACATTGCCGCCGAGACCGGCGTCAATCAAGAGGCGGACAGCGACCGCAAGGACGGCTATCTGCCGGAGCTGCCCGCGGGCGTTTTCGAGTTTGCGGGACTGACGCTGGAAACGGCAGAAAGACCCGGGAGGCGCGTCGAGGTGAACAAGACGGACTATGCCCGCATTATGGCGTCCATCGACGAGGCAAAGGAAAAGGCGGACTATGTGCTGATTTCTCTGCACGATCATTCGTTGGACGGAGAAAAAGAGAATGTCCCCGCATTTTTGGAGAAGTTCTGCCGGGATTGCATCGACCGCGGCGCGCACGCCGTGATCGGGCATGGGCCGCACCTTGTGCGCGGCATCGAGATCTACAAAGGTCGCCCCATCTTCCATTCGCTCGGCGACTTTGTGCTGCAGCTCAACAGCACGCCGTCCGCCCCTGCGGAATACTATGAGAAAAACGGCGTGCCGGTGGATGCAGGCATGAAGGAGCTTTTGTGGACGCGCTCCAATGGCGGCAAACGCGGACTGATGTATGACCGCAGGATGTTCGAGACCTTCATTCCGTATTGGGAAATGGAGGACGGCAAGCTGACGCGGCTGGAGCTGCTCCCCGTGGAGCTGGGCTTTGACGCCGAGGAGGCGCGGCGCGGCATCCCGCAGCCCGCAAAGGATCTGTCCTTCATCGACCGTCTCGCACGGATCTCCGCCGTTTACGGCACCAAGATGCATATAGAGAACGGAAAGGTCATGATCGATCTATAAAAAGAACAGCCGTCCGCTTTTTCACATCGGACGGCTGTTCTTTTCTATTTTAAGAGCGTGAACCGATTTTTGCTGAATGTCAACAGCCCTTCATCCCTCATGCGACAAAGCTCGCGGGAAAGAGCGCTGCGGTCGACATTGAGATAATCTGCCATCTGCTGACGGTTGAAGGGGACGAAAAAGGACAGCGTGCCGCGGCGCGTCGCCTGCGCGGAAAGATAGGTGAAAACGCGGGCGCGCACGCTCTTTGCCGCCGTGCAGAAAATGCGCTCGGAAAGCGCCAGATTTTTTCCCGCCGCCATGCGGAGCAGCGTCTGCGTCAGCGGGAGATACCAGTCCTCCCGCCCGTTTTCCTGCCGCAGCGCCGCAGAAACGCGCAAAAACAGAATTTCCGTTTCCTGCGCACACACTGCATCCACCATCATCGGCACGCCGCACAGGGCATAGCTTTCCGCAAACGCCTGTCCCACCTCGATGTGGCTGAGGATGGTGCGGCTGCCGCGCACATCCGTGCTTTCAATGATGACGCGGCCGGACAGAACGATGCCGATGTCGGAAATGGTGTCGCCGGCGTGAAAGACCGTTTCGCCCTTCGCGAAATGCTGCTGAAAAAGCGCGTTTTTTGCTTTAAGCGCGGTGCGGACCGATGGCTGCAGCTGTGCGAGCAGCGGATTTTTTTCTTTCATATGATCTCCTGATTTCGTTGCCGTAGCAACCGATTTTTGCAAAGTGTTTTTGTATACTATGGACAACGGGTGAAAACACCTGTATACTGTAAGGAGGCAAAACAATGCTACGTAAAATTATTCAGATTGATGAAAACGCCTGCAATGGCTGCGGCGCTTGTGCCGCGGCGTGCCACGAGGGCGCCATCGGCATGGTGAACGGAAAGGCAAAGCTGCTGCGGGATGACTATTGCGACGGGCTGGGCGACTGCCTGCCCGCGTGCCCCGTGAACGCCATTCATTTTGTCGAGCGCGAGGCAGCGCCCTATGACGAAAAGGCGGTCGAGGAAAACAAAAAGAAAAAGGCGGTGCACGGCGGCTGCCCCGGTCATCAGATGCGGCGGCTGCACGCTGAGGAGACAGCGCCCGCCGCACCCGCTTTGGCAACCTCACAGCTGGCGCAGTGGCCCTGTCAGATTCGCCTTGTGCCGGAAAACGCGCCGTATTTTGAAGACGCCCGCCTGCTCATAGCGGCGGACTGCACGGCATATGCCTATGCCCGTCTGCATGAGGAGTTCATGCGCGGGAAGATTACGCTGATCGGCTGCCCCAAGCTGGACGACACCGACTACAGCGAAAAACTCACCCGCATCCTGCGGCAAAACGATATTGGGAGCGTCACGGTCGTCCGCATGGAAGTGCCCTGCTGCGGCGGTTTGGAGCACGCTGCGAAAAAGGCGCTGCAGGACAGCGGAAAATTCATCCCCTGGCAGGTCGTAACCGTCTCGGTGGACGGAAAAATATTGGACTGATAAAAAAGGAGCGATTGGTATGCAGGCAGCAAACGGTATTTTCTATGTCGGTGTGAACGATCACGAGCTCGATTTGTTCGAGGGACAGTATAGTGTGCCAAACGGCATGGCATATAATTCCTATGTCATCATGGGGGAGAAGATCGCCGTCATGGACACCGTGGATCGGCATTTCACCGACAAGTGGCTCAAAAACCTTTCCGCTGCCTTGCAGGATAATACGCCGGACTATCTCATCGTTCAGCACATGGAACCGGATCATTCGGCGGGCATCGCCGCCTTTTGCGCCGCCTATCCCACGGCGGTCGTCGTGGCGAACGCCAAGGCGTTTGCCATGCTGGATGCGTTCTACGGCGCGGATTGCTGCAAGAACCGTCTGACCGTCAAGGAGGGCGAAACGCTGCCGCTCGGCGGACACACGCTGTCCTTTGTGTTTGCGCCGATGGTGCACTGGCCGGAGGTCATGATGACCTATGACGCAGAAACAAAAACGCTGTTCTCGGCGGATGCGTTCGGAAAATTCGGCGCGCTGGATGTCGAGGAGGACTGGGCGTGCGAGGCGCGGCGGTACTATTTCGGCATCGTCGGAAAATACGGCGCACAGGTGCAGAGTGTGCTGAAAAAAACCGCCGCACTCGCTATCGACACCATCTGTCCGCTACACGGGCCGGTGCTGTCGGAGAATTTGCCCTACTATCTCGATCTGTATCAGACCTGGTCGTCCTACGGTGTCGAGACGGACGGCATCTGCATTGCCTACACCTCGGTCTACGGCAGCACGGAAAGCGCCGTGATGCTCCTTGCGGAAAAGCTGCGCGCCGCCGGTCACAAGGTCGCCGTCAACGACCTTGCCCGCTGCGATATAGCGGAGGCGGTCGAGGATGCGTTCCGCTATGGCAAGCTGGTGCTGGCGACCACGACCTATAACGCGGATATTTTCCCGTTCATGCGCACCTTCATCGAGCATCTGACCGAGCGCAACTATCAAAATCGCACGGTCGCCTTCATGGAAAACGGCGCATGGGCGCCGACAGCGGCAAAGACCATGCACCGCATGCTGGAAAACAGCAAAAACCTGACCTTCGTCGAGCCGACGGTGACGCTGCGCGGCGGCATGAACGATGCCGCGGCGGCTGCCGTTGAGGCGCTGGCAAGGACGCTGTAAAGCGCTCTGGCGCATTTGCCGCAGCACGCGGCAAGTGCCGAAACGGGAGAGAAGGCGGCACATTGCCGACGCGCATAAAAAGCGGCAGCTTTTGCGGTTCAAGCGCAGGCAGACAGGTGCCGATGCCGAACGCGAGAACACAGTTGAAGGTCGCATACAAAAAGCCGAGGTCGATCACTTTGCTGCCGACAAAGCGTAGACGGCTGCCCTTTGCCGTCGCGCCGCCCGTGATGCGGAAAACATAGCCGGAGAGGAATATAAAAAGGTCGATGTGAAAGCTCCACAAAAACCGTTCGACGCCGACGAAAAAGGCGGGGGTGGGGACGCCTGCTGTGCGCACGCCGCTGAGCACATGGCCGAACAGCACCAAAAGGCACGCATTCCCTTGAGGCGGTCGGCAAGCAGACCGCGTTTCACAGTGCATCCCTCTTTTTTATCCATCTTAGCATAAGTTTTTCGGTTCGTCCACTGTTTTATTTCCTGCCGCATATACACATATATGTAAAAAAGACTTGACAAAATTTGTGCGCTGCTCATCGACGACGGCTCGCCGGATGCGTGCCTCTCCCTGTGCGATGACAGGGCGGCGTCGGATTTTACAAAAACGCATAAAAATATGCCTCAAAGGAACGCCTTTGAGGCATATTTTTATGGTTGCACCCGGGACGGCACCGTGCCGGTGAGATTTTTATAGGTGCGGGAAAAATAACTGAGGTCGTGAAACCCGCATTGAAAGCAGGTCTCGGTCACGCCGACACCCTCCCGCAGCAGCGTTGTCGCCCGTTCGATGCGCACGGAGTTCAGATAGTGCAGAAAGCTGACACCGGTCACCCGCTTGAATTCGTGCGAAAAATAGTATAGGCTGAAACCGGCGATCTCTGCCGCCTGCGTCAGGGTGATAGGGTCGGCATAGTGGTTTTTCACATACAGCATGACCTTCTTCACTTCGGCGGTGGCGCTGTCGTTTTTGATGCCGGCGGGGGCGGCGTGATGCTGCGCTATGTACAAAAGGAACTGCAAAACGGCTGCGCGGATATGCAACACTGCAAACGGCGTGTCGATGGCGGCGCAGGCGGCGGCGACATCATCAAACCGCGCCGCCGCGATCGAATCATCCGGGGCGGCGGCGAAATGCATCTGCGTGTCCGTCAGCCCGTTTTCGTTGCAGAAGCTGACATCCACGATCAAGCAGTCATAACGAAGCGTTTCGTCAGCATTATGGACAACGCGGTGCAGCTCTCCCGGCGGCACGCAAATGAGTGTTCCTTTCTCAAAGGAATGCCAGTCGGAGGCGATGAGGACTTGCCCTTTACCGCTGCGGCAAAGGAGAAATTCCGGATTTTCATGCCAGTGAGCAAGCATTTCCTTGTTGCCGCTCAGCATATCGTTGTGGAAAATAAAGGGCAGGGATCGTCCGAGATAATTACGGTTGCCGTGTTTTTCGTACATTCCGTTCATACCATCATCCTCAAAAAAGCAATATCAGTCAAATTTTTAGCTAAAAAACGCATTGTATCCTGCCAAAATACAGTATATGATGCAATTAGAGTAAAATCAAGAAAAAGTTTGGAGGATGCTTATGTTTGCGTTTCCGATAGGTGTCATGCTTGACTCTTTCCGCCTGCCAACCGATGCGGCGCTGGATGCCGCCAAGGCACTCGGAGCTTCCGGCATTCAGATGTATGCGGTAGCGGGCGACCACACGCCCGATGCGCTGACTCCCGAAAAGCGCAGGGAGCTTTTGAAAAAGGTACAGGCGCACGGACTGGTTTTCTCGGCGCTGTGCGGCGATCTCGGTCAGGGCTTCGCCAACAGGGAGAAGAATCCCGCGCTGATCGAAAAATCCAAGCGCATCCTTGATCTGGCGCAGGATCTCGGCACCGATGTGGTGACGACGCACATCGGCGTTGTGCCGAGCGATCCCGCAAATGAGCGGTATAAGATCATGTCGGAGGCTTGCTTCACACTGAGCCAGTATGCCGACAGCCTCGGCGCACACTTTGCGATCGAAACAGGACCGGAAACGAGCGCCACGCTGAAGCGCTTTTTGGATCAGTTGGGTTCGACCGGCGTCGGCGTCAATCTCGATCCCGCAAACCTTGTGATGGTGACGGGTGACGATCCCGTGGAGGCGGTACATAATCTGCGCAGGTATATCGTCCACACACACGCCAAGGACGGCAATATGCTGCAAAAGAGCAATCCCGAGCAGATCTACGGCGTCACGCCCATGCCGGAGGACATGACAAACATTTCGTTTTTTGAGGAAGTGCCGCTGGGTACGGGTTCGGTGGATTTCCCCGCCTATCTGCGGGCGCTGGAGGAGATCGGCTACAAAGGGTATTTGACCGTCGAGCGTGAGGTGGGGGACAATCCCGCCGCCGACATCGGCGCAGCGGTCGCATTTTTGCAGAAAACCATAAAGGAGTGCTGAAAAATGGAAAAGAAGCTGAGAGTGGGCATTGTCGGCGTCGGCAACATCGCGCAAAGCCATATTGACGCCTATAAAAAAGACCCGCACGCGGAAGTGTATGCGCTGTGCGACATCAATGAAGAACGCCTGAAAAAGAACGGCGAAAAGCACGGCGTCACCCGTCTGTACACCGATGTCAAGGAAATGGTGAAGCTGGAAGAGCTGGACGCCGTGAGCATCTGCACCTGGAACTGCGCGCACGCGCCGTGTGCCATTGCCGCGCTGAATGCGGGAAAGCATGTGCTATGCGAAAAGCCGATGGCGATGAACGCCGCACAGGCAGAGGAAATGAAGGCGGCGGCGGAGCGCGCCGGAAAGCTCTTAATGATCGGTTTTGTGCGCCGCTATGGCAACGATATGCGCATTTTAAAAGAATTTATCGACAGCAACGCGCTCGGCGACATCTATTATGCCAAAGCGACCTATCTGCGCCGCAACGGCAACCCCGGCGGCTGGTTCTGTGACAAAGCGCGCTCCGGTGGCGGGCCGCTCATTGATCTCGGCGTGCATGTGATCGATTTTGTGCGGTATGCCATGGGCAATCCGAAGCCGGTCTCCGTTTATGCCGTGACTGCCGAAAAGCTCGGCAACCGCGCCAACCTCAAGACCGAGCCGCCGTATCTTGCATCGGATCATGTGAAGGGTGAAAAGTGCGATGTGGAGGATCTCGCGTGCGGGATGATTCGCTTTGACAACGGCGCGGTGCTCAATGTGGAGACCAGCTTCAGCCTGAATATCGAAAAGGACGAGGGTAAGATCGAGCTGTTCGGAGACAAGGGCGGCGCTTGTATTAACCCCGAGCTGAAGCTGTTTACCGAGCAGAACGGATATATGACCAATGTGTCCCTCGAGGCGAAAACGGCGTTGGATTTCGACAATCTGTTTGAAAATGAGGTCTCCCATTTTGTTTCGTGTGTTCTTTCCGGCACAGAGTGCCGCTCGCCTGCCGAGGACGGCGTGCAGCTGATGCGCATTTTGGAGTCCGCTTATGCGTCTGCCGCCTGCGGACATGAAGTGATTATAGAACAGGAGTGAGCGTATGCAGATCGGCGTTTCCAGCTATAGCTTCAATGCCTACAGAAGCCGCACCGGCTGCAGCTATCTTGCGCTGTGCGATAAGGCAAAGGAGCTGGGCTTTGCGGGCATTGAATTTGTGGATTTAGAGGGTGACGATCCGCTGAAAACGGCGGCGGAAATTCGGGAACATTGTGAAACGATCGGGCTTTCGGTCATCGCCTATACGGTCAGTGCGGATTTTATGGCGGACGATCCGGAAAAGACGGTCGCCGCGGTCTGTCACAAGATTGACATCTGCGAGGCACTCGGCGCAAAGCTTCTGCGGCACGATGTGTGTTACAGCCTGCCCGACGATCCTCTTTTCGGTTGGGAGGATGCCGTCGCGCGCATGGCGCCGTATATCCGCCGTGTGACGGCATATGCCGCCGAAAAAGGTATTTGCACCTGCACGGAAAACCACGGCTATATCTTCCAAAAGCCGGAGCGGGTGGAGGCGCTTATCCGTGCGGTGGGGCACAAAAACTACGGGTGGCTGTGCGACATGGGCAATTTCCTGTGCGCGGATGCCGACCCTGTTTTGTCGGTGACGACGGCGGCGCGGTACGCTTTTCATGTGCACGCAAAGGATTTTCTGTTCAAAGAGGGCGGCACAGAGCAGCCGGACGGCTTTTTCCCGACAGCGGGCAGAAACTGGCTGCGCGGCACGGTCGTGGGACACGGCGTCGTGCCGGTGGCGCAGTGCCTGGAAATTCTAAAGACCGCCGGCTATGACGGCTGGGTGTCCCTTGAATTTGAAGGACCGGAAGACCCGCTTGCGGCACTTTTGTGGGGCTTGCAGTACCTGCAAAAGCATATATAAAAACAAGAGCGCTCCGACTTGTCGGAGCGCTCTTTGTATGTCTTACAGGACATAGAACAGGATGCTGATTGCTTGCAGGATGCTGCCGATGTCGACGAAAACATGAAATATCGTGTGCCAGATGGGCTTTTTCGAACCGATGCCGTAGAGGACGGCGCCGACCGTGTAGGCGATGCCGCCCGCCAGCAGCCACAAAAAGCCTGCGGCACTCATGGCGCGCACGGCGGCGCGGGTGGCAAATATGATGCACCAGCCCATGCCGATATAGCAGATCATGGTGAGCGCGGCATACCGCCTGTGATCGATGGCGGCAAACACGACCGCGAAGGCGAGAAGCCCCCATTCGATGCCGAACATCGTCCAGGCGAGCGCGGGTGCTTGCGGACGGATGGCGGAAAGCAGAATGGGCGTGTAGGTGCCTGCGATCAGAAAATAGATGGTGCAGTGATCGATGACCTGCATGACCTTTTTGGCATAGCCGGGGCGCAGCCCGTGATAGACACTGGAAACGGTATACAGCGCGATCATGGAGGCACCGTAGATGCTGCCGCCGATCACACCGTAGACATTGCGATGCATGGCAGCGATGATGACCGAAAGAACCAACACGGCGACGCCGATGCTGCCGCCGACGATGTGGGTGACCATATTGGCGATGTCCTGCCCGCGGGAATAGGCGGGCAGCTGCCGTTTGCAAAGCGGCGTGCGTAATACCATAGTGCTCCTCCTTACTTGTGTATCCCCATGAAGAACAGGGCAACGGTGTCCGGGCCGACATGCGCGCCGGTCACGGGTTCATAACAGACGGTGATTGCCTCGCCGTCAAAGCCCTTTTCGCGCAGCATCGCCAAAAGCGTGTTGGCGCCGTCCGCGTTGTCCGCGTGCGCGATGCCGATGACGGCGTGTTTGTCGGCGACCAGCCGTGCATAATGCTCGGCAAGCGCGGCGAGCGCGTTTTGCTCACCGCGCGCCTTGCCGCAGAGGATGATCTTGCCTTCCTCATCGCCCTGCAAGAGCGGTTTGATCTTCAGTACCGTGCCGACGACCGACAACAGCTTGCTCACTCTGCCGGTCTTTTGCAGATACCGCAGCTCGCCGACGGTAAAATACTGGCACATCTTGTGCCGCATTTCCGAGAGGGCGGCATAAATGGCATCAAATGCCATGCCGTCTGCAATCATCTGCGCCGCGGACAGCACCTGCAGTCCCTCGCCGAGCGAGGCACCCAGCGTGTCAACGGCGGCAATCTTGCGATCGGGAAAGTCCTCGCCCAGTGCGCTCACAGCGACGGCGGCAGCATAGGCAGTGCCGCTGATGCCGCCGGACATGCCGACATACAGCACATCGTCGCCCGCCTCCAAGGCGGGACGAAAGGCGTCCTCAAAGGTTGCGGTGTTGACCATGGAGGTCTTGACCTCTGCACCCTCGCGCATGGCGGTATAAAAGGCGCTTCCGTCAAAGTCGTCGGAGCTTGCGGGGTATTTTTCCTCGCCGTCGACGGTATAGGAAAACGACACCACACGGATGTCGTGCTTTTCGATCAGAGCCGCCGGCAGATTGGCGGAGGTGTCGGTGAAAAGGCGGATCATGTGATAAGATTCCTTTCAGTGTTACTTTTCCGGCGCACGGGCATCTCCCATAAAGAATACGGCGACCGTTCCGGGACCGGTGTGGGAAGCAATGATGGTGCCGATGTCGCAGATGCGCACGCCGCCGCGGATATGCGGGAATTTTTCTTCGATGGCACGCTTGGTTTCCAGCGCATCCGACAGACAGTCGGAATGGCAGATAAAGCATTTTCCGTTGTAGTTTGTCCCGTTTTGCGCGTGTGCTTCCATCGCCTCCAGCGTGACGCGCAGCGCGTTTTTCTTGCCGCGCACCTTGTCATAGGCAATGATGCGTCCCCTGTCGTCCAGACGCATGATGGGGCAGATGCTGAGAAGCGTGCCGATCATGGCGGCAGGGCCGGAAACACGCCCGCCGCGGCGGAAATATTTGAGATCGGTGCTGTAGAACTGGTGATGGATAAATTTGCGATTCTCAATGACCCAGTCGGCAAGCTCCTCCATGGACATGCCGGCGTCGCGTCTGTCCGCCGCCTCATCCACCAAAAGCCCATAGCCGGAGGAACTGCACAGCGAGTCGATGATGATAAGCTGGCGGTCGGGATATTTCTTGCGCATGCTGTCCGCCGCCTCCTCGGCATTGCGGATGGAGTTGGTCATGCCGGAGCCGAAAACGATGTGCAGTACATCGCCCTTTTGCAGCTGCTCGTCGAAATAGGCCTCATAGTCATAGGTGTTGATCTGCGAGGTGTTGGAGAATTTGCCTGCGGCAAGCAGCGCATAGAAGTGCGGCAGCGCCGCCGGGTCGCGCAGCATATCGTCCACGAACGACTCGCCGTCTATAGTATAGGAATAAAACAGCACGGGGATATTGCGCCCCGCCACATAGGCATAGGGGAGATCCACCGTGGACTCACAGGACAGAATATAGGGTGCGCTCATGTTCAAAACCTCTTTCCCAAAACAATTGTTGCTATCATTGTACGGCGGCAGGCGCGCAGACGCAACCTACCGATGCGTTTTTTCATTCTACGGTATTTTGGGACACCTCTACGCTGAAAATGCAGAAAGTAGAGAAAAAAACGACACTCTACTGCCGGTAGAGCGAAGAAAAACAAAAAAACGCTTGCTTTTTTTATAAAGTTGTGGTATCTTATTATGCGTGTTTTGATGTGCCGCGATCAAATCGCGGCGTCCGCGGCGGGTCTTGCCTTCCGTGGGGGTTAATGCCAGTCCGAGCACGACATTAAAGCGGGCAGTCCTCTGTCGCATGCGGCATGAATGTCTGAAAAAATTTAGGAGGATCAGAACATGGATGCATTGAAGCTTATTTCCGGCGAAAGCCTGAAGGAGCAGCCGCCGGTATTTGAAATCGGCGACACCGTCCGCGTGGATGTGAAAATTCGTGAGGGCGAGCGTGAGAGAATTCAGGCGTTCGAAGGCACCGTCATTGCCATCAAGGGCAGCGGCGTTTCCAAGACCTTCACCGTCCGTCGCGTCTCTTACGGTGTCGGTGTGGAGAGAGTTTTCCCGATTCATTCCCCGAATGTTGCCGCTGTGAAGGTTATCCGTCACGGTAAGGTGCGCAGAACAAAGCTGTACTATCTGCGTGATCGCGTCGGCAAAGCGGCGAAGGTCAAAGAGCTCATCAAGTGAAAACCGAAAATTTTTTGAAAAAAGGGGACTTTTGTCCCTTTTTTTCTTTATTTAGTCATAATTATGTGCTATACTGAGCGGAGAATACGGAAAGGAGAGCGGTCATATGCACGGGCTTCACGAAAAAAGGAAGACGGTCGGGACGGCAAGATCACACACGACCGGTTTCGCCGCAACGCTTTATGACTATGTCGGTGCGATCGTGGCGGCGATGGTGCTGCTGGTGCTGCTCTTCACTTTTGTGTTCCGTGCCGCCGGTGTCCTCGGCGACTCCATGCAGCCGACGCTGCAGGACGGCGACCGTTTGGTGCTGTTTTCACATTTCTACACACCGGCGCGCGGGGATGTCGTGGTGATCAATCGCTATACGGAAGAACCGCTCATAAAGCGGGTGATCGGCGTGGCGGGAGACCGCGTGCACATCGACAAAACGACGGGACTTGTCTATGTGAACGGAGAACGGCTAAGCGAACCGTATATCTCCGGCCTTACACCGCCGCGGGAAATGGCGGGCGAGGTGACGGTGCCGGAGGGTTGCCTGTTTGTCATGGGCGATAACCGCAGCATCTCCAAGGACAGCCGTTTCCGTGAGATCGGTATGGTGAAGGTGTCCGATGTGGTCGGACAGGCGATCTTCCGCCTGTGGCCGTTCAAGAAATTCGGACTTATAGGATAAGGAAAGGGGCGCATGACGGTGCCGGAAAAGGATGTGGCGGCTGCGGCGGAAGAAAAAAATCTGCAGACCTCGCTGTATGAATGGATAGAGTCGGCAGTGTTTGCGCTGGTCTGCGTGACGCTGCTGTTTACCTTTGTGTTCCGCATTGTCGGCGTTTCCGGCAGATCCATGCTGAACACCCTGCACAACGGCGACCGTCTCATTGTGTTCAACACGGGCTACACCCCGGCGCGCGGGGATATCGTGATCGTGCGGCGGGATGACGAGGAGCCGATCGTCAAGCGGGTGATCGGTGTTGCCGGTGATGTGGTGTCGATCGACGAGCAGACGGAAAAGGTGTATCTGAACGGCGAAGAGCTTGATGAGCCGTATCTCGACTGCACCACCCCGACGCTCTACGGGTTCACCGGCCCATACACCGTGCCGGCGGGAACGATATTCGTGATGGGGGACAACCGCCCTGAGTCACACGACAGCCGCGCGCCCGACATCGGCGCGGTGAAGCTGGATCATGTGATGGGAAAAGCGGTTTTCCGCATACTGCCGCTTTCCTCATTCGGAAAGATCGGGTAAGGAGATTTTGATGGAACAAAAGCCGCAAATTCAATGGTTTCCCGGACATATGGCGAAAACGCGCCGCAAGATCACCGAGAACCTGTCGCTTGTGGATGCGGTGGCGGAGGTCGTGGATGCGCGCATCCCCGTCAGCAGCCGCAATCCAGAACTTTCTGCGCTCATCGCCGCCAAGCCGCGGCTCATTGTGCTGAACAAAGCGGACATGGCGGACGCGGCGGCGACGCGGCGCTGGTGTGCATATTTCCGCGCGGCGGGCTCTGCCGTCATGACGGCAGACTGCAAGACGGGCGCGGGTGTACAGAAATGTGTTCCGCTTTTGCGTGAGCTGCTTGCGGACAAGCTGGCGGCGAAAAGGGAAAAGGGCATGAAAAACCCCACCATCCGCATGATGGTGGTGGGCATCCCGAATGTGGGAAAATCCTCGTTCATCAATAAGCTGACCGGCGGCAAGGCAAAGGTGGAGGATCGCCCCGGCGTTACCCGCAATCATCAGTGGTTTGCCGTGGAGGGTGGAGTGCAGCTTTTGGACACGCCCGGCGTCTTGTGGCCGAAGTTTGAGGATGAGACAGTTGCCAAGCATCTTGCCTTTACAGGAGCGATCAAGGATCAGATCCTCGATGCGGAGGAGCTTGCCTGTCTGCTTTTGGAAGTGCTGTATGAGAACTACCGCGATCGGCTTTCCGAGCGGTATAAGCTGCCCGACGATATGCCCACCGACGGCTATGCGCTGTTGCAGGCGGTAGGCAGAAAGCGCGGCATGCTGGTGCGCGGCGGCCAAGTGGATACCGAACGCGCCGCGATCATGCTGCTGGATGAATACCGCGGCGGCAAGCTGGGTGCACTCACCCTGGAATTGCCGAAGGAGACGGAAAATGACGAACTATGAATTTGACGCCGCCTACCGCGAAAGCGGTGCAGGCCTTTTCTGCGGCGTGGACGAGGCGGGGCGCGGCCCGCTTGCCGGCCCGGTGTATGCCGCGGCGGTGATCCTGCCGCCGCAGCCGGAGATTGCGGGGCTCAATGACTCCAAGAAGATCTCCGAGAAAAAGCGGGAGGCGCTGTTTCCTGTCATTTGCGAGACGGCGCTTTCCTATGCTATCGGCACGGCGTCGGTCGAGGAGATCGACGAGCTGAACATTTTGCAGGCGACCTTTCTGGCGATGCGCCGCGCGGTCGAGGGGTTGTCGGTGACACCCGCCTTTGCGCTGATCGACGGCAACCGCACGCCTGCGGGCATCGCGATCCCGTGTCAGACAGTTGTGAAGGGCGATGCCTTGTCGGCATCCATTGCCGCCGCGTCGATCCTGGCGAAGGTGAGCAGGGATCATTACCTCGCAGAGCTGGATAAACAGTATCCGGAATATGGCTTTGCCGCGCACAAGGGCTACGGCACGCCGGCGCACTATGCGGCGCTGCGGACATACGGCATGGCGCCGGTGCACAGAAAGACCTTTCTGCACGGCGAATTTCCCGAAAGAGGCAAGCGCTGATGGCGCGCGTGTCGCGCGGCGCAGCGGGCGAGGTGATGGCGGCGCGGTATCTGCGGAAAAAGGGCTATACGCTGATTGCCGCGAACTACCGCACCCGCTTCGGTGAAATTGACATAATCGCCGCAGACAAAAAATATATTGCCTTTGTGGAGGTGAAGCTGCGCTCCGGCGCGGCAATCTACACTCCCGAGGAGGCGGTGACGCCGCTCAAGCAGCAGAAGATTGTCAAGGCGGCGATGCAGTATCTGCAGCTGCATCCGTCGGATCTGCAACCGCGGTTCGATGTCATCGCCATCGTGGCGGATGACCGCGACCCGATGAAGGCGCGTTCGCTGGAGCATCTGAAGGCTGCGTTTGATGTCGGCGGTATGTATGCGGCTTTTTGACCTGCACTGCGACACGCTTTTTGAATGTGTCAAGTATGATTGCTCCATCCTGCACAATGCGTGCCATGTGGATATAGAGAGAGGAAAGGCATTTTCTCCGTGGTATCAGTGCTTTGCCGCCTGGGTGCGGGATAAAACGCCGCCGCAGACGGCAGCGGCGCAGATCGAAACGATGCTGCGGCGGGCATATGCCTTTGAGGCGGCGCACCCCGATGCTTTCCATGTGCTGCAAAGCGGCGCGGAGCTTGCCTTTTCGCCGCTTGCTGCCTGTACGGCGATCCTGACCGTCGAAAACGGCGGGACGGTGGGGAAGCTGCCGCAGTCGTGGATCGACGCAGGCGTCAAGATGATCTCCCTCACATGGGACGGCGAAAACGCCTGGGCGCAGGGCTGTCGCGGCGATCCCCGCTGCGGACTCACGGCGTCGGGCAGAGAGGCCGTGCGGCAGATGGAGACACGACATATCCTGCCGGACGCGGCACACCTGAACCGCCGCGGGTTTTGGGAGCTTTTGGAAGTGACTGCCCGCCCGATCGTGGTCAGCCACACGGCGTCCGCTATGCTGCACCCCATCGCCCGCAACCTGACCGACGCGCAGTTTTGCGCAGTGCGGGAGCGCGGGGGACTGGTGGGGCTGAGCCTTTGCCCGGAGCATCTGGGTGCACCGACGCTCTCGCGCATGATCGCGCATTTGGAGCAGTTTCTGTCGCTCGGCGGCGAAAAGACCGTCGCGCTCGGCTGCGACCTTGACGGCATCGAGATACCGACGGCGTTCGGCGGTATCCGCGTGCTGGAGACGCTGTATGAGCAGCTGTTAAAAAGGAACTATGCGGAAAGTCTTGCGGACGACATTTTCTTTCGCAATGCCTACCGCTTTTTCACAAAACAGTATATATAAAAAGGGTGAAATGAAAAAGATGAACTATGTCAGTACCCGTAATCACAACAAAACCGTGACCGCTGCGCAGGCAATCGCTGCCGGCATTTCATCGGAGGGCGGGCTTTTTGTGCCGGAGAGCTTTCCGACGCTTTCCGCCGACGATCTGCGCGCTTTGGTGTCGATGGACTATCGGGCGCGCGCCGCTTTCGTGCTCGGTCGCTTTCTGACCGATTTTTCGGCAGAGGAGGTGTCGGCGTGCGTCAACGCTGCCTACACGGCGGAGAAATTCGGCGACCACCCCGCACCGCTGCAGACGCTGCACGACAATGCCCACATTCTGGAGCTGTGGCACGGCCCGACCTGTGCCTTCAAGGATATGGCGCTGCAAATTCTGCCGCATTTGATGCGTGTGTCGGTGGCAAAGTCCGTGCCCGGCAAGGAGATCGTCATTTTGGTCGCTACCTCGGGCGATACGGGCAAGGCGGCGCTCGAAGGCTTTAAGGACGCACCGCACACCCGCATTTTGGTGTTCTATCCCGTGGACGGCGTCAGCCCGATGCAAAAGCTGCAAATGACGACGCAGGAGGGAAACAATGTCGCTGTCTGCGCCATCCGCGGCAACTTCGACGATGCCCAGTCCGGCGTCAAGGCGATCTTCACCGATCCCGCCGTCAAGGAAAAGCTGGCGGCGCATGACATGCTGTTTTCGAGCGCCAATTCTATTAACTGGGGACGGCTCGTGCCGCAGGTGGTGTACTATATCTCCGCCTATTGCGATCTGGTGCAGAGCGGCAAGCTGACGCTCGGTGAGCCGATGAATGTCGTGGTGCCGACCGGCAACTTCGGCAACATCCTGGCGGCATATTATGCCATGAAGATGGGGCTGCCGGTGAAAAAGTTTATCTGCGCATCCAACAAAAATCATGTGCTGACCGATTTCATCAAGACCGGCACCTATGACCGCCGCCGTGATTTTTACACCACGACCTCGCCATCGATGGACATTCTCATTTCCTCCAACCTGGAGCGGCTGCTGTTCGACCTGACCGACAGGGACGACACGGCGGTTTCCGCCATGATGGAGAGCCTGCGCCGCGACGGGTGCTACACCGTTTCGGACGGCGTGCGTGAAAAGCTGCAGGCGCTTTTTGCGGGCGGCTTTGCCGATGACGCGGCGGTCGCCGCGACCATTCGAGACACCTTTGCCGCGCATCGCTATCTGATCGATACCCACACGGCAGTCGCGGTGCGCGTCTATGAGGACTATTGCCGCGAGACGGGGGATAAGACTCCCACCGTGATCGCCTCCACCGCCAACCCCTATAAATTCTCCGCCAGTGTGCTGGCTGCTTTCGGTGCGGAGCACCCCGACGCGGACGAATTTGAAAAGGTGGCGCTGCTGCAGGAGCACACGGGCGTTCCCGCGCCGCAGTCGCTTTTGTCGCTGCGCGAAAAGCCGGTGCGTTTCCCGCAGGTCTGCGACCGCAACGGGCAGCGGGATATTGTATATGCCATGCTGGGCATTAAGGCTTGACCGATGGCGCTGTATGTGATCGGCGACCTGCATCTGTCCTTTTCCGTCAATAAGCCGATGCACATCTTCGACGGCTGGGATCACTATGAGGAACGCCTTGAAAAAAACTGGCATCGGCTGGTGCAGCCGGAGGACACGGTGGTGATCCCCGGCGATGTTTCGTGGGGGATGTCGCTTGCCGAGTCCAAGGCGGATTTCGCCTTTCTGAACGCCCTCCCCGGCAAAAAGCTGCTGCTCAAGGGCAACCATGACTATTGGTGGACGACGCGCCGCAAGATGGATGCGTTTTTTGCCGAGAACGGCTTTGACACACTGCGCATCGTGCACAACGACGCCGTGGTGGTGGGGGAGGTCGCCGTCTGCGGCACGCGCGGTTGGTTCTATGACGCGGAGGCGGATGCCGACCGCAAGATTCTTTCCCGCGAGGTAGGGAGGCTGCAGATCTCCCTTTCGGCGGCGATCGCCACAGGGAAAGAGCCGGTTGTCTTTTTGCACTATCCGCCTGTGTGGGGCGGCAAGGTCTGTGAACCGTTCTTGGATGTGCTGCGGGAGAACGGCGTGAAACGCTGCTACTACGGGCATGTTCACGGGCAAGGCATACGGCAGGCGTTTTGCGGGGAAATGGACGGTGTGATGCTGCAGCTGGCGTCCGCAGATGCGCTGAAATTTGCCCCTTTACCCATTTTTTACGGAAATTCCTGAAAATTTCAAAAAAATGCTGGCATATTGCGGCAGGGTATGCTATAATACCATGGCATATGTAAAAGCAAGTAGGAGGAAGTTATACATGAGTCTGAAAAATGCAGAAAAGCAGGAGAACAATCGCGTAAAGCTGGAAATCGAGGTGGACGCCGAAGCCTTCAAAAAGGCGGTGGACGCTGCGTATAAAAAGGATATTAAAAATATGACCATTCCCGGCTTCCGCAAGGGCAAGGCGCCGCGTGCGCTTGTCGAGAAGATTTACGGCACCGGCGTGTTCTATGAAACGGCGGTCAACAGCGTATACCCCGACGCACTCGATGAGGCAATCAAGGCCTCCGGCTATGAGTATGTGGAAGATAAGATCGATTTCGATGTGACCTCGGTCGGCGAGGACGGCCTCAAGTTCACGGCGGTCATCACCGTGAAGCCGGAGGTTACGCTGGATGAATATAAGGGTCTCAAAGCGACGAAGAAGATCGCTCCCGTGACCGATGAGGATGTGGAGAAGGAGCTCGGCATGCTGCAGGAGCGCAACTCCCGCATGGTGGCGGTCGATGATCGCGCCGCCGAAATGGGCGACACCGTGACCTTTGACTTTGAAGGCTTTGTCGATGACAAGCCGTTTGACGGCGGCAAGGCGGAAAATCACGCGCTGCTGCTCGGCTCCGGTCAGTTCATCCCCGGCTTTGAGGAGCAGCTGGTCGGCAAGAAGATCGACGAGGAGTGTGATGTGAATGTCACCTTCCCCGAGGATTATCATGCCAAGGAGCTTGCCGGTAAGCCTGCCGTGTTCAAGTGTAAGATCCATGAAATTCAGAAGAAAGAGCTGCCGGAGCTCAACGACGACTTTGCGAAGGATGTCAGCGACTTCGATACGCTCGACGAGCTGAAAGCGGACTCCAAGAAAAAGCTCGAGGAGACCCGTGCAAAGGCGGCGGACGATGCGGTGACCGATCAGCTGGTCGACGGCCTCCTCGGCATCCTGCATGCGGACATTCCCGCTGCCATGTATGAGAACGCTATCAACGACGCGGTGCGCGATTTCAGCTACCGTTTGCAGTCGCAGGGTCTCAACATGGAAATGTACATGAAATATACCGGCGCGGACGAAAAGACCTTCCGTGAAAACTTCCGCGAGCAGGCGGAAAAGCAGGTCAAGATGCGCCTGATCCTGGAGCAGATCGCAAAGCAGGAGAACATCACCCCCACCGAGGAGGATCTTGACAAGGAATATGCCCGCTATGCCGAGACGTATCAAATGGAGGCCGACAAGGTCAAGCAGTTCATTCCTGCCTCTGAGCTTTCGAAGGATCTGGCGGTGCAGCAGGCGATGGATCTCGTGAAGAACGCGGCTGTCATCACCGAAGAAAAATAAGCATCACCGGATTAAGCCGGCAATTTGCTGCCAATACTGGTGGCGTGGATGGCTTGTGATGTCTTTCCTGCCGCTGTTTCATTTCGGGACAGCGGCAGCTTGTCACACGGCGTAGAATTTTACCGTTTGAATGGAGGTATCCCGATGCAAAACAGTTTGGTTCCTTATGTGATCGAGCAGACCGGTCACGGCGAGCGCAGCTATGACATTTTTTCGCGCTTGCTCAATGACCGCATCATCGTGCTGTCCGATGAGGTGAACGATGTGACCGCGTCGCTGGTCGTAGCGCAGCTCCTGTATTTGGAGGGGCAGGATCCCGACAAGGATATTCACCTGTATATCAACAGCCCCGGCGGTTCTATTACGGCGGGCATGGCGATCTATGATACCATGCAGTTCATCAAGTGTGATGTCTCCACCATCTGCGTCGGTCTGGCGGCGAGCATGGGCTCGTTTTTGCTGGCGGCGGGTGCAAAGGGAAAGCGCCTGTCGCTGCCGCACAGTGAGATCATGATCCATCAGCCGCTCGGCGGCGCGAAGGGTCAGGCGGCGGACATCAAAATCCAGGCGGATCATATCCTTTTCATCCGCAGCCGCATGAATGCCCTTTTGTCGGAAATGACCGGTCAGCCGCTCGATGTCATCGAACGGGACACCGACCGCGACAACTGGATGACCGCGGAGGATGCGGTGCGATACGGCTTGATCGATAAGGTCATTGCGCATCGCTGATAGGGCACACGGCAAGGAAAAAGGAGGCGACAGTATGCCGAAACGCGAGGACGGACAAGAGCCGGTATGCTCCTTCTGCGGCAAACGGCAGGACGAGGTATATCAGTTGATCGGCGGCAGAAACGGCGTTTGTATCTGCAACGAATGTGTGGAGCTTTGCCGTTCCATCCTGGAGGATGGGGAAGAGGCGGTCGGTCGACGCGATGCGGAAACGGCTGTATCCGAAGCGCCGGAGCAGCTGCCGACACCCAAGGAGATCAAAGCGGCGCTCGATGCCTATGTTATCGGGCAGGATCGCGCGAAGGTCGCCTTGTCGGTCGCGGTGTATAATCACTATAAACGCATCTATTTCGGTGCATCGGTGGACGCGGAGCTCGGCAAGAGCAATGTGCTGCTGCTCGGCCCGACCGGTGTGGGAAAAACGGCGCTGGCGCAGACATTGGCGAAAACGCTGCATGTGCCGTTTGCAATCGCCGACGCGACAACGCTGACCGAGGCGGGCTATGTCGGCGAGGATGTCGAAAACATCCTTTTGCGCCTGATTCAGGCGGCGGATTTTGATGTCAAAAAAGCGGAGCGCGGCATCATCTATGTGGACGAGATCGACAAGATCTCCCGCCGTAGCGAAAACCCGTCCATCACCCGCGATGTCAGCGGCGAGGGCGTGCAGCAAGCGCTTTTGAAAATTCTTGAGGGCACGGTCGCAAATGTGCCGCCCGGCGGCGGGCGCAAGCATCCGCAGCAGCAGTTCATTCAGATCGACACCTCCAACATTCTGTTCATTCTCGGCGGCGCTTTCGACGGCATCGAAAAGACCATTGAAAAGCGCGTCGGATCGGGCGCTATCGGCTTCGGCAACGAGATCCGTTCCAAAAAGGAAATGAAGCGTTCGGAGATCCTGCGCCTTTTGGTGCCGCAGGATCTGGTGAAATACGGGCTGATCCCCGAGCTTGTCGGGCGTATGCCGATCGTCACGACGCTGGACGCGCTCGACGCCGATGATCTTGTCCGTATTTCGAAAGAGCCGAAAAACGCCATCCTGAAACAGTATCAGGCGCTGTTCGGACTGGATCATGTGCAGCTTTCCTTCACCGATGACGCCCTGCGTGCGGTAGCGGAAGAAACGCTGAAACGCGAAACGGGCGCGAGAGGCTTGCGCTCGGTGATGGAGGAAGTGCTCACAAAGCTCATGTTTGAAGTGCCTTCCGACCCCAAGATCGAGAAGATCACCATTACTTCGGACACCGTAAAAAAAGGCGCACAACCGGAAATTGTATATAATCCGGAGAAAAAGGCGGCGCGCCTTATGCCGCAGGCAAAGGCAAAGCCGCAACGGCGCAAGGTTAACGCATAGACAATATGCTCCCATTGTCCCAAAGCAGTTGACGGCGTCTGTGCCGCCGACTGCTTTTTTTCTCAAAGGAGATGATTACTATGGCAATAACAAGACGCGTTGTGAAGACGGCAACGCTGCCGCTGATCCCGCTGCGCGGCATGGTGGTTTTTCCGCGCATGCTGCTGCACTTTGAAATCGGCAGGGAAAAATCCGCGCTTGCCCTGCGCGGCGCGATGGATACGGATCAGCTGGTCTTTTTGGTCGCACAGCGAGATCTGACCGATAACGATCCGTCAATCGAGGGGCTGTATGCCACCGGCGTGGTCGCCAAGGTGTGTCAGATACTGAAGACCTCCGGCAACACCATGCGCGTGTTGGTGGAGGGACTGTACCGCGCCAAGGTCACAGAACTTGTAAAGGCAGACCCCTTTATGCTCGTGACGGTGCGGGAGCGTCCCGAACCGGACAATTTGGAGTCGCTGCAGGAGGAGGCGCTGGTGCGCCGCTGCCGTGTGGCGTTTTCGAACTATGCCGATCTGGCGCAGGAGGATCTCGCCCCCGATGTTATGCTCGGCGTCGCTGCGGCGGAAAAGGCGGGGTATCTCGCCGATTTCATCGCCGCCAACCTGCCGATGCCGGTGGAGGAAAAGGCGATGGTGCTGCAGACGCTGCCGACGGCACGCCGTGCGGAGCTGCTCATTTCCATCCTCCATCGGGAGACAGAGGTGTTGCGCCTCGAAAAGGACATCCAGTCCCGCGTGCAGGAGCGGATGGATCAGAGTCAAAAGGAATACTATCTGCGGGAGCAGATGCGCGTGATCGCCGAGGAGCTCGGCGACGCGGACAATCCGCTCGAAGAGGCGCAGGAGTATGCCGCAAAGATCGACGCGCTGCAGCTGGATGAAAAGAGCAGCGAGGTGCTGCAAAAGGAAGTAGACAAGCTGTCAAAAATGCCGGTCGGTTCGCATGAGGCGACGGTGGTGCGTAACTATCTTGACACCTGCCTCTCTTTGCCGTGGCATATCGCCTCCAAGCTGCATCTGAACATGGAAAATGCCCGCCGTGTGCTGGATCATGACCACTACGGCCTGGAAAAGGTCAAGGAGCACATCCTGGAAACGCTGGCGGTCGGCAGCCTCTCCGGGGAGGCGCAGGGGCAAGTGCTTTGCCTTGTCGGCCCGCCTGGTGTCGGCAAGACCTCGGTGGCGAAATCCGTTGCCAGAGCGACCGGCAGAAAATATGTCCGCGTGGCGCTCGGCGGCGTGCATGACGAGTCGGAGATCCGCGGTCATCGCCGCACCTATCTCGGCTCGATGCCCGGACGCATCATCCGCGCCATACAGCAGGCGGGGGTGAATAACCCGCTGATCCTGCTCGACGAGATCGATAAGATGGGCAGCGATTTCCACGGCGATCCGACTGCGGCAATGCTCGAAGTGCTGGACACCGAACAGAACAACACCTTCACCGATCACTACATCGACCTGCCGTTTGATCTCTCCGGCGTTATGTTCATCACGACGGCGAACGATGCGGACGCGATCCCTGCGCCGCTGTATGACCGCATGGACATTTTGCGCCTGCCGAGCTATACGGCAAAGGAAAAATTCCACATAGCCAGGGACTATCTTGTGAAAAAGCAGCTGAAGCACAGCGGCCTTTCCGCAAGACAGTTTCGCATCACCGACGAGGCGCTCGAAACGCTCATTGAGAACTATACCCGTGAGGCGGGTGTGCGTGAGCTGGAGCGGCAGATCGGCAAGCTGTGCCGCAAGGCGGCGAAAAAGCTGGTCGCAGGCGAGTGCAAGAGCCTGACGGTGAAGGATCCTGAAACGCTGCTCGGTCCGAAGAAATACCGCGACGATGTCACGCAGCTGCAGGATCAGGTCGGCGTTGTCAACGGACTTGCCTGGACGGCGGTAGGCGGGGAGACCATGCCTATCGAGGTCGCCGTCATGGACGGTACCGGCAAGATCGAGCTGACCGGCTCGCTCGGCGATGTCATGAAGGAGTCGGCGAGAACGGCGATCAGCTATGTGCGCTCCTGCGCGGACGCATGGCATATTGACAAGGATTTCTATAAGAACAAGGACATCCACATTCATGTGCCGGAGGGCGCTGTGCCGAAGGACGGCCCGTCTGCCGGCGTGACGATGGCAACGGCGATCATTTCTGCGCTGACCGGTATTCCGGTTAAGGGCGATGTGGCGATGACCGGCGAGATCACGCTGCGCGGCAGGGTGCTGCCGATCGGCGGACTGCGCGAAAAGACCATGGCGGCGTATACCCATCACATGAAGACCGTCATCATCCCCGCCGACAACCAGCCGGATCTTGCCGAAGTGGACGGCGAGGTCAAGGAGCATGTGCGGTTCGTGCCGGTGGCGGAGCTTTCCGCTGTTTTGAAAAACGCGCTGACGCGCCCCACCCCGTGAAAGGAGCAGGTCTATGAAGATCGAAACTGCCGTTTTTGAGCTGTCGGCGGGGCTGTCCGGTCAATTGCCGCCGGACATTCTGCCGGAGGTGGCGTTTTCCGGCCGCTCCAATGTGGGCAAATCCTCGCTCATCAACCGCCTGCTCGGACGCAAAAACTTGGCGCGCACCAGCGCGACGCCCGGAAAGACCGCGACCGTCAATTTTTATCGGTTGGACACGCTGCGATTGGTGGATCTCCCCGGCTACGGCTATGCCAAGGTCTCGACGGCAGAGAAAAGACGCTGGCAGGAGCTGATCGGCGGCTATTTTGCCGCCGACAGGGACATGCGCCTGGTGATGCAGCTTGTCGATATGCGGCACGATCCCACCGCCGACGATCGTCAGATGATCGATTTCATGGTGGAGGAGGGCATCCCCTTCATGGTGGTGCTTACAAAAGCGGACAAGCTCAACAAGACCGAATTTACCCGCCGCGCAGAGGCGTTCGACGCCTTCTTTGCAGACTATGAGGGCATCCGCTATCTGCCCTTTTCCGCCGTCGACGGCAGAGGGGTGGAGGAGCTGCGGAAAATTTTGGTGAGCGTCACGGAGGATGCTTGACAAACGGCATGAAACGGGGTATACTGAACCGTGTAAAGCGTTGAAGGGAAATCAGCGATCATATGTCGGCTGACAGAGAGAACGGTCACGCGATGCGTGCTGGGAGACCGTTCGAGCGGGCAGATCGCGCGCCGTCCCCGAGCCCGCCGAAAACGGCGGCGTTCTTCCGCGTTAAGGAAAAGAGTGGCACGGCTTTTGCCGTGCAAATTGGGTGGTACCACGGAACCTCCGTCCCATGCTGGGGCGGAGGTATTTTCATTTTCAGAAAGGAAACCGATCGTATGCAGTGGACTGGATTAAACGAACTGAGAGAAAAGTATCTGCGCTTTTTTGAGAGCAAGGGGCATTTGCGCCTGCCCAGCTTTTCGCTGGTGCCAAGCGGCGATAAATCCCTTCTCCTCATCAACTCCGGCATGGCGCCGATGAAAAAGTTTTTCACCGGCGAGGTCACGCCGCCCCGCAAGCGCGTGACAACCTGCCAGAAGTGCATCCGCACACCCGACATTGAGCGCGTGGGTAAGACGGCGCGCCACGGCACCTATTTTGAGATGCTCGGCAACTTCAGCTTCGGCGACTATTTCAAGCACGAGGCGACCGCCTGGGCGTGGGAATTCTGCACGAAGGTGCTGGAAATGCCCGCCGACCGCATCCACATCAGCATCTATCAGGACGACGATCAGGCGTTTGACATTTGGACAAAGGAAGTCGGCGTCGCGCCGGATCACATCGTGCGTCTCGGAAAAGAGGACAACTTCTGGGAGCACGGCTCCGGTCCGTGCGGTCCCTGCTCCGAGCTGTATTTTGACCGCGGTGAAAAATACGGCTGCGGGTCTCCCACCTGCGGCGTCGGCTGCGACTGCGACCGCTATGTGGAATTCTGGAACCTGGTGTTCACACAGTTTGACAACGACGGCAACGGCAACTATACGCCGCTCGATCATCCCAATATCGACACCGGCATGGGTCTTGAGCGTCTTGCCTGCATCATGCAGGGTGTCGACAACCTGTTTGAGGTCGACACGGTGCAGAACATCATGAAGCATATCAGCCGCATCGCGGGCGTGGAATATCACAAGGATCACAAGACCGATATCTCCCTGCGCGTTATCACCGACCACATCCGCTCCACCACCTTCATGATCGGCGACGGTGTCATGCCCTCGAACGAGGGACGCGGCTATGTGCTGCGCCGCCTGCTGCGCCGCGCCGCACGGCACGGGCGCTTGCTCGGTATCCACGAGCCGTTCTTGTATGAGGTAGCGGAAACGGTCATCAAGGAGAACCTGTCGCACTATCCGGAGCTTGCGGAAAAGAAGGACTTTATCAAGAAGCTCATCCACACCGAGGAGGTCGCCTTCGGCAAGACCATTGACAGCGGCCTGGCGCTGCTCGACGAAACGCTGCAAAAGATGCAGGGAACGGTGCTGTCCGGTGCGGACGCTTTCCGCCTGTATGACACCTACGGTTTCCCGCTGGATCTGACGCAGGACATTTTGGAAGAAAAGGGCATGACGGTGGACGAGGAGGAATTTCTCCGCCTGATGCAGGAGCAGAAGGAGCGTGCCCGCAATGCCCGCAAGGACGCCGGTGCAGACGCCTGGAAGGGCGGCGCGAGCGTGGCAGAGCACATGGACAAGACCGCATTTGTCGGCTATGAAACGACAAAGACCGCCGCAAAGATCGTTGCGATCATCAAGGATAACGAAGTGGTCGAAAGCGCCGTGGCGGGCGAAAAGGCGGCGCTGGTGCTGGACACGACGGCGTTTTATGCCGAGAGCGGCGGACAGGTCGGCGATGTCGGCGTGATTACCGCCGCAAACGGTGTTTTCGATGTGGAAAACACGGCGAAAACGCACAACGGCGTTATTGTGCACAGCGGCACGATGCGCGAGGGCGCTGTCTGCGCGCAGGATGCCGTGACGGCACAGGTGGATCAGCAGATGCGCGAGGACACCATGCGCAACCACACGGCGGCGCATCTGCTGCAGGCGGCACTGCGTCAGGTACTCGGCACGCATGTGCAGCAGGCGGGACAGCTCGTGAACGACAGCCATATGCGCTTTGACTTCACGCACTTCTCCGCCATGACGGCTGAAGAGCTGCAAAAGACAGAGGATCTTGTCAACGGCTGGATCCTGCAGAATATCACGACCGACATCCGCGAAATGCCGATCGCCGAGGCGAAAAAGCTCGGTGCGATGGCGTTGTTCGGCGAGAAATACGGCGACATTGTGCGCGTGGTGGAGGTGCCGGGCGTTTCGGTGGAGTTCTGCGGCGGTACGCATGTCGCCGCCACTGGTTCTCTGGGACTTTTCCGCATCCTTTCCGAAAGCTCGGTCGCTGCGGGCGTGCGCCGCATCGAGGCAGTGACCGGCCGCCATGTGCTGGCGCTGCTGCGTGAAAATGCGGCGACGCTCGAAAAGGCTGCCGACACGCTGAAAGCCAATTCCGCCGACGATGTGGTGCGCCGCGCCGCGCAGGTCATGAACGAATGGAAAGCGACGGAAAAGGCGCTTCTTGACATGAAGGCAGCGCAGAGCGCCGACAAGATCCGCACGATGCTCGACAGCGCCAAAGCGGTCGGCACGGTGCGGCTCATTACGGCGGCGTTTGACGGCGTTTCCGGCGATGCGCTGCGCGCACTGTGCGAGAGCTGCCGTGACACGGTGGGCGAGGACACGGTCGTCGTGCTTGCCGGTGTCGGCGAGGCGAGCGTCACACTCGGCTGCTTCTGCGCTCCCGCTGCTGTCAAGGCGGGCGCACATGCGGGCAACATCGTGCGCGAGGTGGCGAAGCTCTGCGGCGGCAAGGGCGGCGGCAGACCCGACATCGCCATGGCGGGCGGCAAGGACACCGCCGCTGTCGCGGGAGCTTTGCAGGCGGCCGAGAGCATCGTCGCCGGTTTTCTGAAATAAGGAGGGAGTGCTGTGGATTGCCTTTTCTGTAAAATTATTTCCGGGGAAATCCCGTCCAACAAGGTCTATGAGGACGATAAGATATTGGCGTTCTATGACATTGCCCCCGCGGCGCCGACGCACTTTTTGGTCATTCCGAAGGAGCACATTGCCGGTGCGTCTGCGCTGACGGCGGATAATGCCGCCATCGTGGCATATATCTATGAAAAGATCGCCGCCATCACGAAAAAGATGGGAATCACTTCCTATCGCGTCGTGACCAACTGCGGTGAGGACGCCGGTCAAACGGTGTTTCACCTGCATTTTCATGTGCTGGCGGGCGGCAAGCTGGGAGCGATGGCGTAAGCATGAAGTATGTGATTATCGATCTGGAATGGAACGGCTCTTATGTCAAGAAGGTGCACGGCTATTTTAATGAGATTATCGAGATCGGCGCGGTGAAGCTGGACGAAACGCTGCGTGAGGTCGGCCGCTTTCAGGCAATCATTCATCCGGCGGTCAGCAAAAAGCTCACCGATCTCGTCACCAACCTCACCAGCATCACCGACGAGGAGCTGACCGACGGCGGCACCTTCACGGGCGCGATGGCAGGACTCCGTCGGTTCATCGGAAAGACGGAGACAGTGGTGCTCACCTGGAGCACGACCGATCTGCTCGTTTTGCTCGAGAACTATCGGTATTTCTGCAAAACGGATACGATCCCGTTCATGCACGCCTATGTGGATCTGCAAGCATATTTCCAGGCGCGCATGGAGCTGCCGAACACGCAGCAGGTGGGACTTTCCGCCGCCTGTGAACAGCTCTCCGTCAACGAGAAGGATGTCGCACACCACCGTGCGCTGGACGACAGCATCCTGACCGGCAGAGTGCTGCAAAAGATCTATGATGCCGACAGCTTTGAAAAAATGCTGTCGCCTGCCGATGCCGCCTTCTATCGGCGGATCACCTTCAAAAACCGGTATGTCACCGATAGGGATGATCCGCTTGTGAAACCGGAATATCTGCGCTTTGTCTGTCCGCAGTGCGGCGCGCTGCTTGCCACCGACGGCAAATGGCGGGGCTATAACCGCGCGCTGAGCGCCGATATGCACTGCACGCCTTGCAATAAACGGTTTGTTGCCCGCGTGCAAATCAAGGAAAAATTTGACGCGACAGAGGTCAAAAGAAAGCTTTTGCCGCGAAAGGAAGAAACGGAGTGTGAAAAAAATGTCAGTTAAGGAAAACGGGGAAAAGTTCAAGGGCTTCATGTCGGAATTCAAGACCTTTGCCATGCGCGGCAATGTCATGGATCTCGCGGTCGGCGTCATTGTCGGCGGCGCGTTTCAGAAGATCGTGACTTCGGTCATCAACGATCTCATCATGCCGTTCATCGGTCTTTTGACCGGCGGTCTCAACTTTAACGAGCAATTTCTCATCCTGCGCCTGCCCGAGGGCGTTGACCGCGCGGCGGTCACCTCGATCGATGCGGCAAAGCAGCTTGGCGTCACCACCTTCAACTACGGCAGCTTTATCACGGCGGTCATCGATTTTCTCATCATGACCTTTGTGATCTTCCTGCTGGTGAAGGGCATCAACCGTCTGAGCGAGGTGCGCATCCATCCGAAAAAAGAGGAGGAACCGGAAGCGCCGACGACGAAGATCTGTCCTTTTTGCAAGTCGGAGATCGCCATCGATGCGACGCGCTGCCCGCATTGTACCTCCGAACAGCCTGAGGAAACGGAAGAAGCAGCCGAAAAAACTGCCGACGCAACTGAGGGTTGACAGATTTCATGGTGCACTTTCCGGTGTGTAACCGTGAGAGGAGCTTACCGAACTGCTCGGTGTCGCAAGACAGTCGGTCTCGAAATGGGAGGGGGCGCAGTCCGTTCCCTCGCTTGGGGCGGCACCTATGAGCGGCAATGCAAAAGCTGCTCGATGAGGGCGGCCATACCCGCAGAAACAAGGCAAACGGCGGCGTGCTGTACGGTGCGCTTGCCGCCATTCTCGGCAGTATAAGCTGTATGAAAAGGTAGGGGTTGTATGGAACACAGTATCGAAATCTCTCATTTGTGCAAATCCTTCGGCGATGTGAAAGCGGTGCAGGATCTGTCCTTTGCGGTGCGGCGCGGGGAGCTGTTTGCATTTCTCGGCGTCAACGGCGCCGGCAAATCCACCACCATTTCGATCATTTGCGGTCAGCTGCGCAAGGACAGCGGCACGGTGCGGGTGGCAGGGCAGAACATCGAGGACGGCATGGCGCCGATCGCGCGAAGCCTCGGCGTCGTATTTCAGAATTCCGTTCTGGATAGCGCGCTGACGGTGCGGGAGAACCTGCAAAGCCGCGCGGCACTGTACGGCATCACCGGCAACGCCTTCAAGGAGCGGCTTTCGGAGCTTTGCACGCTGTTGGAGCTTTCGCCGCTTTTGTCGCGCACGGTCGGAAAGCTGTCCGGTGGACAGCGCCGCCGCATCGACATCGCGCGTGCGCTGCTGCATCGGCCGGAAATTCTGATTCTGGACGAACCGACGACGGGTCTTGACCCGCAGACGCGCCATCTGCTGTGGCAGGTGGTGCAAACACTGCGGCAGAAGGAAAATATGACCGTTCTGCTCACCACACACTATATGGAAGAGGCGGCGGATGCCGACTATGTGGTGATTTTGGACAGCGGAAAAATTGCTGCCGAGGGAACGCCGCTTGCACTGAAAAACACCTATACGGGGGACTTTGTCACGCTGTACGGCGTGACGGAGCAGGAGGCGGCGGTGCTTTCTCTGCCGTGTGAGACGCTGCGCGATGCCGTGCGCGTGTCCGTGCCGGACACCGCGGCGGCAACGGAGCTCATTTTACAGCATCCCGCTCTCTTCAAGGACTATGAGATAACAAAAGGCAAGATGGACGATGTGTTCCTTGCCGTGACCGGAAAGAAACTGACAGGGGGTGTCACCGATGATGGGACTCGGTAATCTGATGCGGCGCAATGTGCGGCTGTTCTTCAAGGACAAGGGCATGTTCTTTACATCTCTCATCACGCCGATGATTCTGCTCGTGCTGTATGCGACATTTTTGGCAAAGGTCTACCGCGACAGCTTTACCGCTGCGCTGCCCGCCGGTTTTTCGCTGGACAGTGCGGTGATTGACGCGACCGTCGGCGGGCAGCTCATCTCCTCACTTTTGGCGGTGAGCTGTGTGACGGTGGCGTTTTGCTCCAACCTGCTCATGGTGCAGGATAAGGTCAGCGGCGCGCGCCGTGACATTACGGTGTCGCCTGTAAAGCGCTCAACCCTGGCAATCAGCTATTTTGTTGCTTCAACGGCAACGACGCTCATTGTGACTGTCACCGCCTTTGCCGTTTGCCTGGTGTATCTGGCGTTTGTCGGTTGGTACATGACGGTGGGGGATGTGCTGCTCATGCTGTTGGATGTGGTGCTGTTGACCCTGTTCGGCACGGCACTTTCCTCTTGTGTCAACTTCTCGCTTTCCACTAACGGGCAAGCCTCGGCGGTTGGGACGATCGTCAGCGCGGGATACGGATTTATCTGCGGTGCCTATATGCCGATTTCCGCCTTTTCAAACGGGCTGCAAAGGGTGATATCGTTCCTGCCGGGGACATACGGCACCGCCCTCATGCGCAGCCACGCACTCGCGGGCGCTTACCGCAAAATGGCAGAGATCGGCTTCCCCGATACCGTGATCGAGGGCATACGGGACTCCATCGACTGCAATATCTACTTCTTCGGTCACAAAGCGGAGCAGTGGGCGATGTATGCCGTGCTTGTCGGCGCAACAGTGCTGCTGACGGCGGTGTATGTGCTGCTGTATCGCTTGAGCCGAACAGACGAACGCGGATAAAAAAGTGCCGAAAAGCAGGCGTCTCCAAAAGCGGTTAGCTTCTGAAGACGCCTGTTATTATTACAAAATACAATGCTATTTCAAGCTCTGGAGCACGCCTTACCGGCAGTTCTCTCCTTCTTTATTCCTTATCCGATTTTTCCCCGCCGACATGGTTGGCGTCGACCAGTCCCTCTCCCAATATGTAGGCAATGGCGGTCGCGCCGGAAATGATGATGCCCGCGATTTGCGTCACCAACTCATTGGATACGCCGAACGATAACAAAAGCGGTGTGACAAACCCGACGATAGCTGCCCAGAATTTACGGCTGCTCAGCTTGCGTTTCCAGTCGATGTTCATGAAAACCCCTCCTTTTTTCACAGTATATGTGTTGACAATCGGGGAATATGCAGGTATACTGGTATAGAACAAATGTTCAGTTTCTGGGGGGCGCGGCATGGACAGGACGATCTTGCATTGCGATTGCAACGGCTTTTTTGCCTCGGTGGAGATGGTGCGGGATCCCACGCTGCGCGGCGTGCCGATGGCGGTGTGCGGCGACCCCGACAGTCGCCACGGCATCATTCTTGCGAAAAACGAATTGGCAAAGGCGGCGGGAGTCGTGACCGCCGAAACGATCTGGAAGGCACAGCGCAAGTGTCCCGCGCTGCGGCTTGTGCCCGCGCACCATCGGGAATACACAGCATATTCCAAAAGGGTGAACGCGATCTATGCCCGCTATACCGATATGGTGGAGCCGTTCGGCATCGATGAGTCATGGCTGGATGTGACCGGCAGCAGGCGGCTGTTCGGAACGGGCCGCGAAATTGCCGACCGCCTCAGGCGGGAGGTGCGGGAGGAAACGGGGCTGACGATCTCGGTCGGTGTTTCCTTCAACAAGGTGTTTGCAAAGCTGGGGAGCGACTATAAAAAGCCCGATGCCACCACCGAAATTCCCCGCGATGCCGTGGAACGCATCGTGTACCCGCTGCCGGTGGAAACGCTTTTGTATGTCGGCAATTCCGTTGCCGCTACGCTGCACAGGATGGCAATTCGCACCATCGGCGATCTGGCAAACGCCGATCCGCTTTTGCTGCGTCGCACCTTCGGCAAGGCGGGGGAGATGCTGTACCTGTATGCGCGCGGTGAGGAAAAAGAGCCGGTCGCGCGCATCGACGATACAAGAGAGGCAAAGTCGGCGGGGAACGGTATGACCTTTTGCCACGATCTCACGACTGCCGACGAAATGCACACGGCGATCCGCATGCTGTCCGACACGGTGGCGTCGCGTCTGCGGCGGCACGGGCAATTCTGCCGCACGGTACAGCTCACGGTCAAAACGCCGGATCTGCGGTCGGCAAACCGACAGGTGGCGCTGTCTGCGCCCACTGCGGTGGCGAAGGAGATCGCCGATGCGGCGATCGCCCTTTTGCACAAGTGGTATCCGACGCTCCCCGCCGTGCGGATGTTCACGGTCACCGCCGCCAATCTCACCGACAGCGAGACGGGAGAGCAACTGGATATGTTTTCGGAGCATGACACGGCAGCGCACGACCGACAGGTGCGTCTCGAAAGCGCCGTTGACCGCATCCGCGGGAAATACGGCGGGGCGGCGATCGGAATCGGCTCGCTCCTGCAGAGTGATTTTGTGGCGGAGGAAGACCACGCCTCCGCCCGCAAGCATAAGAATTGAAAACGGGCTGTGCCTTCTGTTTCGGAGGCACAGCCCGTTTTATGCTTCTGCAAATACGATGGTATCAGGCATAGTGTAGGTGTCGTCGATGAGGACGAACGGCAAGGCGTTTTCCTGCATCTGCCGCGGCATCCTGGCGTTGTCTGCAAGCACGCTTTCCATGGTGCAGTCGTTCTCCTTGCGTTTTTCGATGGCATTGGCGTATGCCCGGATGTCGCAAAGGTGCGTGTGGATATAGCGTTCGCTCATGACAAGACAGCAATAGCGGATGCGGTCAGATGGCACTTTTCAAAATCATATTTCCGGTCACAGGGAATATAGCACCCTTCCACGATGGGGTTTTGCTCATTTTCGATGACGGTTTTGATGATCTCACGCACGATCGGCCACAGATAGTCCGTCAGTTGTTCGTCATCGGCGGATGTGAGCGCGGTCTGCCCGCTGCGGATCAGTCCCATTTTAGATGGTCGAGGGAAAGATAGGGACAGCGGTACTTTTCGAGTGGCCTTTGCGCCGGCACCGTTTTCCCCGTGTGGGATGCTCCTGTCAACAGAAAAACCATATAGTCGCCTCCTTTTTGTTTCGGCAAAGCAGATAAAAACAGCGGGCACACAGTTAATAACTGTGTGCCCGCGTGTTTATTACGCGATGGTTTCCCCGAACGCGATCAGTGCTTGTCGCGGATGGCCGCCTGTGGTGCTATCAGCAAAAGTGGGAAAACAACAAGCCTTACTTTTGCGGATATTTATCTTTTACAAAATTCGCCTTAATATAGGCATTCATTCCTATAATTTTACCTTTGGACAGTCCTTGCATATCAAACATTTCTTTACCTGCCAAGGTAGGAAGCGTTCCGATTGCCGTGTCTAGGTAGATTATGTATGCTTCGTG
>SFCS01000003.1 GCA_004558485.1 Ruminococcus sp. | reverse complement strand
TGTTCCGAATGCGTTACCGGCATAACAAAAAGAGCAGGTTAATCCCTGCTCATACATACAAGAAGATGCAAAATGTAGGCAAAAAGAAATCGAGTGTCCACATCCAACTCTCAGGTTGGTTATGAACACTCGATATGGTCCGAGTGACAGGGATCGAACCTGCGGCCTGATGGTCCCAAACCACCCGCGCTCCCAGCTGCGCCACACCCGGATTTATTTAATTTTTTGTGATTTCGGTATCTGTGGGATACTATGTGGTCGTTGCCTTATGGTAACACAAATTAACGAAAAAATAAAGAGTCAAAACCGCCGTGTTTAAGGCTTTGTTGAGGATTTTCGGAGAAGTCATAAATGTGTCTGTCTACGCTCCCAAACCAAGCGCTCTGCCGGGTGAGCTACACCTCGCTATATCCACGGTGACAGTATACACGAAAATGCGGGCGGTGTCAACCGTCCGGCGTGAGGCGGGCGTTCACCGCCTGCAGCGCGGCGACATATTCCGCGGGCGTGATAGCGGTGTTGAGGGCATCCAAAAGGCGATTGGCGGACATCTTTTTCGGCAGCTGCAGCGTCTCTTGCAGCAGCTGCCGCCGCGCAGCGCTGTCCGGCGTGCCGGACAGACCCGCCGCATAGAGATCCGCTTTTGTCAGCGCACAGCCGGTCGCGGGCGCAACATCGGGTGCATCCTCAAAGGTCGCGCCGGCACGGCGCAGCGCCTCCAGGATCACCGCATTCTCCATGCCCTCCACGCCGATCAGCCCTTCCTTCGAGCCGACCCTTTTGCGGCGCTCCTTGCCGCAAAGCTCCGGCACATAAGCATGCTTCACCTGTGCGGCAGGAATGCTGCCGCCGAGAAAGTTACGGATCACAAACCCCGCGCCGTCGCTGTCGGTCAGAATAAGCAGTCCGCGCGACTGTGCCATGCGGCGCAAAAGCACAAGCTGTTCTTTGTCCCGAAAGATTCCAAAGCCGTCGGTTTGTACAACGGTGGCATCTACCGCGCTGCGCAGCCGTATCGCATCATATTTCCCCTCGACCACGATCACCTCGCGCACGCGTTTCACCGGTTTTCCCCCTCAAAGCAATTTCGTCAGCGTCGTTTCCAGCACAAAGCGCGCCTGTGTGCCGGAAGATTTGAGTGCCGTATCCGCCCCCGCTAACACCGCAAGTGCCTGCCGCAGCTGCACTACGGACAGCCCGGCGGCGTCCTGCGCCGCATACCGCAGACGAAATTCCTTTCCCTTATATGTCGGGAAAGCCGCCGCGACCTCGCTCGCCGACTTTTTAGCGATCTGCGCGACCTTCATGCGGTACATATCCACATAGCTGTTTGTCAGCACCGCAAGAATCCCCACCGGTTCCTCCCGCTGCTGCAGCAGCGTATCCAAAATGGAGAACGCCTCATCCCGCCGATGCCGCAAAAGCGCCTTGGACAGGTCAAACACCCGCGCCTCCAAATTCTTTGTCGCCGCCGCGCGGATCATTTCCGCCGTGATCTCCCCGCCATCCGCCAGCGCCGCCAGCTTATCAAGCTCATTGGTGAGCAGCAGCATATCCTCCCCGCACTGCTGCACCAGCAGCGCAGCATTTTGCGGCGTAAGCTTGCAGCCGCGGCGAGTCGCCCCGCTGCAAAGCGTGCGGGAAAGCTCCGCGGGCGTTTTTTTTGCAAAGCAAACCGCTGCACCGTTTTTCGTTGCCGCTTCCAAAAGCCGCTTCCACTTCGCATTTTTCATCTGCGGCTGCAGCTGCATGTAATACAGCACGACCACCGTCGTTTCCGGCATGTCCTCCAACAGCGGCAACAGCCGCTCGGCGCGGTCGCCCGCCGTTATGTCCAGATCGCGCACGACCACGCACTTGCGCTCCGCCAACAGCGGCAGCGCATCGATCGCCTCTTCGATCTGCGCGGCATCCGCCGTCTCGCCGTCAAAGCGCTGCAGATTGAAGCCGCCGAGATCATCGCACACCGCTTTTTTCGCGATCTGCTCCATATACCGCGCGACAAGATAGCCTTCCTCGCCGTACAGCACATACAGCCCGCGCAGAGCGGTCTTCAGATCCGCCGACAGTGTTTTTTCATCCCAAGCCAATCCGCAAGCCTCCTTTACAGCCAATAGTGATTCGCATCAATCAGATCGCCCTTCCCCGTCGTCACAAACGAGACCGTCTCGTCCTGCGTAGACAGATGAATCGGGTAGACGCCCCACGGCAGCCGTCCCGTCAGTTCGCGCACCTGTTCCTGTTCGCAAACCACCACCGCCTGTCCGGCAGTGACCGCGGGCACCCAGTCGGGCACCGTGTCGTGCAGCACCAAAAGGTGTACGCCGATGCCGTCGGCGGGAAGCGCCGCGTCTGCCGTCAGAACAAACAACAGCCGTGTGTCGCCCACCTCTATCCGACAGCAGCCGCCCTCCAGATGCACCGAGACGCCGCCGTTCTGATAAGTTTCATGTGCGGTGAGGGGCTGCCGCTTTATGTCGGCGATGCCCGCCGTCCACTCCCTCGCCGCAGCATACACCACCGTTTTTGCCGGCGTGTCCTCTAAAAGCTGCGCCAAAAGCGCCACATTTTTCTCGTCAGCCGTGCCGACCACCAAAGCGTCCGCCGACTGCACGCCGCAAGCGGCAAGAAAACGCCCCGCCTGTATGTACGCCGCCTGATCCTCGCCGGAAATGACGGCGATCGTGGCCTCTCCGGTCTCAATGATTGCACAAAGCGCCGTACCGTCTCCCGCGACACGCACGGACACCGTCGAGTGCGACACACCGATCGCCAGCGTTGCACACAGCAGCGCCAACGCCGCGGCGGTCACGCCCACGCGCAAAAGTCCGCGTCCCCGCGCCAAACGATAGGCGGCATACAGCGCCACCGGCGTCGCCAAAAGCAACACAAAGCTTGCAGGATGCCGCACCTGCAAAACCGCTATCGAAAGACTGCCGACCGCATGCGCCACCGTCAGCACCCATTTTGCCAACAGACGGCAAAGGAAGAAAAGCCCCTTTGCAAGAAATCCAAAAAACGGTATCTGCGCCGTGAGCAATGCCGAAAAGGCAAGCGGCAGCAGCAGATTGACGGGGATCGCCGTCAATAGGTTGGCGAGCACCGACAGCATCGGCAGCGTGCCGAAGAAAAGTGCCAAAATCGGCGCTGTGAACAGCATCGCCGAGACCGTCGTGCAGCAGCACTGCAGCAGCGTTCCGCACAGGGTATGCTTTCGGAAGAAGTCCCGCCGGAATATCCATTCCTCGAAAAACGGGGACAGCAAAATGATGCCGAAGGTCGACGCAAACGACAAAAGAAAGCCGACATCCACGACAGCATACGGCGACAAGCACAAAATGAACAGCAGCGCCGCACAAAGTGAGGTCATTGCATCGGCACGGAAGCGGAAGGCGTCGGCGAGAATGAGAAAATGCAGCATGATGCCCGCACGGATCACCGAATAGGAAAAGCCGACGAGCAGCATGAACACCCACAGCACCGCAAGCAGCACCGCCACCCGCACCGCGCGCGGAACATGCAGCCGTTTCAAAAGCAGCGTGACCGCGCCGATGAGAATAGACATATGCAGACCCGACACCACCAAAAGATGCGTCAGTCCGCTGCGGCGAAAATCGTTTTGCACCCGCAGCGAGAGCATAGAGGTGTCACCGAGACAGACGGCGGAAAGGAGCGCACCCTCCTGCCCCGGCAGCGCTTCCCGCACCGTTTTCAGCAGGCGACCCCGCAGATCCACCGAAATAAAGCTATACCACGGCCTTTTCTCGTCCCGCACCGTCGCCCCGGTGACATAGGCGGCGACAAAGATGCCGTCGCTGCGCAGCGAGTCGGCAGGCGTATACAGCCGTGCCTCGACCTCCACGCAGTCAAACCGCGCCGGCGCCGCCTCGGGGTCGGCAAAGGACACGCAGATGCGCGTGCCCTTTTTCAGCAATGTAGATGCCTCCACCTGGGCACGGTAGGTCTTTTTGCCGTCGGCGGGCAGATCGGTGATGCGCAGCGTCGCGGTCACCGTTTCGCCGGACAGCTGCTCCAGAGGATCGACCGCCAGCTGATAGCGGGCATAGACCATGACGGAAGAAGTGAGCACTGCTGTCAAAACGCACAGAACCGCAACCGTACGCCGCACGGGCGGGATGCACAAAGCGACAAAGAACAGACATGCCGCCACCAGCGCGACCCGCGCGCCGTTCCATTCATCCGTGCAGACAAGATACGCAGCCGCCGCCGCAAAGGTCAGCGCGAACAGACACAGCGGGCGGCGCAAACCGGTGTGCTTCATCACATTTTATCCGTTTTTCTTTCTTGCCGCCTGCTTCATGCGCTGTTCCTGCGACAGGATCTTCTTGCGCAGACGGATGGAGAGCGGCGTGACCTCCACCAGCTCGTCGTCGTTGATGAACTCAAGCGACTGCTCGAGCGACAGCACCGTCGGCGGTGTCAGGCGCAGCGCCTCGTCCGAACCGGCGGCACGCATGTTGGTGACATGCTTTTTCTTGCAGACATTGACGGCAATATCCTCATCCTTCGGGGACTCGCCGACGATCATGCCCTCATATACCGGCACGGCAGGCCCGACAAACAGATTGCCGCGCTCCTGGGCATTAAACAGACCGTAGCTGCTGGTCTCGCCCGTCTCAAACACCACGAGAGAGCCCTGCGCGCGCTGCGGAATATCGCCCTTATACGGCTCATAGCCGTCAAACACACTGTTCATGATGCCGTTGCCGTTGGTATCGGTCAAAAACTGCTGCCGATAGCCCATAAGTCCCCGCGCGGGGATACGGAACTCGAGATGGCTCGTGCCGGTGTTGCGCGTGCCCATGTTGCGGATCTCCGCCTTGCGCGGCCCCAGCTTTTCCATGACCGCGCCGACATATTGCTCGGGCACCTCGATCATCAAAAGCTCCATCGGCTCCAAAAGGTTGCCGTCCCTGTCCTTCTTATAGATCACCTGCGGACGGCTCACGGCAAATTCATAGCCCTGCCGCCGCATGGTCTCGATCAAAATAGACAGATGCAGCTCGCCGCGGCCGGACACCTCGAAGGCGTCCGTGCTGTCGGTCTCGCGCACCCGCATGCTGACATTGGTCTCCACCTCTTTGAACAGGCGATCGCGCAGGTTGCGGCTGGTGACATACTTGCCCTCCTTGCCGGCAAAGGGGCTGTTGTTGACCATGAAGATCATGGAAATGGTCGGTTCATCGATGTGCACAAACGGCAGCGGCTCGATGTGATCCGGCGCACACGCCGTTTCGCCGATGCTGATCTCCGGGATGCCGGTCACGGCGATGAGATCGCCGAGCGCCGCGCTGTCATGCTCCACACGGCGCAGTCCCTCAAACTGGAACAGCTTGCCGATGCGGGCGTTCGTGGTCGTGCCGTCGGCGTGGCAGATGGTGACAGCCTGGCCGTTTTTCACCGTGCCGCGCTCCACACGGCCGATGCCGATGCGGCCGGTATAATCGTCATAATCGATGTTTGAAAACAGAATTTGCAGCGGACCGTCGATGTCGCCCTCGGGGGCGGGAACATACTTGAGGATCGCCTCAAACAGCGGCTGCATATTGCCGCTGCGGGCGGCGGGATCGGTGGAGGCGTAGCCGTCTCTGCCGGAGGCATAGATCACGGGGAAATCGAGCTGATCCTCGTCCGCCTCCAGCTCGATAAACAGATCGAGCAGCTCGTCGATCACCTCGGCGGGACGCGCCCCGTCGCGATCGATCTTGTTGATGACCACAATCGGCGCCTTGCCGAGCGCCAGCGCCTTTTTCAGCACAAAGCGCGTCTGCGGCATACAGCCCTCAAAGGCATCCACCAGCAGCAGCACCCCGTCCACCATCTGCAAAATGCGTTCCACCTCACCGCCGAAATCGGCGTGGCCGGGAGTGTCCAGAATGTTGATCTTGGTGTCGCCGTATTTGACGGCAGTGTTTTTGGACAGAATGGTGATCCCGCGTTCCCGTTCGAGGTCACCGGAGTCCATCACTCTCTCCTCCACCTGCTCGTTGGCGCGGAAAATGCCGCTTTGCCGCAGCATCTGATCCACAAGCGTCGTCTTGCCGTGGTCAACATGCGCGATGATGGCGATATTTCTAAGATCCTCTCTCACTGCCATTGAAAAAACTTCCCATCCTAAAAAATTCATTCGTGCGTCCATGCACTCTAAAAAAGCCGCCGACTTCTGTCGGCGGCTTTTCGCGTGGTCCGAGTGACAGGAGTCGAACCTGCGGCCTCTTGAACCCCATTCAAGCGCGCTACCAATCTGCGCTACACCCGGATACTTCTATGACGCGTGAGAAATTATAGCACACCGTTTCCGCAAAATCAAGTATTATTTTACTTTCTTTCCCAAGTTTTGAAAATACGGTTGCGTTTTCAACGGAAATCATGTACAATAAAACCATATATGAACAAGCGAGGTCTTTCGGTTTGAGCATAACATATCTCGACAACAGCGCCACCACCGTTGTGTGCGATGCGGCGGCCAAAAAGGCTGTCTATATGATGACGCAGTGTTTCGGCAACCCCTCCTCTCTGCACCGTCTGGGCTTTGAGGCGGAAAGGGAGCTGACCGCCGCCAGAGAAAAGGTAGCCGCTCTGATGGGCGTGCCCGCGCGGGACATCCTGTTCACCTCCGGCGGCACAGAGGCGAACAACCTCGCCGTGTTCGGCGCCGCTGCGGCGCTTGCCCGCCGCGGCAGGCACATCGTCACAACCGGTGTGGAGCATTCGTCCGTCGCTGCCGCCTGCGGTCAGCTCGAAAAAGAAGGCTGTGCCGTTACCCGCCTGTTGCCGGACGGCGACGGGCGCATCACCGCCGACGCCATCGTCGACGCCTGCCGCCCCGACACGGCGCTTGTATCGGTGATGCTTGTCAACAACGAGACCGGCGCGCGTTTCTCGCTGCCCGAGGCGGTAGCGGGCATCCGCCGCCGCTCCCCCTTTGCCTTCATCCACTGCGACGCGGTGCAGGCGGCGGGAAAGCTGCCGCTGTACGGCGCGCGGTGGCAGGTGGATGCCATGACGGTCAGTGCCCACAAGCTGCACGGCCCAAAGGGCTGCGGCGCGCTGTATCTGCGGCAGGGCGCACGCATCCTGCCGCGACAGGTCGGCGGGCTGCAGGAACGCACCCTGCGCGGCGGCACAGAGGCTGCCCCGCTCATCGCTGCGTTCGGCGCGGCGGCAGAGGCGCTGCCTCCGCTTGCCGAACAGGAAGCGCTTTTCAAAACACTCAAGGCGCGTCTCATTGACCGCCTCGCGGGACGACCCGTCGTGTTCCATCTGCCTGCCGACGGCGTGCCGTATATCGTCCATCTGTCCGTGCCGGGACTCAAAAGCGAAACGCTTTTGCATTTTCTTTCCGAGCGCGATATTTTTGTTTCCAGCGGCTCCGCCTGCGCGAAGGGCGCGAAAAGTCCCGTCCTGCAAGCGATGGGACTGCCCGCCGCGGAGATCGACAGCGCACTGCGCATCAGCCTGTGCCATCACAACACAGAGGCGGACATCGACCGCCTTGCAGAGGCGCTCACCGTAGCCATTGAGACACTTGCACGAAGGAGATAACGCCATGAAAAAACATGAAAATGACGATGCGTTCGAGGTGACCGAGCAAACCATCTTGGCACTTTTGCAGGAGCTGCAAACAGAAAGCACGCCGCAGCCGGCGCAAAACGAACCGACGGAGGAGCCGCTGCCGACCGAAAAGACCGCGCTGCCCCTGTCGCCGAACAGCGAAAACGACGCAGTGAAGGAAGCCGCGCTGTTCCGGACGCTTTTGGATGTTGACGAGGACGACGAAGACGAGGAGGAAGAATCACCCGCCCCCGCGCCCCGTCCGACAAAACGGCGGCACGCCGTTGACAAGCGCCGTGCACCGAAGGCTGACAGTGACCGCGTTGTCGGGGATGTCGCCGTCGAAAAGCCTGCCGCGGAGAAAAATCTCCTCACCCGCGCCGCCGGCAGCATTTTCCCGCAAAAGAGCGATCCCGCCTCCGAGATCGTGCGCAAATGCGTTTTCCTGCTCTCGCTTTTGGTGTTTTTGTGCTCGCTCGGCTTTTTGCTGTATTATATGGTGATCGAACCGCGCAGGGTGCAGAACGACACCGCACGGTATGAAAAGCTGTACACCGACACGGCAACCATCGAGGAGACCACCAGCGGCTATGACTATCCCACCGGCATGCAGGCGACCTTCCGCCGCCTTTACGATGTGAACCGCGATATCGCGGGATGGCTGTCCTATTCCTCCAACGACGCCGCAAAATTCCTGAATATCAACCAGCCCGTCGTGCATTGCGACAACAACGACACCTATCTTTCACACGCCTTTGACGGCTCTAAAAGCCGCAGCGGGACGCTGTTCCTCGACAAAAACAACACCGTCGAGCGGAACATGTCCAACCGCGTCAGCATCATCTACGGGCACAATATGGCGAGCGGCATGATGTTTGCCAAGCTCAATAAGCTCCTCGGTAATGTCTACTATGCCCGCTCCGCCCCGCTCATCCATTTCAACACCATCTATGAAAATAACCAATATAAGGTGTTCGCCGTCATCGTCAGCGACGAGGGCGCGGATGCGGAGCGCTACTACGGCTATCTGCGCACCGCCTTTGCCGACGACAACGATTTCATGAACTATGTTGCCGAGCTGCGTGCCCGTTCGCTGTATGACTATCCCGTCGATGTCAGTGCGACTGACGAGCTGCTCATTTTGTCCACCTGCACCAACAAGAGTCAGGTGAAGGTCGCCGACGGCAGAATGGCGGTCATTGCCCGCCGTGTGCGCGACAACGAGGACACGCAGGTGAACACCGCCTCCATCACCGATAATGCCGATGTCATCATGCCCTACGCCTGGTATACGGCACAGGGGCTGACGCCGCATGTGTTCTATACGGAAACGGACTATCACCTGCCGGACGCCGTCGGCACGACCGCCGCCGCGACCGTTGCAACAACGGCGACAACAACCGTCGCAACAACGACTGCCGCCACCGATGAAGCAACTCCCGCGACCGATCCCACCGGTTCGCGCGCAACGCGCACACGCACTACGGCAACCACGGCAGCAACGACCGCCGCGACGACGGCGGCAACCGCGATGACTGCTGCCACCGCCGATGTGCCAGACATCTCCCCTGATGAGTCTCATACCACTAAGTCCAACACACAAACGGAAGGAACAACAGCATGACCGAAACGGAAATTTTGCTTATCAAGAACGGCGAGCTGGCGCTCAAAGGGCTCAACCGCAGCACCTTTGAGGATGCGCTGATGCGCAATCTGCGCCGCCGCCTGAATAAGATCGGAAAATTTGATCTCCGCCTGGCGCAGTCCACCATCTATATCGAACCGACCGCACCGACAGCGGATCTGACCGCCGCCGCCGAGGCGGTGTCCAAGGTATTCGGCATCGCCGCCTTTTCGCGGGCGCGCGTTGCGGAAAAAGACATCGACGCCATCGGCGATGCCGCCGTCGATTATCTGGCGGATACACTGCGTTTTGTTTCCACCTTCAAGGTGGAGACAAAACGCGCCGACAAGACCTTCCCGCTCTCCTCGCCGGAGATCAGCCGCGAGATCGGCGGGCGCATTCTGTCGGCATTCCCACATCTCAGAGTGGATGTGCACACGCCGGATGTCACCGTATTTGTGGAGATTCGCGATTTCGGTGCCTATGTGCACGCCGATCAGCTCCCCGGTGCAGGCGGCATGCCCGTCGGCACGGGCGGCAGATGCGGCATCCTCATTTCCGGCGGCATCGACTCCCCCGTTGCCGCCTATATGATGGCAAAGCGCGGCGTTGAGCTTTTCGGCATCCATTTTGCCTCCCCGCCCTACACCAGCGAGCGCGCCGAACAGAAGGTCGTCGACCTTTTGGAGCAGGTGGCGCAGTTTGCGGGACGCATGACGCTGTGCGTCGTCCCCTTCACCCACATTCAGGAGCAAATTCGGGAAAAATGTCCCGAGGAATATTTCACGCTCATCATGCGACGGTTCATGATGCGTCTTTCCTGCCGCATCGCCGCCGATAACGATTGCGGCGCACTGGTCACGGGAGAAAGCGTCGGACAGGTAGCCAGTCAGACCATCCCCGCCATCGCCTGCACCGATGCGTTGGCAACGCTGCCGGTGTTCCGTCCCGTCATCGGCATGGACAAGGAGGAGATCGTGCAGCTCTCCAGAAAGATCGGCACCTTTGACATCTCCATCCAGCCGTTTGAGGACTGCTGCACCGTGTTCACCCCGCGGCATCCCTGCACCCGCCCAAAGCGGCAGCAGCTCGAAAAAGCCGAGGAGACACTCGCCGTCGACGCACTGGTCGAGGAGGCGCTTTCCGGTCTGCGGTATATAAAAATCCAGTAACAAAGGAGCGAAACAGCATGGACGCGGCACAGGTCTTGGCACTTTTGCGTGAGAAAAATCTGCAGCTGGCGACGGCAGAGTCCTGCACCGCCGGTCTGCTTTCCGCTGCCGTCACCGCCGTTCCCGGTGCCTCCGCTGTTTTCACCTGCGGCGTTGCCGCATATAGTAATGATATAAAGAGAACCGTCCTCGGCGTTCCCGCCGCAACTCTCGACACCGTCGGTGCTGTCAGCGCCGAGACCGCCGTCGCCATGGCGGACGGGGTGCGCCGCCTGGCGGACGCGGCGATCGGCGTGTCCGTCACGGGCGTTGCCGGTCCCGACACCGAGGAGGGTAAGCCGGTCGGAACGGTGTTTTTGGCGCTTGCCAACGCCTCCCGCGTCTGGGTGCGGGAGATGCAGCCCTCCCCCGACTGCACCACCCGCGAGGCGGTGCGGGAAAAGGCGGTGGCGATCGCCCTTGACATGATCGGACAGTATGCAACCGCCTATCCCGCCATGACTGCGGGCAGTCTGATGCTGCCGCCGCCCGTGAAAAACAAGGTCGAGATCCCGCAGACAGCCCCCGTGGAGGAAAGGCGGCGCTTTTTGGCGTTTCTGCTGCCGTGGAAGGGCGACTCGCCGAAGGAGCGCGTCCGCAAGCTGCTTTTGCCGCTGCTGGTCTGCGTGCTCATCGCCGGCGGCTTCTTCTCCGTCAGACGCCTTTTGTCGGTCTCCGTCAACCAATCGCTGTACAGCGATCTGCAGAACATGTATATAAGCGATAACACCGCCGCACAAAACGGCGACATCCTGCCGCGTTTCACCGCACTGTATGCGCAAAACGCGGACATCGGCGGGTGGATACGCATTGACGGAACGGACATCAGCTACCCCGTCATGAAGAACGCAGGCAGCGACTATTATGCCAATCACAATTTCCGTCAGCAGTATTCTGCCTACGGCGTGCCGTACTTCGACAGTCGGAATACGCTCGTTTCCTCTCAAAGCCGCAACAAGACCCTCATCATTTACGGCAACAACACCGGCGACGGACAGATGTTCTCGTCTCTGCTCGAATATCGGCGGGCAGACTTCTTCAAAGAGCACGCCGTCATCGACATGAGCACCCTTTTTTCCGCCGATAAGTGGCAGCTTTTCGCGGTGATGGTGCTCGATCCCGACGAAATCAACGCCTTTGCCTTTGCAAAGACGGAATTTGCCGACGACGATGCTTTTCGGCAATATGTGGAGGACATTCGCACCCGCTCACTGCTCAACACCTCCGTCGTCGTCACGCCGGAGGACGACCTGTTGCTGCTCGTGACGCAGGCGAAAGAAGAATACGGCTTTGAAAATGCCACCTTTGTGGCAGTCGCCCGCCGTCTGCGGGATAACGAGACCGCCTCTGCGGTCGCCGTTTCGCGCAATCCGACCGTCCTGATGCCGCGCATTTGGGTGCGCCGCAACGCCCGTTCGAGCACCATCAAACCGCAGACGCCCACGACGACCGCCGTCACCACGGCGACTGCCACGACCTCAGGGCGTCCCACCGTGCCTTCCACAACAGACGCGACACCGACCACCGCACCTCCCCCCACGACGGCCACGGTTGTCCCGTCCTCCAATCCCACGACGACTTCCTCTTCCGTCCCCAAGCCCCCCACGACCGCCACAACGGCTTCCTCCCAGCTCACCGCGGCGACCGCAGGCGAGGCGAAATAGGCAAACAAGGATACCCCATAACCACATAAACACCAAACCGCCGCGCTTTCACAGCGCGGCGGTTTTTGCTGCCAAAATTTTCTTTCCCCGCCGCTCACTTTTTTTCCAAAACCTCTTGCATTTTCATAAAAAGCACCGTATAATGTTGGTAAGTGGTTAAAAGTGCATCGAAAGGGTGCAAAGTGGTGAGTTTTTAACAATTCCACAGAGTTTTCCACAATCTCTTTCCACAGTGAAAAACGGAGGTGAGTAGGGTGCTGTACGGACGGTATCAACACAATGTTGACGCAAAGGGGCGTTTGTTCGTTCCCGCCAAGCTGCGTGAAAAGCTCGGCGAGAGCTTTATCGCCGCCGTTGTTCTCGACCGCTGCATCTGCCTCTACTCCACCGACGAATGGGACGCCATGCTGGATCAGATCGCCGCACTGCCCATGACAAAGGGGCGCGTCCTGATGCGTCAGCTCACCTCCAACGCCGAGGATGTCACGCCGGACGCGCAGGGGCGCATCCTGCTGCCGCGGCATCTTTTGGAATATGCCGGCCTTGAAAAGGCGGCGCTCGTCATCGGTGCGGGCAAACGCGCCGAGATCTGGAACCCCGAAACCTATGACGCCGAAATGGAAACGCTTTCTCCCGAGAACATGGAGGAAGAGTTTGCAAACCTCGGTTTCTGAAAGGGCTTGTATCATGGCGGATACGACCTATCACATTCCCGTCCTCCTGCACGAGACCGTCGATGCGCTGGCGATCAAACCGGACGGCATCTATCTTGACGGCACGGCGGGCGGCGGCGGACACAGCAGAGCCATCGCCTCGCGCCTTGCGGGCGGCAGACTTATTGCGCTCGACCGCGACCCCGACGCCGTCAAGGAAGCCGGCGCGGCGCTGGCGGGTCTTCCCGTCACGGTGGTGCAATCGAATTTCACCGAAATGGACAAGGTGCTTTCCTCCCTCGGCATTGCCGCCGTGGACGGCATCCTTCTCGACATCGGCGTTTCCTCTCATCAGCTCGACACCGGCGCGCGCGGTTTTTCGTTTCACGCGGACGCGCCGCTCGACATGCGCATGAGCCAAAGCGGGCAAACTGCCGCCGACCTTGTGAACGCACTGGACGAGCGGGCGCTTGCCGATATTTTTCTCACCTACGGCGAGGAACGGTTCTCCCGTCAAATCGCCCGTGCCGTCTGCCGCGCGCGGCAGACAGCCCCCATCGAGACCACCCTGCAGCTTGCCGACATCATTGCCTCTGCCGTCCCTGCGGCGGCGCGGCGGGACGGCCATCCCGCACGGCGGGTGTTTCAGGCGCTGCGCATCGCCGTCAACGACGAGCTCGGGTGTCTCACCCGCGCGCTCGACACCGCTTTTGACTGTCTGAGGGACGGCGGCATCCTTGCCGTCATCACCTTTCACTCACTTGAAGATCGCATCGTCAAGCAGCACATGCATGCCTGGAAGCAAGGCTGCATCTGCCCGAAGGATTTTCCCATCTGCACCTGCGGACGCACGCCCGCGGCGCGCGTCGGAAAGCCCGTCACCGCATCCGCAGAGGAGCTTGCCGCCAATCCGCGCTGCCGCTCCGCCAAGCTGCGGTATGCCGAACGGCTGCACGCGGCATACAAAGACTGAAAAGCAAAGGAAGTATCGAAAGAGGAGGAATAGCAAATGGCAACGGGCAACAGCGGCACCGCCTATGACCTGTCCCTGTTTGAGACAAAGCGCGCGGAGCTTGTCGCTCTGAAGTTGAACAAAAAAGAGCAAAAACAGTCGCATAAGCGGGCGCGCTTACAGCGCTTTTTCAACGCGGTCGCCTATCTGGCGGTTGCGATTGCCGCCTTGTTCGTCATCGGCTTTCTCATCACCTCCAATGTCCGCCTCACTGAAATGAACTCGCAGATCAGCGAGAGCAAGGCGCGGCTTTCGGAGCTGCAAAGCGAGCAGATACGGCTGCAGAGCGAGCTTGCGAGCAAGACCTCCATCGCCAATGTCAACGACTATGCCCGTCAAAACGGCATGACCGCCGCGGACGGCAGTCAGATCACCTACATCACCGTGTCCGGCAGCGACACCGTCACCGTCGCCGCGGACAGCGACAACTGGCTTTCCAAAGCCATCGACGCCATCGTCGGTTTCTTTTCATAAAAACCGACCGCCTTCATAAAATATACTAGCTGCATGCTGCAACCGAGAGTCGGGATACATTCTTGACTCTCTTTGTGGTATTATAGGGAGAGAAACACGATGCCGAAACCGCCGAAAGCCAAAGCCTCCGAGCCGAAAAAGCCGTCCGGGAAAATGAATGGGCGCAACTATATCGTACTGACTGCCATGCTGGTGCTGGTGGTGCTTGTGATCGGCCATATGGCGCTTATCCAGCTGGTGCAGGGGGACGCCTGGCTGTCCCGTGCCCGCTCGCAGCAGATGAGTGACAGCGCGGTTGCTGCCAAGCGCGGCACGATCTATGACGCCAACAGGGAACCGCTTGCCATTTCCGCCGATGTGTGGCGGCTCATCATGTCCCCGAAGGACATCACCGAAGTGAAGCCCGCCCGCATGCCCGCGGGCGTCACGACCACCGAGGGACTGCGCGCTTTCATCGCCGACGGGCTTTCTGCGCTGCTCGGCGTGGACAGGGAAAGGCTCTTTAATCAGACCGGCAAGACCAACTCACAGTATGAGGTCGTCAAATCCAAGGTGGAATATGACCAAAAGGAAGCCTTCAGCAAATGGGTGACCGAGAATAAGCTCGCCGGCATTTTCAGCATCATCCCCGACTATAAACGCTATTACCCGCAGGGGACGCTTTTGTCCCATGTTCTCGGCTTCACCGGCACGGACAACAACGGTCTTGAAGGGCTGGAGGCGGCCTATGATGAGGTGCTGTCCGGCGTACCGGGACGCATCGTCACCGCGCAGAACGGCTGGGGCGATGAAATGCCCTCTCAGATGGAATACAGCAAGGTCGTCGACGCCGAGGACGGCAATCACCTGGTGCTCACCATCAATCAGACCGTGCAGATGTATGCGGAAAAATATCTCGCCGAGGCGGTGAAGGAGACCGGCTCCACTAACCGCGGCTGTATCCTTATTCAGGATGTCAAGACCGGCGGCATCATGGCGATGGCGACAAAAGGCGACTATGACCCGAACAATCCCTTTGTCCTTGCCGACGAGGAAAAGGTCAAGGAGATCGAGGCGCTGCCCGAGGAGGAACGCGCGGCGGCAAAGACGACCGCGCTGCAGCAGCAGTGGAAAAACAAGGCCGTTTCCGAGACCTATGAGCCGGGCTCTGTTTTCAAGGTATTTACCGCCGCCGCAGGGCTGGAGGAAGGGGCGGCGACCGCCGCCACCTCCTTCAACTGCCCCGGCTATTATAAGGTCGGCGGCTGGACCATCCGCTGTCACAAGCACGGCGGCCACGGCACGCTCGACATGGCAGGTGCTATCTCCAATTCCTGCAACCCCTATTTCATGCAGCTCGGCATGAAGATGGGCGCGCATGTGTTCTTCAAGTATTTCACCGCCTTCGGCTTCACCGAAAAGACCGGCATCGACATGAGCGGCGAGACCTCCAACGCGGGACTGTATCACTCCGAAAAAACGCTGAGTGAGACCGCAGCGTCTCTGGCGACCGCCGCTTTCGGTCAGACCAACAAGGTCACCCCCATTCAGATGATCACGGGCATTTCCGCCATTGCCAACGGCGGCAAGCTGATGACCCCCTATGTTGTACAGCAGATCCTCGACGGCGACGGCAATGTGGTGAAAAACACCGAGCCGACCGTGCGCCGCCAGGTCGTTTCCGCCGAAACGGCGGCACAGGTCTCCGGCATGATGGAGGCGGCTGTCAACGGCGGCGGCTGCAAGAGTGCCTATGTCGCGGGCTACCGCGTCGCAGGCAAGACCGGCACCTCCGAAAAGCGCGACATGGAAGGCAACGAGGTGGTTGCCTCCTTTGCGGGCTTTGCCCCCGCCGACGATCCGCAAATCGCCATCCTTGTGCTTTTGGATCAGCCGCAGTGCGCCGTGCGCTACGGCGGCACAATCTCCGCACCGGTCGCGCAAAAGGTGCTGTCGGAGGTGCTGCCCTATCTCGGCGTCGAGCCAAAATATACCAACGCCGAGCTAGCCAAGCTCAGCACGAACGCCCCCGCCGTGGTCGGCAAAAACACCACCGCTGCCCAGGCGGCGATCACGAATGTCGGTCTGTCCGCGCGCGTCGTGGGCAGCGGCACCACCGTTATAAAGCAAGTGCCGGAGGCGGGGCAGTCCATGCCGCGCGGCGGCATGGTGGTGCTGTACACCGATGACAGCGTGACCGACAAAACCGTCACCGTGCCCAATTTCTCCGGCATGAGCGTCACGGCAGCCAACGCTGCCGCCGCCAATGTCGGCATCAATCTGCGCCTGTCCGGTGTCGGACTGGACTCCGGTCAGGCAGTCGCCAACAAACAAAGCGTCGAGGCAGGCAAAAAGGTGCCGCTCGGCACGACCGTCACCGTCTCCTTCCTGTATAAGGACAGTGCCGACGGCGGATGATGAAGGAAAGGAAGGGGTCAAAAGACCGTATGACGATCAAAGAGCTTTTTGCGGGTGTCGCCGCCGTCTCAGGCTTGCCGGCGACGGAGCTGCCCGTCGCCTCGATCACCTGCGACTCCCGCAAGGTGGAAAAGGACGGCATATTTGTCTGCATCGACGGCACTGCCGTCGACGGACACCGTTTTGCGGGCGACGCCGTTGCGGCGGGGGTCGCCGCCGTTGTGGCGGAGCGCGACCTCGGACTGCCGCGCCAAATCTTGGTGCCGTCCACGCGCCTTGCCTGGGCGCAGATGTCCGCTAATTGGTTCGGGCATCCCGCCGACAAGCTGAAGCTGATCGGCGTCACCGGCACGAACGGCAAGACCACCACCGTCTGCCTGCTCAAGTCCCTTCTCGAAAAGACGGGGCACAAGGTCGGCATGATCGGCACGATCCAAAACATGATCGGCGACCGCGCGCTGCCTGCCGCCCGCACCACGCCCGACACCTATGAGCTGCAAAGCCTGTTTGCACTGATGGTCGCCGAGGGGTGCGACTGCTGCGTGATGGAGGTCTCCTCCCACGCACTCGCGCAGGAAAGAGTCGCGGGCTGTCATTTTGAGGTCGCGGTGTTCACCAACCTGACGCAGGATCACCTCGACTATCACGGCACGATGGAGAACTATCTCGCCGCGAAAAAACGGTTGTTCACCATGTGCGACACCGCCGTCATCAACGCGGACGATCCGCACGCGGCAGCGCTGGCGGCGGGACTTTCCTGCCCCATTTTGCGCTATTCCGCCGCCGACGACACCGCCGATTTCACGGCGAAAAACATCTGCCATCTGCCCGACGGCGTGCGCTTTGAGCTGATCGCCGGCACGCAGATCGGCCGCATCCATTTGCATATTCCGGGACAATTCTCCGTATATAACGGTATGGCGACCGCCGCCGCGGCGCTCGCCCTCGGACTGCCGTTTGACGCCGTCATCGAAGGGCTGTCGCAGGCAAAGGGCGTCAAGGGGCGCGCCGAGGTCGTGCCGACGGGGCGTGACTTCACCGTCGTCATCGACTATGCCCACACGCCTGACGGCCTTGAAAACATCTGCAAAACGCTGAAAGAATGCTGCAAAGGGCGCCTCATCACCGTGTTCGGCTGCGGCGGCGACCGCGACCGCACCAAGCGCCCGCAGATGGGTGAAATTGCCGCGGCGCTTTCCGATGTCGCCGTTGTGACCTCGGATAATCCCCGCTCGGAAGAACCATCTGCCATCATCGAGGAAATTCTCGACGGCATGAAACGCACCAAAACCCCCGTGAGGGTCATCGAAAACCGCATTGAGGCGATTAAGTGGGCGGTGGCGAACGCCGCCCCCGGCGACACGGTGCTGCTCGCCGGAAAAGGACACGAGACCTATCAGATCCTGCGCGACGGCACCATTCATCTCGACGAGCGCGAGGTCGTCGCCGAAGCGCTGAAGACTCTGTAAATCTTGACATAAAGGACGATGCCGTATGACAACAGAACAAATTTTGCTGCTGATGGGCGCGGGTGTGACTGCCTTTTTTCTGGCGGCGCTGCTCGGCAAGGTGATGATCCCCGAGCTGCACAAGCTGCATTTCGGACAGACCATCCGCGAGAAAGGTCCCGCCTGGCACCAGAAAAAGCAGGGCACGCCGACCATGGGCGGACTCATTTTTATTTTCTCCGCCACCATCGTCACGACGCTGGCACTGCTGCTGTCCCAGGCGTTTTTGTCGGAAAAGGTGCTCTCCGGCAGCACAAATGCGCTCGTCAAGCTGTTCGGCGCACTGTTTTTGGCGCTTGGCTGCGGACTTATCGGCTTCACCGATGACTATATCAAGGTGGTCAAGAAGCGCAACCTCGGTCTCACCGCCCTGCAAAAGCTCGGTGCGCAAATTCTCGTTGCCTGCGGCTATGCCCTCTCGACCTATTTAGCGGGCGCGGGGATGCTTTATGTGCCGTTTTGCGGCTATGTGGATTTCGGCATCTGGTATATCCCCTTCTGTGTTTTCGTCATTCTCGCCATGAGCAACGCCACCAACCTGACCGACGGCGTTGACGGCCTTTGCACCGCCGTGAGCTTTACGGCAGTGCTGCCCTTTATTGCCATTGCGGGCGCGCTCAAAATGTTCGGCATCGGCGTGCTTTCCGTCTCCTTTGCAGGGGCGCTTGCGGGCTTTCTCCTTTGGAATTTGCACCCCGCCCGCGTGTTCATGGGCGACACCGGCTCCCTGTTCATCGGCGCACTGCTCACCGGCATCGCCTTTGCGCTCAACCAGCCGTTTTTGCTCATCCCCATCGGCATCGTCTATATCTGCGAAAACCTGTCGGTCATTTTGCAGGTCGGCTATTTCAAGCTCACCCACGGCAAGCGCCTTTTCAAAATGAGCCCGCTGCATCATCACTTTGAGCTGTGCGGCTGGAGCGAAAACACGATCGTTGCCGTTTTCACCCTCGTCACCCTTCTCGGCAGTGCTGCGGCACTGCTGCTGTTCTTCGCATAATTGTCCGCATTTTTTCCATACTGATGATGAAAAGGAGTGAATACGATGTCTGTGATCCCCCTGCACGCAGACCCCGCCGCGGCGATGCGCAAGAAGAAAAAGTTTCTCTATGCCCAAGGCGGCTTTGATATTCCTTTTCTGATCATTTTGCTTGCCATTTTGGTCATAGGCCTTGTGTGCCTCTATTCCGCAAGCTATGTCTATGCTTTCTATAACAACAACGGCGACAGCTTTTTCTACATCAAAAAACAGCTCATTTTCGCCGCACTCGGCATTGTCGCCATGTTTGCGCTGTCCTTTGTGGACTATCACCGCTGGCATCGGTTTGCCTGGATACTGTGGGTGTTTTCCATCCTTCTTTTGGGCGTCGTGCTGCTGATGCCCGCGCAAAGCGGCATCCATCGCTGGATCCGCATCCCCGGCGTCGGTCAGTTCCAGCCGTCTGAGGTGGCGAAATTCTCACTCATTTTGCTGTTTTCTCACCTTATTTCCCTGAACTATAAACGCATCCGCACCTTCACCGGCGGCTTTTTGCCGCTGCTCGGCATCCTCATGATGACCTGCGGTCTGGTGTTTTTGGAGCCGCACCTGTCCGGCACGATCCTCATTTGTATGCTGGGACTGGTGCTGATGTTCGTCGGCGGCTGCCGCCTGCGCTACCTCTTCCTTATCGTACTGCTCGGCGCGTCAGCGGTGTTTTTCGCCATTTTTGTGCTGCATTATGAACAGGAACGCATCGATGTGTGGCTGCACCCGCTGGAGGTCTACACCCGCGATGCCGCCGGCAGAAACGAGGCGTGGCAGACGGTACAATCGCTGTTCACCATCGGCTCGGGCGGCCTTTTGGGACAGGGGCTCGGCAATTCCCGCCAGAAGCACCTATTCCTCCCCGAGCCGCAAAACGACTTCATTTTCGCCGTGGTGTGCGAGGAGCTCGGCTTCATCGGCGCGGCGCTCATCCTGCTTTTGTTCGCACTGCTCATTTGGCGCGGCTTTGTGATTGCCATGAACGCGCCCGACAAATTCGGCTCCGTGCTGGCGATCGGGCTGACCGCCCAGATCGGCATACAGGTCATTCTCAACATTGCCGTTGTCACCAACAGTATGCCCAACACCGGCATCAGCCTGCCGTTCTTCAGCTACGGCGGCACATCGCTTGTCATGCTGTTGGCGCAGATGGGGATTGTGCTTGCCATATCCCGCCAGTCCCGACTCAAAAAAGGCTAGAAAAGGAGCTTGCTCATGCGCGTTTTGATGACCGGCGGCGGCACAGCGGGGCACATCAACCCCGCTCTTGCCATTGCCCGCCTGATCGAGGAAAACTTTGCGGACACGGAAATTCTCTTTGTCGGCGCGACCGGCAGGATGGAGACGACCCTTGTGCCGAAGGCGGGGTATCCCATCAAGACCATGCCGATGCAGGGGTTCTACCGCAAGCCGACACCCAAGAATTTTGTGCGCAATCTGAAAACGGTGCGCTATGTGCTCGCCGCGGGGCGCACCTCGCGCGACATTTTGCAGGAGTTCAGACCCGACATCGCCATCGGCACCGGCGGCTATGTCAGCGGGCCCATTTTGCGCTGTGCGCTGAAAATGCACATCCCCGTTTTGGTGCATGAGTCCAATGCTTTCCCCGGCAAAACGGTCAAGGAGCTTGCGCGCGAGGGAGCGACCGTCCTTTTGTGCAGCGAGGACGCGCGCCGTTTCCTGCCCGCGGGCAGCAAGGCGGTCGTGACGGGCAATCCCCTGCGACCGGAATTCCTACATATGGACGCCGCCGCAAAGCGGCAGGCGCGGCGGGAGCTGTCGCTCGACGACCGCCCGCTTGTGCTGTCCTTCGGAGGCAGCCTCGGCGCGCGCCATATCAACGAGGCGATGGTCGGTGTGCTGAAAAAAAGCCACGTGCTCGGAAAGCTGCAGCACATCCACGGCGTCGGAAAGGCAGGCTATGCCGACACCTGCGCTGCGCTGCAGGCGGCGGGTGTGCCGCTTGACGGCGACGGCATCTCCGTGCGGGAATATATCGACGACATGCCGCGCTGCATGGCGGCAGCGGATCTTGTTATCTGCCGCTGCGGCGCGATGACGCTCAGTGAGATCCCCGCCGCGGGCAAACCGTCCGTGCTTATTCCCTCGCCCTATGTCGCGGAAAATCATCAATACCGCAACGCCATGGTGCTTGTGCAGCACGGCGCGGCGATCTGCATTGAGGAAAAGAATCTGACGGCAGAGCGTCTTTTCGACGCCGTTACCGCCATCACCGACAACAAGGAAAAAATGGCGGAAATGGCGAAAAATGCATCCGCCCTTGCCATTTTGGACGCGGATACACGCATTCTTTCGGAGATCCGGCGCATGCTCTGATGCACCACCCCTCCCCCTTTCGCATAGAATGGGCTGTAATCATGCTCATGCGGAAGGGAGAACTCATCATGCAAAAGCTCCTCATTGAAGGCGGCCATCGCCTTGCGGGCATCGTTCCGATAAACGGCGCCAAAAACAGCGTCCTGCCCATTTTGGCGGCAACGCTGCTGTCGGACGGGGAAAGCGTCATCGACAACTGCCCCTGCCTTTCGGATGTGGACGCCTCGGTGCGCATTTTGCGTCATCTCGGCTGCGATGTCACCGCAGAATATCCCACCGTCACCGTCCACCCCGGCGGCACCTGCCGCACGGATATTCCGGACGATCTCATGCGGGAAATGCGCTCCTCCATCATTTTTCTCGGCGCACTCATCGCCCGCTACGGTGAGGCGCATCTGTCCTATCCCGGCGGATGCGAGCTGGGACCGCGCCCCATCGACCTGCATCTTGCCGCTCTGCGGCGCATGGGGGTACATATCACGGAAAGCCACGGCAAGATCGACTGCCGCACCGGCGGCGAGCTGCACGGCGCGGACATCTCTCTGTCCATCCCCAGCGTCGGTGCCACGGAGAATATCCTGCTGGCCGCCGTCACGGCGAAGGGCAAAACAACGCTGCGCAACGCCGCCAGAGAGCCGGAAATTCAGGATCTTTGCCATTTTCTCACCGCCTGCGGCGCCGTCATCACGGGCATCGGCGAGGGGGTTCTGGAGATTGAAGGTGTTTCCCGTCTTCACGGCTGCCGCCACCGCATCATCCCCGACCGCATCGAGGCTGCAACCTATATGGCAGCGGTCGCCGCAGCGGGCGGTACGCTGACGCTCAAAAATGTTTTTCTGCCGCATGTGGCGGCGATTGTGGATGTGCTCAAGGAGACCGGCTGTCTCATCAGGGAGACGCCACACGGTCTTTCCGTCACCGCGCCCGCGCGGCTGCGCCCCATGAAGCTCGTCCGCACCATGCCCTACCCGGGCTTCCCCACCGACGCGGCGGCGCCGTTTCTTGCCGCTGCCTGCCTTGCCAAGGGGACGGGCGTTTTCATCGAAACGATCTTTGACAACCGCTATGGCTATGTCGGCGAGCTGCTGCGCTTCGGCGCACACATCAAGGTCGAAGGGCGCATGGCGGTGGTAGAGGGCGTGTCGGCGCTGTCCGGCGCCGCCGTGAAATGCACCGACCTGCGCGGCGGTGCGGCGCTGGTAGTCGCAGCGCTGGCGGCGGAGGGCGAGACCGAGATCACCGCTCTGCATCACATACAACGCGGCTATGCCGACCTGCCGCAAACGCTCGAAAATGTCGGCGCCGTCATCGAAGTGCTGTAAAAAAAGGAAGTGTTACCGTGTCAGAAGTGAAAAAGCGCAAAAAACGCAATCGTTTTCGCGTGGTCGTCACCCTGTTTTTCATCATTCTTGCACTTTCCGCGGCACTGGCGGGCGCACTCCTCTATCTGCGCAGCCAAAAGCCCACCGCCAACCCGAAAAAAAGCCGCTTTTCGCTGCAAAGCATCACGGTCACCGGCAACAACCACTATGACGACGAGGCGATCATCGCCGAAAGCGGGCTGTCCGTCGGACAGAATATCCTGTCGGTGAACAAGGCGGCAGCCGCCAAAAAGCTCGCCGACAGCTTTGCCTATATCGACACCGTCAAAGTAACCGCCCCGACCTTCAACACCGTTTCCATCGACATCACCGAGGCCGCCCCCTGCGGCGCGATGTATGCCGACGGGCACTGGCTCGTCGTCGGGAACAACAACAAAATTCTCGAGCTGTTGCCCGTCACGGGCGACACCCCCGGCAGATACTTCTATCTGCGCGGCGCGACCGCCGCAGGCGAGGTGAAGCTCGGCGCAGCGGCAATGGATGACCGCAGCCTGCGCATCACGAAAACGGTAAAGACCGCCATCGACACCTACAAGGCGGAGGGTATCCTCGGTGTCGACATGCGCGACCGTAATAACATCGCCCTCAACTGGAAAAATACACTCACCGTCACGCTCGGCAACGAAAGCAATCTCGACGCGGAGATCGCCATGCTTGTGAAGGTTCTGCCGCAGATCTTAGAGCGCAACGGCGGCAGCGTTGCGGGGCGGCTCGACCTTTCCTCCTACAGCGATGACACCGAGTCAAACGACCGCATCGTTTACACACCGCAGGATGTGTTGGAAAATCCGTGAAAATTTGCAAAAACTATTGAATTTTTTATCACGGCATGATACTATTAACCTATATAGTAATATGTATGTAAAAAAACTACTGTATATACATGATTTTGGGCAGTAGCGGGAGGATGAAAAAGCTATGATGCAGATCGAAAACGAATGCGTTGACGGCATCGTCATTAAAGTTGTCGGTGTCGGCGGCGGCGGCGGAAACGCCGTGAACCGCATGATCCGTGCGGATGTGCACGGTGTGGAATTTATCGCCATCAACACGGATATTGCCGTTTTGAACCTCTCGCTCGCCGAACAGAAAATTCAGATCGGCGAAAAGCTCACCCGCGGCCGCGGTGCAGGCGGTAACCCCGAGCGCGGCGAACGCGCCGCCGAGGAGAGCCGCGACGAAATCGCTGCGGCGCTGCAGGGAACGGACATGGTGTTCATCACCGCCGGCATGGGCGGCGGCACCGGCACGGGTGCCGCACCGGTCATTGCGGAGATTGCGCGTGACCTCGGCATCCTCACTGTCGGCATCGTCACAAAGCCCTTCAGCTTTGAGGGCAGACGCCGCATGGAGCAGGCGCTCGACGGCATCGCTGCTCTGAAAGAGCATGTGGACAGCCTGGTGGTCATCCCGAACGACCGCATCCGTGAGGTCAGCGATGTGAAGATCACCATGCGCAACGCCTTTGAAATGGCGGACGATGTGCTGCGCCAGGGCGTGCAGAGCATTTCCGATCTTATCAAGATGCCCGGTGACATCAACTTGGATTTTGCCGATGTGCTCACCATCATGAAGGACGCCGGCTATGCGCACATGGGTGTCGGCAAAGCGTCCGGCTCCGACCGCGCCGAGCAGGCGACCCGCGCGGCGATCGAAAGCCCGCTGCTCGAAACCTCCATCGACGGCGCACGCGGCGTGCTCATCAATGTCTCCGCGCCGGAGGACTTTGACTTTGACGAAATGGATCGCGCCACCTCCGCTGTCAGCAATGTGGTGCATCCCGATGCCACCATCATTTGGGGCTATGTGCTCAACAGCGAAGAACCCGACACGGTCAGTGTGACCGTCATCGCCACCGGCCTCACCGAGGACTACAAGAACCCGAAAAAGGGTATCATCGGGCCGACGCCGAAAGACGGCAGCACCGATTGGAGATCCCTCTCGCAGCCCGCTGACGACGAGGACGATCTGCTCGACGGCATTTCCGCGCTGTTTGACCGCAAGCCGCGCGAGTAAGCTTTCTAAACCCCGCAAAACGATGATGAGGACACGGTCCTTCCCCTCTCCCTTCAAGAGAGCGTTCGGTCGGTGCGAGAACGCAAGGGACGCGAAGGATCACCACCTCTGAGTGTGTGCCCGTTGCAAGGCGCATCGGTTGACCCCGTTATCGGTCGCTCGAGGGCGCTTTGCGCCGAACGAGGGTGGAACCACGAGGCAGTTTTGTCCCGTCCCTTTTTGAGGGACGGGACTTTTTATTTTGAAAGGATGAGAAGCATGCTGGAAATCACATTAAAAGACGGAGATGTGCGCGCGGTGGAAAACGGTACCACGCTTGACGCGCTTTGCCGCGACATCTCCATGGGACTGTATCGCAACGTCTGCGCCGCGCGGGTGGACGGCAAGGTCTGTGACCTGCGCACCGCACTTTCCGCCGACTGCACGGTCGAATTTCTGACCTTTGACGAGACGGACGGCAAAAAGGCGTTCTGGCACACGGCGTCGCACATCATGGCGCAGGCGATCAAGCGCCTGTATCCGGAAGCCAAGCTCACCATCGGACCGTCCATCGACGAGGGGTTCTATTATGACATCGACACCGACCGCAGCATAACGCCCGAGGTGCTCACCGCCATCGAAGCGGAAATGAAGAAGATCGTCAAGGAGGGGCTCGCGATCACCCGTTTCACCCTGCCCCGCGCCGCGGCGCTCGAAAAAATGAAGGACGAGCCGTATAAGGTGGAGCTGATCAACGAGCTGCCCGCCGACGCGGATATTTCGTTCTATCAGCAGGGCGAGTTTGTCGACCTCTGCGCCGGCCCGCATCTGCCGGATGTCAGCCGCGTCAAGGCGATAAAGCTGCTCAGCGCCACCGGCGCCTATTGGCACGGCGATTCTAAGAAAAAAATGCTCACCCGCATCTACGGCATCGCGTTCCCGAAAGCATCCATGCTGGAGGAGCACCTGGCGATGCTGGAGGACGCGAAAAAGCGCGACCACAACAAGCTGGGCCGCGAGCTGGAGTATTTCACGACCGTTGACTATGTCGGACAGGGACTGCCGATCCTGCTGCCGAAGGGCGCGCGTGTCATTCAGATCCTGCAGCGCTGGGTCGAGGATGTCGAGCAGCAAAAGGGCTATCTGCTCACCAAAACGCCGCTCATGGCAAAGCGCGAGCTGTACAAAATTTCCGGCCACTGGGATCACTATCTCGACGGCATGTTCATCATGGGCGACCCGCACGACGAAACGAAAGAGTGCTTTGCACTGCGCCCGATGACCTGCCCGTTCCAGTATCAGGTGTATCTCAACCGCGCGCGCTCCTACCGCGATCTGCCGATGCGGCTGGGCGAGACCTCGACCCTGTTCCGCAACGAGGACAGCGGCGAGATGCACGGTCTCATCCGCGTGCGCCAGTTCACTATTTCCGAGGGACACCTCGTTTTGCGCCCCGATCAGCTCGAAGAGGAGTTCAAGGGCTGTCTCGAGCTTGCCAAATATTTCCTCGGAACGGTCGGTCTGCTTGACAAGTGCACCTTCCGCTTCTCCCAGTGGGATCCCGCAAACCCGAAGAATAAATATGAGGGCACAGCAGAGCAGTGGGAGCATGCGCAAAGCACCATGGAGCGCATCCTGAAGGATCTCGATGTGGAATACAGCATCGGCATCGACGAGGCGGCGTTCTACGGCCCGAAGCTCGACATTCAGTATAAGAATGTGTACGGCAAGGAGGACACACTCGTCACCATTCAGATCGACATGCTGCTTGCCGAACGGTTCGGCATGTACTATATCGACACCGATGGACAGAAAAAGCTGCCCTATATCATCCACCGCACCTCGCTCGGCTGCTATGAACGCACGCTCGCGTATCTGATCGAAACCTACGCCGGCGCGCTGCCGACCTGGATGGCGCCGGAGCAGGTGCGTGTGCTGCCCATTTCCGAGCGCCTGATGGACAAGGCGGCGGAGATCACAAAGGCGCTGAGAGATGCGGGGCTGCGCGCCGAAATGGACGAGCGCAGCGAAAAGATCGGCTACAAGATCCGCGAGGCGCAGGTGCAGAAGGTGCCGTATATGCTGGTCATCGGCGACAAAGAGGCGGAAAGCGGCACGGTTGCCGTGCGCTCCCGCAAGGACGGCGACCTCGGCGCGATGCCGCTTGCCGACTTCCTCGCAAAAATCGGAAAAGAAATCGCCGACCGCGCGCGGTAATATCCCCAAAACACAAAAACGGAGTTGCAAACGCAACTCCGTTTTTTCTATGTTGTCTCACAGCGTGGCGAAAATTTCCGTGCCCTTTTTCCGTATCCACGACAAGAGCAGCGCACACAGCACCGCCGTCAGCGCAAAAATGCACAGCATATAGCCGACAGCGCCGAGGATGCGCCCGAGGAGAAAGAAAAGCCCGCCGACCATCAGCGCATAGCCCCAGTCGCCGAACAGCGCCAGCGCCACCGGTGCGCTCTGCTTGATGGGGGTGATCTCGCTCGTCCAGTTGAGGTTCACCATCTTCAGCCCGAGGAACAGTCCGAAAAGCGCCGACAGCACCACAAAGGACACCAAAAACAGCGCAGCGCTCACACCTTCCCCTACCGTATACGGATAGACAAACAGCGTGCACACAAAGCAGAAAAGCGTCGGCACAAGCGTCAGAATGAGATGCATCGAGAGCTTTGCCCGCAGCACCTGCCACGGCGTCACCGGCATCGATTGCAGCAGCCACAGGCTCTTGCCCTCCAGCGACACCGAGGGCGCCGCCATATCGTTCATGGCGGCAACAAGCCCCATCACCGCGCAAAGCAGCACCGCCGCCGCGCCCGGGAAACCGGGGAGCAGCTCTTCCATGACCTCCACAAAGACATCGCCCTTTATGAGCAGGAAAATTCCCAAAAGCGGCAGCATCAGGATCCCCATGCCGCAGTTGAGCATATAGTTCGGGCTTGCCGTGAAACGCGCAAGCTCCTTGCGCAGCAGCGCCGCGTCGGCGCTTTTCCGTTCGGTGTGCACCGCCTTATAGGTCTTTTTCGCCGTCGCACCCGAGGCGGTCGCAATGCCGATAAAGCTGTGGGACAAAAGCCGCCACACGAGATAAAACAGAAGAAGCACCACCGCCGCAAACACCGGCAGCGCCACGGGATCGCCCGTCGCCGCCGCGCCGAATAGGTACAGCGGGTAGGCAGCGCCCCTGATCCTTTCGCCGTATACCGTCACATTTTGGAGAAAGACCTCCAACAGCTCCTGTGCTTTATAATACAGGAAGTAATAAGCGCCGAAGAACAACAGCGACAGAGCAACCGTGATGAAGCTCTTGTTCTTGAGCTTCAAGCTCACCTTCGCCACCACAAAGCCGAGCGTACAGGACAGCGTCAGCACAAACAGTGAAATGAGCACGAAAAACAGCACGCCCGCAAGCAGCCTTCCGACCGAAAACGGCGCGACGACAAGATACACAACGATCGCCGGCAGCAGCACCACGCCGGCATACATCAGCCCCATGAGATACACACCGAGCAGCCGTGCCGCAATGATGGTGCGCACGGGGATGGGCATGGACAGCAAAAGGTCGTTATCCTTGGCGAGGTACAGCCCCGCATAGGTGTTGAAAACGCTGCCGAACGCGCCGAGCAAAACGGCAAGCAGCCCCATCATCGTGAAATAGAGCCAATCCATCCCCGCCGCGACCATCGTGCCGCAAAGGAGAATCGACAATCCTGCAAACATGCCGCCGAGCACGCCCGCCATCAGCATGACGAACAGCACCATATAGGCGATGACCGTGCCCTTTGAGCGCGCTTTGTTTTTCTTTTGGTCATAGAAATAGCTGCGAAAGATCTCGGACAGCTGCTTTTTCAGCAGAACCTTCAGCATGCGTCCCCCTCCAGTTCCAAAAAGACCTGTTCAAGCGACGCATCACCCTTGACCTCATCCATCGTGCCGGAGCGGATGAGCTTGCCATCCTTGATGATGGCGACCTTGTCGCACAGCTTTTCCGCCACCTCGAGCACATGGGTCGAGAAAAAGATTGCGCCGCCGTTGTCGCATACCTCGCGCATCATGCCCTTCAAAAGGTGCGCCGCCTTCGGATCGAGGCCGACAAACGGTTCGTCCATGATGATGAGCCGCGGCGCATGCAGCCACGCGGCAATGATGGCGAGCTTCTGCTTCATGCCGTGCGAATAGGCGGCGATGGGCTGCGCCAGCGCGTCGGTCAGCTCAAACCGCGCAGCATAGTCCGCGATGCGCGCCGCGCGGTCGTCCGCGCTGACGCCGAAAATGTCGGCGATGAAATTCAGATATTTGATCCCGCTCATATATTCATACAGGTCGGGATTGTCGGGGATATACGCGAGCTCCCGCTTGCAGTCGAGCGGCGCGTCCTTGACAGACTTCCCGTCGATAAAAATCTCGCCCGCATCAAACCGTAGGATGCCCGCGACCGCCTTCAGCGTGGTCGTTTTGCCCGCGCCGTTGTGGCCGATGAAGCCGTATATCTCGCCCGGCAAAATGTGCAGGCTCAGGTCGTCCACCGCCCGCTTTTCGCCGTATACCTTCGTCAGATGTTCAATTTTCAGCATGGAAATTCTCCTCTCACTTCACATCGATGCCGCCGAACACACAGGTGGCGCGCAAATACAGCGTGTGTGCGCCCGCCTCCTGCTTTTTGCGGTCGGAGACTCCGCCGCAGACCGCCGTGGACAGAACCTGCACATTCACGCCCTGCGGCACATACAGCTCAATGCCGCCGAACACCGCCGTCGCGTCAATGGTGCAGTCCTTGTCGATCACAGCGTTCCGCAGATCACATTCGACCCCGCCGAACACTGCACGCAGCACAGCGCCGTCAAACGCCTGACCCGCAAACGACACCTTCGCGCCGTTAAAGACCGCCGTCGTATTCCTTGCCGCGGGGGTGACCGGCGGCATATCCAAAGCGTCCGTCTTCTTCCGCCCGAAAAGCGTGCCGAAAAGCACGCGCAGGCCGACCGCTACGAGAATGAGCGGCAACAGCAGCTTCCACAGCAGCGCATACGCCAAAATGCCGCGGCTGCACAAAAGCAGGAAAACGCCGACGCATACGCCGATAAAGCTGCCGAGCCGTCCTCTTTCGGTGATGAACGCGATCGTGCACGGCACGATGATGAACAGCGTCCACCAGCCGGTGAAGAAAATGTCAAACGCAAGAATGTCGAGCGCGTTCAGCACCAGCAAAACGCCCACAGCCACCAGAACCAGTCCCCACAGAATACCTTGCAATTTTTTCATGTTGCTTCCTCCTCTTTTTCAGATACCGTGCGCACCTCGGCAACGCAAAAGCGCGGCGTGTGCCGCAAAACGGCGATCAGTGCAATGAACGCACAGCCGACCGCATACGGCGGGCTGCCCACCCACAGAAAATGCACGACCGCCGCCACGCCGAACAGCGCGAACACCAAAATGCTGCGCCGCCGATGCGGACGGATCTTCACAAACACCGAAAAGAAAATATACAATCCCGCCAGCAGGAACACGATCCTGCTGTGCGGCAACAGTCCCAAAAGTGCGCCGAACGCGGTAGCGATGCATTTGCCGCCGTGGAAATGGTATAAAGGCGCCAGCGCATGCCCCAAAACGGGTGCGGCGATCACGAGCGCAAACAGCATGCTCGCCGTGTCCGCAAACCGCGCCGCCAGAAAAACGGGCACAAAGCCCTTCGCCATATCCATGAAAAGGCACAGCATCCCCATCGGCACGCCGCAGTGCGTGAACACATTGCCTGCCCCCGGATTTCTGTCATCGCTCTCGGCGGGCACATCCCGTCCCAAAAGACGGCGCGGCAGCAGAGCGCTGAACATCACGCTTCCCGACAGAAAACCGCCGACAATGAACAAAAGCCACGAGCAAAGCTCTCTCATGCGCCCGCCTCCGTCACCAAAGCGACGATGCGATCCGCCGCGCCCGCGGGAATAAACTGCCGCTGACGGGCGCACATGTCGGCGGCGCTGTCTTTGTCCTCAATAAGCGCCCACGCCTTGTCCGCTGCCGTTTCTACATCGTCCACCTTCTCCGCCATGCCGTGCGCGGAAAAAAATGCCGCGTTTTTGGTCTCACAGCCGGAAAACGCCAACAGATGCACGAGCGGCACATTGGCGACCGCCGCCTCGGTGCTCGTCAGTCCGCCGGGCTTTGTGATCATCACATCCGCCGCCCGCATATATACATTCGCCTTGTCGGTGAACGCCACGGTGCGCACACTGTCGTTATCGCAGAACGCCGCGTCGATCTCCGCCTTCAGCTTTTCGTTTCTGCCGGTCAAAACACAGGCAATAAACGCCCCCGTCGCCCGCTCCGACAGCGCGCGGCACAGCGCGTCAAGATGCCCGCAGCCGACGCCGCCGCTCATGACAAGCACCGTCGGCACATCCTGCGGCAGCGACAGCATTTCTCTTGCCGCCGCCTTTTCCAACGGTTCTTCAAAGCGGTGCGCCACGGGGATGCCCGTGCCGAAAAGCCGCTCCTTCTCCATGCCCCGCGCCGCAAGCTCCGCCTGCAGCTCCTCGCTCGGGATGAAATACCCCGTAAGGTGCGTTTCTGCCAAAAACGGGATGCAGGTGTAGTCGGTCAGCACCCCATAGCAGGGCACCGCAAAATCGGCGTGGCGTTTTTTCAGCGCCGTGAGTGCCTCCATGGCGAAAAGGTGCGTGCACACAACTGCGGAAAACCCGTTTTCCTCGATATAGCCGCGCAGATGCTCCGCATACAGCGTGTTGGCAAAATACACAGGCGAGGTCAGCCCCGTCGCGCTGTACAGATCGCCCGCCTTATAGATCGCGCCGAACGCCCCCGGCGCGTTTTTGATGATGCCGTTATAGGTCGCCGCCACCACCCCTGCGGTGTGCTTTCTGCCGAATTGCAGCGGGTCGGCAATCACACAGTCGTGCCCGTGCCGCAGAAACGCTTCCCTGACGGCAGCAGCGGCGCTGTTGTGCCCCTGCCCCGTCCCGCAGCTGAGAACCAGAATTTTCACATCCTCACCTCATTTCATGCACAGTATATCATCTCCGACATAAAATGACAAGCGTTACGCCATAGAATATACACAACCGCAGAAGTGCTGGCGATAGAGATCATACTCGCGGGACAGGACGATGGAGCGCTGATAGCCGCCGCGCTTTTTGAAGTCGGACGGGAGATAGGCGACGCCGCATTTCTCCGCCGCGGCGATGCCGATGCGGTTGATGAGCTCGGCGTTTTTGTGCGGACTGACGGTCAGCGTCGTCGCAAAACGGTCAAACCCGTTTTCCTTCGCAAAAACGGCGGTGCGCTCGATGCGCTGCAAAAAGCATTTCGTGCAGCGCGCGCCGCCCTCCGGCTCGGCTTCCAGTCCCTTTGCCGCCGCAAAAAAATCCTCCGCCGTCAGCGTATCGTCCACAATTTCCACCCCGCGGCAAAACGGCGCGGCGGCGCAAAGCCGGCGCAGTGTCGCAAGGCGCTTTTCATATTCCGCGCGGTCGGTGATGTTCGGGTTACAGAAAAACACCGTGATGTCAAAATACGCGCTCAGATATTCCAGCACATACGACGCGCACGGCCCGCAGCAGGCATGCAAAAGCAGGCGTTCCCGCTGTCCTTTTTCCGTGAGCGCCGCTAGGATGCGGTCGGTCTCTCGTTGATAATTGATCTTTTCCATGTCGGCACTCCTTTTCCCCTCTACGATACCACAGAACCTCCCGTCTTGCAAGCGCAAAAACCTTGACGGCTCAACTGCCAGCAGCTATAATGTACATATTACCATAATAAATAAACAGGAGGTGTCGCCGATGGCAAAGCACAAGAAAAAGCGCAAACGCCTGCATCTGCGCCGTGGCTTCATTCTGCTTATTGTGCTGCTGTTGCTGTTTGGCGGCTTTGCCTGCCACTATCGCGACGCGATCCGGCGACGGCTGTTTCCGCAAGATCCGAATGCCAACGGTGAAACGGTGCTCACCGAAATTGCCGACAGCGGCAATTTGCAGGCGGACACGGCGGTGCTCACCTCCCGCGGCGACATTTTGAAGGTGGATTATATTCAGCCGGGACTGGACACCTACACCCTTTTCACCGCTATTCATGCCGTCTCCGACGGCAGAAATCTCTCCCGCACTGCCTGCGGCACCGACGATTTCACGACGGGACTGACTGCAAACGGCTTTTTCGTCGGACGGCTCTCCGACAGAGCGATCGAGCTCTATGCCGACGACGCGACCCTGCGCAAGACCGTCAAAGCGCCCACCGACGCGCCGCTCGGCGAGCTCATCATCAGCGAGGACGAAAGCTATCTGCTTTATAACGACCTTGACGCCGCCACCGTCTGCGTCAGCGATATAAAGACCGACGCCATCGTGTATTCCCTCCCCTTTGACAGCAAACCGAGCCTTTGCGGCACGCGGGGCAGCCGTTTCTATCTCCTCAAGGGAAGCAAAACGCTGCTCACCGTCGATGCCGCAGCGGGGGACTGCAAGGAGACCGTGCTGCCCGACACGGTGTGCGCGCTGACGCCGGATGCCTATGTCACCCGAAGCGGCGAGACCTGTACGGTCTACACCATCGACGGCAAAAAATGCGGCACTGCGCGGCTGCAGAGCAGCGAGGAAAGCCTTGCGGCATTTTCCGAAAAACGCCTTGTCACCGTTTCGGAGGACGGGAGCACGGTCGTCACCGCCTATGACTGCAGCGGCACGCATTTCTCCTACACCTTCCAAAACAAGGTGCTTGCCGCCGCAATGACCGACAGCGGCGCTGTCGCGCTTGCCGTCGCGGAGAACTACGGCGAAACGCCGGAGATCTTCCTCCTGCAGCCGGAGGGAACGCTCGTCTCCGCCGCAACGACCACTACCACAAAAGCAACGACCACGACAGTGAAAACGACCACCGCAGCGCCCGCAACAACGGTGAGCCGCTCGACCGGCACGCGCGCACCGACCACCGTGCACACGACCGTCCCCGTGCAGCTCGGCGGGCAAAAAGTGCTGTCGGATGTGCCGATCATCGCACAGCGCCCGACCTTTCCCACCGGCTGTGAGAGCGTCAGTGCGGTCATCGCGCTGCAATATGCGGGCGTGGACATTTCGGTCGCCGATTTTGTGGACAAGTATCTCGACAAGAGCAGCCATTTTTACAATGAGAACGGCAAGCGCTTTGGCCCCGACCCCTACAAGGTGTTTGTCGGCTCGCCGCGCTCCACCGCCTCCTACGGCTGCATGGCGCCGGTCATCGAGAACGCCGTGAAAAAGATCGTCGGCAGCCGTCTGACCGTAGAAAACAAAACCGGCTACACTCTGCCGATGCTGTGCAAAGACTATATCGACAAGGGCATTCCCTGTGTCGTGTGGGTGAGCATCGGCATGCTTGCGACCTATAAATCCGCCTCCTGGACACTGGAGGACGGCTCGACCTATTATTTCCCCGCCAACGAGCACTGCATGGTGCTTATCGGCTACAGCGACACCCACTACTATTTCTCCGACCCCTACCGCGGCGCACATGTCAAGTATTCCCGCAGCATTTCGGAGCAACGCTATGAGGAGCTGGGGCGGCAGGCATTGGTCGTTATGCCGCCCGACAGGTAAAAATGTTGCATCATACGGAAAAATGTCTCTTTTGACGACAGCGTATAGACATTTGCAAGGTTATTCAGTATACTGAAATAAAATCGGCATTGCCGAAAAAAGGAGTGTTTTGCTTGCCCATTACATATGACGCGGAAAAACGACTGTTTACGCTGCAGACCGCCAACACCACCCTGTCGTTCGGCGTTTTCGACCACGGCTATCTTTTCAGCCATTACTATGGCAAAAAGGTGAAAAACGCCGATCTTTCTCAGCTTTGGCAGCCGGGTGCCTCCGGCTTCACCCCGAACTATGACGGTGCGCCCGACGGCAGACACGCGCTGGATGTCATCCCCACCGAATACCCGTCCTACGGCGGCGGCGATTTCCGTGAGCCGGCGATCGGCGTGGAATTTGAGAACGGCAGCCGCCTTTTGGATCTTGTCTATCAGAGTCACACGATCGAAAAGGGCAACAAAGAGCCCGACGGTCTCCCCGGCCTTTCCGGCGGCGACGAAACGCTGGAGGTGACGCTCAAAGACGCCTTCACGGGTCTTGTCGTCGTTTTGCGGTATGTGGTGTTTGCGGACATCGACATCATCGTGCGCAATTCCCGCATCGTGAACGAGACCGGAAAGCCCCTGTACATCACCCGCGCCCTTTCTGCCAGTCTTGATCTGTGCGAGGGCAAGTATGACATGATCTCGCTTTACGGCGGACATTGCTATGAGCGGCAGATCTGCCGCGAGCCGCTGCGGCACGGCACACAGTCGGTGGGCAGCCGTCGCGGCACATCGAGCCATTTCCACAATCCCTTCATCGCCCTTGCCGCCCCCGAAACGACCGAGACGGCGGGCGAGGTCTATGCCGCCGCCCTCATTTACAGCGGCAACTTCATCGCCCAGGCGGATGTCAACTATCAGGACGCCATCCGCTTGCAGATCGGTATTCACCCCGCCGATTTCCGCTGGAAGCTCGAAAACGGTGACAGCTTTGTGACGCCCGAGGCGGTGCTGACCTATTCCGCGACGGGACTGAACACCATGTCGCAGAATTTCCACAACGCGATCAAATATCACCTCGGACACACCAAATTCCGCAACGCCCCCCGTCCCGTTGTCATCAACAACTGGGAGGCGACCTACTTTAACTTCAACGAGGAAAAGCTCCTCGAACTGATTGGAAGCTGCAACGGACTCGGCATCGACACCTTCGTTCTCGACGACGGCTGGTTCGGTCACCGAGACAACGACCGCTCCTCTCTCGGCGACTGGTTTGTGGACAAAAACAAGCTGCCGCACGGCCTCACCCCGCTCATCGAAAAGTGCGAGGCGCAGGGCATGACCTTCGGCATCTGGTTTGAGCCGGAAATGATCTCCGAGGACAGCGACCTCTATCGTGCGCATCCCGATTGGTGCATGCGTCTGGAGGGCAGACCGTATTGCCGCGGCAGACACCAGCTCATCCTCGACCTGTCCCGCGACGATGTGGAGCAATATCTCGAAAAGGTCATCGGCGACATTCTCAGCACCTATCGCATCTCCTATGTCAAGTGGGACATGAACCGTCACTTCACCGACGCCTATTCCGCCAATCTCCCCGCCGATCGGCAGCCGGAGATTTTCCACCGCTATGTGCTCAATCTCTACAAGCTCCTGGGGCATCTGACCGAGACCTTCCCCGATGTGCTGTTTGAGGGCTGCTCGGGCGGCGGCGGACGCTTTGACATGGGCATGCTCTACTATGATCCGCAGATCTGGACGAGCGATGACAGCGATGCGATCGAGCGTTTGAAAATTCAATACGGCACCTCGCTTGTCTATCCGCCGCAGGCGATGACGGCGCATGTGTCCGCCTGCCCGAACCATCAGGTCGGGCGCGTCACCCCGTTCAGAACGCGCGCTGCGGTGGCGATGAGCGCCATTTTCGGCTATGAGCTGAACCCGCTGAGCCTGTCCGAGCAGGAGCGCGCCTCCATCGCGGACCAGACGGCGTTCTATCACAGCATCCAGCCGCTTGTCATGGACGGCGATTTCTATCGCATCGTCGATCCGTTCACGGAGAACAGCTGCTGCTGGATGTTCGTGAACAAGGAAAAGACCGAGGCGCTGCTGACCTATGTGCAGAAGCTGCGCATCCCCTACTGGCACCGCAAGATAAAGCTCACCGGCCTTGACCCCGACGCCACCTACTATGTGGACGAGATCCACGGCGGCGTGAAATTCCGTGCGGGCGGCGATGTGCTGATGAACGCGGGCATGGCGATCCCCTGCGCGAACGATTTTGAGGATAAAGTCTTTAAGATCACAAAAGTGGACTAAGCGAAAAAGCAAGTGAGCCTGCTCACTTGCTTTTTTGACAATTTTACGATATACTACATATACTAACAGCAAAGGAGAACCGGTTATGCTTTTGGCTTTGGATATGGGCAACACCAACATCACCGTCGGCGTGTTCGACGGCAAGCGGCTTATTATGGAGTCCCGCCTTGCCACCGATCACAACAAGATGGAGGATTCCTATGCCATCGACCTGTGCAGCATTTTGGCGCTGCACGGCGTGGATGTGCATGCGATCGACGGCGCCGTTTTGTCCTCTGTCGTGCCCCCGCTCGATCACCGTCTGCGCGGTGCGGTGCGGCGCATCACCGGCGTCTCTCCCTTGCAGGTCGCGCCCGGCATCAAAAGCGGCGTCAACATCCGCATTGACGATCCCGCACAGCTCGGCGCGGATCTGTTGGTCGGCGCGGTCGCCGCACTGGATAAATACCCGCTGCCCTGCATCATCTGGGATCTCGGCACAGCGACCACCGTTTCGGTGCTGGACAAAAACGGCGCCTTCTGCGGCGGTGCGATCCTTGCGGGGATCTCCACCGCCATGGACTCGCTGAGCACCAAGACCTCACTTTTGCCCCGCATCCGTCTCGAACCCCCCGCGCACGCCATCGGCAGAAACACCGTCGAATGTATGCAGTCGGGTGCGGTGTTCGGCACGGCAGCGCTCATCGACGGCATGAGTGACCGTTTTGAGGCGGAAATGGGCAGCGAGGCAACCGTCATCGCCACCGGCGGATTGGGACGCGAGATCGCTCCCTGCTGCCGCCATCGGGTGGTGTATGACGAGCATCTGCTCATGCAGGGACTGCGCATCCTGTTCGAAAAAAATCGGCAGTAAGGTGTCCGGCGGCGGAACAGCGCAAGCGCTCCAGCCGCAAAAGACGCTTTTTGCAATAGAAAAAACGCCGCATCCCGACGGGAGCGGCAGTTGGAGGAACACCATGAAAACGAAAAAAAGCACCTTTTCCCTTGCGATCACCGCGATGTTCTGTGCCATCATCATCGCGCTGACCTTCATCCCCTACACAGGCTACATCACCTACGGACTTTTGAGCATCACCACGCTGCACATCCCCGTCCTGCTCGGCACGGCGCTGTTTCCGAAACGCGGACTGCTGTTCGGCACGGTGTGGGGCGTGACCTGCCTGCTCTATGCGCTGGCAAACGGCACCGCCGATGCCGCCATCTTTCTGAATCCGCTCATTTCCGTCGTGCCGCGTATGCTGGTGGGGCTGTTTGCGGGATTGTATTTCATCGGCTTTTCCGGGCTCTTTAGCCGCTTTCTGTCCCCTGCAAGGGCGGGCACAGTCGCGGCGCTCGTCACCGCCGTGCTCGGCACGCTGACCAACACCGCACTCGTGCTGTCCGCTATCTCGCTGTTCGGCACAGGGGCTTTGAACCTCGGCGCGACCCTCAAAACGATCCTGCAGACCGCACTGGCGCTCAACGGCATTGTGGAAACAGTGGCTGCGGCAGTGCTGGTGACGGCGCTGTATCCCGTGCTCAAGAAAAACCTCAACCGCTATTTATAACATCGCATCCAAAAGCAGCATTTCCCGCGTCCTTTCATAGATGGCGGGCATCTGCTCGACCGGCAGCGGGTTGACCCCGCGCCCCATCTCAATGGTGAAACCGGGACGGTGGAAGGTGTCGATGAACCAATCCTTGAACCCGCCGAAGGCGGCGGCGCCGTCCGGCTTTGCCGTGACATAGCCGGACGCGGACGCGAGAATTTCCGCCATCATGCGGGCGGCAACGGGCGTGTGTGTGCCGTATTGCCAATAGATCTCCTCTCCCTGTGTGTGCAGCGCCGTGACATGGCGAAAGCTCTGTCGGCGGCAAAGGGCACAAAGCGACGCCGTTTCCGGCTCGCTTTCGGGGCGCTCCCCGCGAAAGCGGCGCGCTGCGGGCGCAATCGGCATGGCGGTATTTTCCGTGTCGAACCCCGCGTCGAAGTTGTGGTTAATGTCCACGCCGCGGGCGTTTGCCTGCCAGTTACCGGGGATGTCGCCGCCGAGCGCATGCACGCTGTCGGCATACACGCCGGCGCTCGCACTGCCGAAAAGCGCGATGTCCACGCCGTCGGGATTGACGAGCGGCACGAAAAACAGGGTGCGCCCCATCAGTGCGCGGCGCACCTCTACCTGCGCCATGCTTTTCCCCGTGCGCAGATTTTCGCAAAGCTCCTCCAAAAAGCGCAGCAAAATGAGCGCCGTGATCCACTCCTGCCCGTGAAATGCTGCACTGAACAAGACCCGCCCCGTCGGGCGCGGTCCGGGACAATCCAAAATGAGTGCTGAAAGCTCCCGTCCGCAGGCGCTGCCGCCGACGGGAACGCGCTGTAAAAAACGATAGCGATCGCAAAGCGCCGCTATATATCCCTGCACTGTACCGCTGCCTGCGGGCTGCGGCTGTATCAAGCTTTTCATGCCGTTTCACTCCTATACAGTAGTTTTATGCGGCAAGGAAAGCATATAGAAGTACAAAGGAAGTCGTAAACATGGATCTGACCGAAAAGACTGTTTCAAAGCGCACCGTTTATGAGGGACGCATCCTGCGTCTGCGGGTGGATGAGGCGCTGCTGCCGAACGGCAAAACCGCCTCCCGTGAGGTCGTGGAGCATCCCGGCGGCGTCTGCGTCGCGGCGCTGACGGAAAATGACGAGCTGCTGTTTGTGCGGCAGTTTCGCTATCCGTACAATGAGGTACTGCTGGAGCTGCCTGCGGGCAAGCGCGACAAGGGCGAAGACCCGCTCACGACCGGCAAGCGCGAGCTGCACGAGGAGACCGGCTGCACCGCCGAAAGCTACATCTCCCTCGGCAAGCTCTATCCCTCCCCCGGCTATTTCAACGAGATCATCTTCCTGTATCTCGCAACCGACCTGCACGCGGGCATCATGCAGCCGGACGAGGACGAATTTTTGGAGGTCGAGCGCATCCCGCTCGAAAAGGCAGTGCAGATGGTGATGGACGGCGCGCTGCCCGATGCCAAAACGCAAACGGCAATCCTGAAGGTCTGGCAGCTCAGACAGCAACACAAAATATAAGAATATAAAAAACGGGTTCGACAACTGTCGAACCCGTTTTTGTTTTCTTTATGCCTTCAGCAGGGCGCCCGCCGCGTCCGCCAGCGTTTTTGCCAGCGCATCCGCCTCGTCGGCACTCTTGCCCGTCGCGGTGATATATGCCTTCACCTTCGGCTCTGTGCCGGAGGGACGGAAGATGACACCTGCGCCGTCCGTGAGACGGAACGCCACCACATTGGACTGCGGCAGCTCCAGCGTCTCCTTCCTGCCCGTGGCATAGTCCTCGGAGAAGGATGCGCGATAGTCGGCAAAACCGATGACCGCAAGCCCGCCGATCGCCGTCGGGCGGTCGGAGCGCAGCCGTTCCATGATGTCCGCCATGGTCTTCATGCCCGCAGCGCCCTCAAACTGGGCGTTGACCAGCAGATGCTTGAAATGTCCCAGCTCGTCGCAAAGCGCCGCATAGACATCAAGCAGCGTCTTCCCTTGCTCACGGTAGTAAGCCGCCATCTCGCAAATGAGCATCGCGGCGACCACGGCGTCCTTGTCGCGGACATATGTCCCCGCCAGATAGCCATAGCTTTCCTCAAAGCCGAGGATATACCGTTCGGGGTGTCCCGCCTTTTCCAGTCTGCCGATCTGTTCGCCGATATACTTAAAGCCCGTGAGCACCTCACGCATCTCGCAGCCGTATTTCGCGGCGATGCGGGCGGCAAGGTCGGTGGTGACGATGGTCTTGACCGCCACAGGGGCGGCAGGCAGCGTGCCCGTCGCCTTCTTGCAGGACAGGATGTAGTGGAGAAGCAGGCAGCCGACCTCGTTGCCGCTCATCAGCACATATTCCGCGCCCTTTTTCACCGCAATACCCACGCGGTCGCAGTCGGGGTCGGTCGCAAGCAGCAGATCCGGCTGCTCCTTTTCCGCCAGCCTCAACGCACAGGTAAACGCCTCCCGAATTTCGGGGTTCGGATAGGGTGCAGTCGGGAAATCGCCGTCCGGCAGTTCCTGCTCCGGCACGACCGCCACACGCTGCACGCCGATGCGGCGCAGAATTTCCCGCACGGGCAGGTTGCCCGTGCCGTTTAAGGGCGTATATACCACGCGCAGCGGCACGCGGCGGCAGATGCCGGCATTGACCTGCTGCTTTTCGACCGCGGCAAGATAGGTCTCGATGACCTCCTCGCCGATCGCTGTGATGTCGCCCGCAGCGACCGCCGCGGCATAGGGCACGGTTTTCGCGTCCTTGAACACATCGACGCGGCGGATATAGTCCGTCACTTCGTTCGCGTCGGCATCGGTCATCTGACAGCCGTCCGCGCCGTAGCACTTATAGCCGTTATATTTCGCGGGATTGTGACTGGCGGTGATCATGATGCCCGCCTGGCAGTTGAGCGCCCGCACCGCATAGGACAAAAGCGGCGTCGGCTCCAGCTGCGGGTAGATATACGCCCTAATGCCGTTTGCGGCAAGATTGGCAGCCGCCGCCTTGGCAAATTCGACCGACTTGTGGCGCGAGTCATAGGAGATTGCCACCGCCGCCGCGGCATAGTGTGCCTTCAGATAGTTGCAAAGTCCCTGTGTCGCTCTGCGCACCGTATAGATATTCATGCGGTTGTCGCCCGCGCCGATGATGCCGCGCAGACCGCCGGTGCCGAATTCCAGCTCTCTATAGAACCGCTCATAGATCTCGCTTTCGTTGCCGTCGATGGCGGAAAGCTCTTTGGAAAGATCCGCGTCCTCCGTCGCCTTTTCAAGCCACAGCCGATAGCTGTCCAAAATGTGCTGATCCATGTGCATACCTCCTTTTCTGTCTATTGTCAGTATACACGATTTTTTCGCGTTTGTAAATTGAAATCCGTCGCAAAAATATGGATTTACAGATACCGCCTGTACCCCTCGCCGTATTGCAGGCAGCGCGACACCCGCGACAGCGTCGCCGAGGAGATGTCGGTCGCGTCGATCACCTGGTTATAGGTCTTGCCCGCTTTGAGCAAACGCGCCGCGCGGATACGCTGCGCCATCTGCTCGATCTCCTTTTGTGTGCAGAGGTCCGCCAAAAGTGCGCGACAGTCCTCTGCCGTTTCCACAGACGCCAGCACGCCGTACAGATCCTCGATCATGTCTGCGCCGACCTTATGCTCCACCATCGTGTTTCCTCCTTAGAATTGCTCTTTGCGCAAAAACGCCTTGGTCTTTTCCGACTGGGGGTTGCCGAACACCTCGGCGGGCGTGCCCGCCTCCTCGATCACGCCGTCCGCCATAAACAGCACCTTGTCCGACACATTTTCCGCAAACGCCATTTCGTGCGTCACGACGATCATGGTGCTGTCCTTGCTTTTCAGCCCCCTGATGACCTTGAGCACCTCTCCCGTCAGCTCGGGATCGAGCGCCGAGGTCGGCTCGTCAAAGCAAAGGATGTCCGGGCTGAGCGCCAGCGCCCGCGCGATCGCCACACGCTGCTGCTGTCCGCCGGACAGCTCGCAGGGATAGCTTCCGCTTTTTCCCTCCATGCCGACCTTTCTGAGCAGGCTCTCCGCCTGCGCGTCAATGGCGGCGGTCGCCTCCCGCATGGTGGTCGCACCCTCAAAGCTGCCGTTCTTTTTCAGCATTTCGTGCGCCAACAGCGTTTTCGCCAGCGTGACATTCTTCTTCACCGTATACTGCGGAAAAAGATTAAACTGTTGAAACACCAGTCCGAAATGCAGCCGCCTTTCGCGGATCACCGCCTCGCTTTGCGTCGTGCGATCCGCGGCGTCAAACAGCGTTTCGCCGTTCACGCGGATGACGCCCATTTCCGGCGTTTCCAGAAAGTTGAGGCACCGCAGCAGCGTCGTTTTGCCGCTGCCGGAGGAACCGATCACCGACAGTACCTCGCCCTTTTCGAGCGAAAAGCCGATGCCGCGCAGCACCGCCGTTTTTCCATAGTGCTTGTGGATGTTTTCTACCTCTAAAACCGGCATAGTGCTCCCTCCTCAGCTCCGAAAATAACTGAGCCGTTTCTCCAGATAGCCGAAAAGCAGCGTCAGCACGCCGGAGAACAGCAGATAATACAGTCCCGTGAAAAACAGCGGCCAGATGAGGCCGGCGGATTTAATGAACGCCTCGCCCGCCCAAATGATCTCATACACGGCGATGACGCGCGCCAGCGAGGTGTCCTTCACCAGCGTGATGATCTCGTTGCTCATGGGAGGCAGAATGCGCTTGATGACCTGTTTGAGCACGATGCGGGAAAAGATCTGCGTGCGTGTCATGCCGAGCACCTGTCCCGCCTCATACTGCCCCTTCGGGATGGATTGGATGCCGCCGCGATAAATTTCGGAGAAATAGCAGGCATAGTTGAGAATGAACGCCACCAGCACCGCGATAAAGCGGCTGCTGTTGCCCGTCCCCCAAAAATTATAGTGAAAGAGCAGTCCGGGGCCATAGTAAATGACGATGAGCTGCAGCATGAGCGGCGTGCCGCGCACGACCCAAACAATCGCCTTCACCAAATAGCGCAGCGGCGAAAAGCGGCTCATCGAGCCAAAAGCGACGACCAGCCCCAGCGGCAGCGCGCCGAGCAGCGTGCAGCAGAAAAGCTCCAGCGTTTTCAGAAATCCGTTGTTGAGCGATGCGATAACCTCAGGAAACATATCTATACCTCAAAATGAAAGGGATTTGACGCACCGAAAGGCAGAGACCTTTGTCCCTGCCTTCGGATTGCGCTTTTTTTACTGTGCGATGATGGACTCCTGCACACCGTATTTCTTGGCGGTCTCCATCATGCTGCCGTCCGCATACGCCTTCTTGAAGAAGTCGTTGAGCTTGCCGACAAGATCGGAGTCCTTGCGGAAGCCGACGCCGTATTCCTCGCTGTTGAGCGCGACCGTGTAGGCAAGGTCGGGATAGCTCGTGCCCTCGCCGATCATGGCACCCGCCATCAGAAGGTCGATGATGCTGGCGTTCGAAGTACCTGCGGCAACCTCCTTGAGCGCGTCCGCCTGCGTCGTGAGCGCGGTCTTGTTCCAGCCGTTTGCCTCCGCCTGTTTCTCACCGGCAGAGCCGCCCTCGACCGCAAAATTCAGACCGGCAAGGCTCTCCTTGGTGGCGTATTTGTCCTTGTCTGCCTTGTTGACGACCACGACCTGCGCGTTCTTGCAATAAGCGTTGGAGGTGCCCATCGCCGCTTTCACGCCGTCGTCCAGCGTCATGCCGTTCCAGACAACATCGATGGTCTTGTTGTTGAGCTCCATCACCTTGTTGTCCCAGTTGATCTCGATAAACTCGACCTCGACGCCAAGCTCCTTGGCGAACGCCGTCGCCATGTCCGCGTCAAAGCCGATCCATTTGCCGCTGCCCTTGGTCTCCTCATAGTCCATCGGCGCAAAGTCCGTGATGCCGACGATGAGCTTGCCCTTTTCCTTGACATACTCCGCGTCCGTCTTTTCGGTGTCCTTGTTGCCGCAGCCGGTGAGTCCCAGCGTCAGCACCGTAAGCAGTGCCAAAACCAATGCCAATCCTTTTTTCATGTTCAAAACTCCCTTTCGTAATTCCCGTTTGTTGGGTTCGTCGATGGGTGTATTATACTTCACTTCGCTAAAGTTGTAAAGTGTTTTTTGACATTTTTTTGCACTTTGGAGAATTATCCATCTATGCCCTTTTTTCAAGAAGAATAACTGTGCAATTTTGCCATAAAATCGCCCTTCCATCGCCTCTCGACGCTTCTCCCCTTGAAAAGAGGACGGGAATATGCTATATTGGATATATCATCCCGAATGGAAAGGAGCATGAGCCGTGGACGACTTGAAACAGATCGTTGCTGCGAACATCACCGACCTGCGCAAGAAAAACAATATCACCCAAGCCGAGCTGGCGCAGCGCCTCAATTATACCGACAAGGCCGTCTCCAAGTGGGAACGCGGCGAGTCGCTGCCCGATGTGGCGGTCTTAAAGCAGATTGCCGACATCTTTTCCGTCAAGATCGACTATCTTGTCACCGCAGAGCACACCGATAAAACGCTGGAAAGCCCCCGCAAGGGCTCCCGCCGTCTGCGCAATCGCCGCCTGATCGCGGCAATGTCGGTGGTGCTGGTTTGGCTTGTCGCCACCTTGCTGTTCGTCAACATTCAGCTTGTGCTGCCCGATCTCGTGCATCAGTGGCTGGCGTTTGTGTTTGCCGTTCCGGTGACCTGCATCGTCTGGCTGGTGTTCAATGCCGTATGGTTTGACAAAAAACGCAATTTCTTTATCATATCGCTGCTCGTGTGGTCGATTTTGGCGTGCATCTATCTGTGTCTTCTGTGCCTTGTACAGTATAATGCGTGGCTGCTGTTCGTCATCGGCATCCCCGCGCAGATCATCATTTTCCTGTGGTCGGGCATCCGCCTGCGGAAATAACTATCGAATAAAATGGAAAAGAACAGGCACAAAGGTGCCTGTTCTTTTTTCAGACTGTCAAAAAAGCCCGCCTTCTCGATATAATCGACCTTGCGAAACGCCGTCTTAAAGGCATAGTCGAAAAGCGCTGTCAGCTTCTCCTCCGCCGACAGCACCACACGCGGCAGCGCGCACTTTTCATATGCATATTTTTCCATAACGCACCTGCCCTATTCTTCTTTTTTGAACACCAAAAGCTTACTGATGACATAATTGCCGACCGTCACCAGCACCATGGAAACGAGCTTTGCCATGCGGTGATCCACGCCGATCGCCGTGACCATCAGCCACATGCAGCCCATGTCCAAAAGCAGCGTCAGCACCCGCGAGGACACAAAGGACACGATCTCGCGGAAAACGGCGGTGCTGTGGCTTTGGAAAACAAACACGCGGTTGGTCACATAGGCAAACGCCACCGCGCCGATCCAGGAGATCACATTGGCGATCTGCACCTGCAGGGCATCGCTGCCGTCGAGGAAGGCCCATGTCGAGCCGTAATACAGCGCCATGCTGACCACCGTCGTCAATCCGCCGACAATGACATAGGCAATGAGCTCCCGATATTTCCGAAAAAGCGCACGCAGTTTCTCCATGCCGACTCCTTTACTGTCTCAAAAGCGCTGCCCGCGCCCTATAGTCCGGCATCACTGACGCAACAAAGCGATAGAATGCGGCGCTGTGGTCATGATGACGGATGTGCGCCAGCTCATGCACTACCACATATTCAATAGCCTCCCGCGGATATTGCATCAGGCGAAACGAAAAACACAGCGCGTTTTTCCCGCTGCAGCTGCCGAAACGCTTTTTCGCACCCGTGATGCGCACGCCCGTCGGTTCAACGCCCATAATCCTTGCCCAAAGGGTCACAAGAGAGGGCAAAAGCTCCGCCGCATCGCGGCGGAGCTTTTGTTCTTCACCGGCAGTGAGCGGCGGATGTGACCGCGCGTATTCCCGCCGTTTTTCGATGCACGCCGTGATCCACGCGGCGTGCTCGTCCACAAAGCGATCAATCGCTGCTTTGGGCATGCGCCGCGGCGCACGCACCACGACGGCGGCGTCCTCCGTCACCGTGAGCGCGGCGGTCCTGCGGTCGCTGCGTATCAGTGTATAGTCCATTCTCAGCCGTTTTGCTGACGCCGTGCCAGCAGCTGCTTGATTTTCTCGTGAGAGTCGATCAGCATGCTGACCGAAACCTCGTGATTGAGTGCCGCGATGAAATAAGCGATATATTTGGACACATCCACCTCATGGAACCACGAGCGACTGAGAAGCTCCGGCGAACGGTAGGTCAGGTTCGTGCCGAGCACACCGGTCACGACGCCCTCCTCGACCGCCTTATCAAAGTTGCCGAGTCCTGCCGTAAAGGTCGCATAGGTCGCATAGCAGAAAATCCTTCCCGCCTTTCGCTTTTTCAGCTCATAGGCAATGTCCAGCATGGACTCGCCGGAGGCGATGATGTCGTCCGCAATGAAAATATCGCGGCCGTCCACGGGGTTGCCGAGATATTCATGCGCCACGATGGGGTTTCTGCCATTGACAACGCGCGAATAGTCGCGGCGCTTATAGAACATACCGAGATCCACGCCGAGACAGGAGGCATAGTACATATTGCGGTTCATAGCGCCCTCGTCGGGGCTGACGATCATGAGGTGCTCACGATCCGCCTTGAGGTCGGGGAAATCACGGAACAGGCGCTTTAACACCTGATAGGACGGCATCACATTGTCAAAGCCGGTCAGCGGAATGGCGTTGCACACGCGCGGATCGTGCGCGTCGAAGGTCACGATGTTCGAGACGCCCATTTCCTTCAGCTCCTGCAGCGCCACCGCGCAGTCGAGCGACTCACGGTAGTTGCGGCGATGCTGTCTGCCGCCATACAGAATGGGCATGATAACACTGATGCGGTGCGCCTTGCCGCTCGCCGCCTGGATGATGCGCTTGAGATCCTGGAAATGATCGTCGGGGGACATGCGGTTCTCATGACCGTACAGATTATACTTGCAGCTGTAGTTGCCGACATCCACAATGATAAACAGATCGTCACCGCGAATACTGCTCTTGATCAGACCTTTTCCGTCGCCGGAGGAAAACCGCGGACACTCCGCCTCGACGAGGAAGGTCTTTTCGTCTCTGCCGCATTTCTGCGCCCACTGCGTGAGGTGCGCATCGATCTTCGCGCCGAGCTCCTTCGCACTGTCGAGCGCGATGATGTTCAGCGGCGCAACATTTTCCTCTCTGTCAAAGATCGTTTCACAGGTGATGTCATGATGTGACACATTTACCGTCCCCTTTTCAACATTCCGTTCCGTCTGCCCTACCGCAGGCGTTGATTACAACTCAGTATAGCATATCTGCGACGTTTCGACAAGCGATTTGCGCATTTTCGACAGATTTTTTTGTAGACAACCGTTTTTGCCGTATGCTACAATAAAAAACGAGGTGATACCATGGAAAACCTGACCGAAAAAGAGGAGCAGCGCGAGCGATGTTTCCTTGTCGGTATCGATACGGGGGAATATGATGCGGATGCGTCCATTGAGGAGCTGCGCGAGCTTGCCGACACGGCGGGCGCAGATGTCGTCGGCACGGCGATGCAGCGCCGCGAGGCGCCGGACAAGGCGACCTGCATTGGCAGAGGACGGCTCGAAGAGATCGCCGCCCTGTGCGAAAACGATGCGGTGGATCTCGTGATCGTTGACCGCGAGCTTTCCGCCACGCAGCAGCGCAATTTGGAGGATCTCCTCCCCTGCCGCGTCATCGACCGCACCATGCTTATTTTGGACATTTTCGCGGGACGGGCGCACACGGCGGAGGGGCGCCTGCAGGTCGAGCTGGCGCAGCTGCAATATATGCTGCCGCGGCTTGCCGGACAGGGCACGGCGCTGTCCCGGCTCGGTGGCGGCATCGGCACGCGCGGCCCGGGCGAGTCAAAGCTTGAAAGCGACCGTCGGCACATCCGTCGCCGCATCGACAGCCTGCGCGCGGGACTGCGCCGCATCGAGGGACGCCGCCTGGAAAGCCGCAAGCGGCGGCAAAAGGACGAGGTGCGCACGGTGGCGATCGTCGGCTACACCAACGCCGGAAAGTCCACCCTGCTCAATCGCCTGACCGACGCGGGCGTACTCGCGGAGGACAAGCTGTTTGCCACCCTGGACACCACCGCCCGCGGCTTGCAGCTGCCGGACGGCAGAACGGTGCTGCTGGTCGATACCGTGGGGCTCATCCGCCGCCTGCCGCACCATTTGGTGCAGGCGTTTCATGCCACTCTGGAGGAAGCGGCAACGGCGGATCTCGTTCTCAATCTGTGTGATGCTTCCTCGTCGGACGCCGCCGAGCATCTTGCAATTACGGAGAGCCTGCTTGCCGATCTCGGCAGAGGCGACCTGCCCGTTTTGCAGGTGTTCAACAAATGCGACCGCCTCACGGCAAAGGACGACGCCCTTCTGCCGCCCCGCACCGCCGACAGCGGCGAGCGCCTGTATATCAGCGCAAAAACGGGCGCAGGCATCGACGAGCTGCTGGCGGCGATCGCCGCCGCGCTGCCGCGCGACCGCGAAAGGGTGACGGTGCTGCTCCCCTTTTCCGCGGGCGCTCTTGCGGAGACCTGTCGCCGCGAGGGTGCGGTGGAAAAGGAGGAATATGTCCCCGAGGGACTGCGCATGACCGTCACCGTAGATAAACGCCTGCTGCATAAGCTCAAAGAAAGCGGCGCAACCTTTTTTGAGGCATAAACAAATTCGCGGGCACGCACAAACTGTCCGCCCCTGTAAGCAAAAGGTGATGTACACACGGTGCCATGCGCCGGTTTTTTGTGCACAGCGCAAAGACGCGGGCACGGTGTCCGCCCGCGTGCGCATGGACGCAGGAAACGCCTGCGTTTCCTGCCGCCCTCTTTTCACAGAGGGGAGCGGCAGGAAGAAAAAGCTTTGTTTTTCTTCCTGCAGGTGAGGGGTGTTGTAAAGTTTGCACACACCATGCAAATTCTCCGGTTTTGCGGCTTTGCTGTAAAATGTCACCCTGACGGTGGGCGGCAAGGGGAATTTGCGGTTGTTGCTTGAAACAAAGAAAAAGCTCCGGCAGTTTCCTGCCGGAGCTTTTTTGTGTGTTTGTTAGGCTTTTGCCTGATTGTAGGTGCGGGTAGCCATATCGGAGTAGAGGATCGTGCCGTTCGCCAGCTTGAGATATACACGAGAGCAGATCTCAAGGTCGCCGTTCTGATCCAAGCCGGTGATCTGCACAGCGATGTCGACATAGTCAGTGCTATAGTCGAAATACTTGTTCGCCTCGAGTACACTGCGTCTCACGATGCGGTTCGTGCCCTGCGCCAGTTCATAGGTCAGTTCCTGTTCACCCAGCACAGCCTTCGTCGCAACCATCACGCCGTAGTCCGCAACCTCCGTGGGCACACCGTCAATGTCGGTGTAGACCTTGCCGTCAGCGGCAGTGTAGAGGTTGATGCGGTTGATGAACCGCAGGCCCGCCTTCGTCTCGTTCACAGAAGTGCCGAGACACGGCATGGAGATGTCGGCAGCCGTATGCGGCGTATAGAAGTCCGCCGTGAAGGTGGCATCGCCCTTGGAGTAGAAGATGAAGCTGTCGGCATTGTGATTGCCGGACTGGAAGCCTACACGGGTCGGATACAGCGTGCTGCCGTCGGCAGCGTCCGTGCCAACCAGAGTGTTGGGCTTGAGCTGTTCGCCCGCATCCTTGTTCACGGTGACCTTCCATGCATGGTAGCCTTCCTTGTCGGAAGCGGTGCGCGTGACCGTCAGCTTGCCGCCCGCGACTTCCTCCGCCTTGCCGATATTCAAGCCGCCGACCTGAATGGTCATCGGGAAGATGTTCGGCGCCTTGTCGCCGAAGCCCTGTGCAAAGTAGCCCGCATCCATGTTGGTCAAGGTAGCGGAGAAGTTATGCGTGTCGCTGCCCTTGGTCACATAACCGGTGAGCTTGTCGCCGATGACCTCGACATGGAGCCCCATTATCAGGTTGCCGGCAGGCGTATACGCGTAGTCCACGAGCTTTGTCTCGACACCCTTGTCATACAGGGTGACGCCTTTAAGCGTAACCTTCAGGAAGGAGGCGTTCTTGACCGGGTTCCAAGCATCGTCGGTGAATCTGCCTGCCTCCGCCATACGGAAGCCGAAAAGTGCTGCCGCGTCGGTGTTGTCAAAGCGGAACTGCATATCCGCAATGCAGTTGTCGCCCTTCATCTGTGCGCCGTCCGCCGTTTTGGGTACGAGCGCCGCAGTGTGTTCGAGCGCGGTGGGATCGGAATTGAGAGAGAGGCCGTTTCTGTTGAACTGCACCCACTGCAAATACAACGAATGGCTGTACCAGCCCTTGTCGCCGGCGTCGTTGCCGAACACGGAGGCGTGCTTGACAAGCTCCGCCTGATTCTGATAGTACAGATCATAGCGGGAATTCAGATATGCCTTGATGCTGTCAAAGACGCCGTGCTGCTTTGCAAGACCGACATCGATATAATGATTGCCGCCCGGATATTTGCCGGTCCAGCCGCCCGCCGCACGGAGGGCAACGTCGGAAACGGCGATACCGGCATAGCCTTCGTTTGCCGTATCCTCCGCATCACGTTTGTTGCCGTCGCGGTCGAGCAGGTTGAGCCGCAGATCGGCAAGACCGACCTCGGCGCTGCAGACGCTGTAATACAGATAGCCGGCGGTCATGCGGTTGACGGTCTTGGTGACTTCAAAGAGCACCGTCTCCGTGCCGAGCTCCGTGACCTGCACGGTAAGCTGATTGCCGACCAGCCTTGCATAGACATGCACGCTGTTGGCTTTTTCGCCGCCGTTGTTATACGGTGTGAATTCGTCGCAATAGCTGCCGTCACTCTGCTTAACGCAGGTGGCATTACTGCCGTTGGCATAGCTGTAGCTATAGTCTGCGGCGACGCCGTCATAAATGCCGACGCCCAGCGGATGAATGAGGATGGCGTCCTTGTTGTTTGCAACCGTATGATATCCCTCTGCCGGTCTGCCCGCCTCGTCGGAACGGAAGGAGAGCAGCACGCCGACCTCGTTGCCGTGGATGGAGGAGGGATTGAGACCGAAGTTGACATCAAATTCCGTCTCAAAGTTTGCGGTCTGCACCGCAGCGCCGTTCATCTTCGGCACAAGGGACATGGTCTTTCTGAGCAAGCCGTCATTGCCGGAGCCGCCGCCGGAGAAGGTCGCCGTCAGGCAGCGACCGGCACGCAGCTTCCACTGACCGTGATGTGCGCCGTCAGACGCATACAAGCCGGAGTCCTTTGTGTTGGTGTAGGGATTTTCAAGTTTGGCAAAACTGCCTTCCTTGGTTGCATAGAAATCGAATTTCTCGCGGAGATACTCACAAACCGCCTTGTCGGTCGCCTTTGTCTCGTCAGAGAAATCAAAGGGGTTGCCGGCGCCGGACAGATAGAAGAGGTCGGCGCCGCTGTTGCGATAGTAGTTGCCGACGCGGTATTCCGCGAGGTTGCCGAAGCTTGCACCGTAGGCATAGCCGTCGTTGGCATCGCTGAAGTCCACCGCGTTGCCGTCCTTGTCGAGACGGGTGATGACGATGTTGCCCCAACGGGTAGCGTTGTTGCTGCCGCCGAGAGACAGATAGCCGCTGCCGGCATAGCTGGTGGTCTCGTTGATCGTGAATTTCACGTTGCCGGCAGTGTCAGTGACGGTGGCGGTGACATTCTTGCCGACCACGCGCAGCTTCAGGTGATACTCGCTCGTGCCGAGATTGACGCCCGTCGTCTTCGCATAGATGCCGGCGCGCTTATCCGTCGTCGCATTCTTCTCCGTCTGTTTGGTGAAGTCGACAGCCTTCTCGCTCGACCATGCGTCATACGCTTTGGTGTCCTTGTTGTAGATATAGCCGGAGGTCAGCTTCAGCTCGCCGTCGCCGCCGCCGACGATATAGCCGCCGTTGGGGGACAGCGTAAAGGCTGCCGTGTCAACATTCCCTCTGTGGATAAACGGCGAGGGGGAACGGAACTGCACGGTGAGGTTGGCATAGTCAAAGTCTTTGTCGGGGCGCAGGCTAACATCCGCCTCCAGCTCAAAGTTTTCGAGCTGTGCCAGCGTGCCGTCCGTGTTCTTGACGGTCATGGTGTCGTCATAACGGTACATGCCGTCGCCCAAACCAGTGCTCGAGGGAGCAAAAAACTTGTTGTCGGAAAGCTCCCAGAAGTGCGTTTTGCCGGTTGCGTTTGTACCGATATAGTCGATCCACTGGGGACTGCCCTTCACTTCTTTGGTGTCCGGCTTATAGATCGTGGTGCCTGGTGCAACGCTACCCTTTGTGAACTGATTGCCTTTGTCGTCCACATACAGACCGTTGACCTTCTGACGCCGGAAGAAATGACCCTCCTGCTGATAATAGAACGCAAACTTGCTCTCGAGATACTCCACCAGAGCGGAGTCGTTCATGTTCACTGCATAGGTGCTGCCGCCTTGGGTCATCGCCTTGTGTTTGTCGTCGGAGAACCGATCCGCATCGTGATTGGCACTGTAGTAATATTTGCCGCCTTTGTAGATGACATCCTTCATGTTGTCGAAGGAGGCGGTGAAGCGCTCGATGCCGTCGGTCAGAGACGCGGCATAGGTGCCGAAATCGACAAGCGCACCGCTGTTGTCCAGCTCGGCGACCTCAAAGCTCTTGACCTTGAAAGGTGCATTGAAGAAGCCGAAGGAAACATAGCCGTCGGTGGTCTCATAGGCCTTGGCTACCGTGTAGACCTCGTTGCCGGTGGCGGTGTCGGTCACGGTGATTGTCGCGGTGCCGTTCAGGGCTCTGACTGCCAGCGTATAGTCCCGGTTCAGCTCCATAGCCTCGGTAAAACGCGCGCCCCTGTCGCCGATCACGACTTCGTTGGCGTTCGCGCTGTTCAGGTTGCCCTCGTCGGCAACGCTGGTGGCGCTGATGGTGTCGCCCTTCTGATAGAAGGCGAGACCTTCGATGCCGGGAGCCTTATAGTTGCCGTCACCGTTGCCGAGAACAACGGTGTTACCGGAGGAAAGCGCCTTGAAGTCACCGTACTGGTCCATGTAGGCAGCCTGCGTCTCGTGGAAGTTGAACACGACCGCGTTGCCGGAGTTGCCCTCGTGCGTCGTGAACCGGAAGGTGAGGCTCGCCTCAAAGTTCTTCAGCTTCGCCGGCGCGCCGTTGTACAGCGGGGAAAGGGTGATACCCTTTCTCAGCATCTGGCCGCTCTTAAGCTGCGCATAGAACTGCAGATAGCCGTCCTCACCGGCGGCGAGATACTGGTTGCCACTCCAGTCGTCAAGATAGGTCTGCAGGTTGTTGGAGTCCTGTCCGAAATAGGCACGGACTGCGCCTCCATACGTCTGATAGGTGTAGAACTTCCCGTTCGCCCAGGTGTTGAATTTGCCTTCAAGCGAAGTGGTGTCGCTCGCGGGCGTGTAGGGCGCACGGTACATTCCGTCCGTGAAGGTGCCGCCGTTGTCAGTGACGATCCGGGACAGCTCACTGAAATCGGCTGTGAATTTCATGGCAGTCGTGGTTTTTGCCGTCGCGGGCAGCGCGCCCATGACCGACAACATGCCTGCCAACATGGCAACGGTGAGCAGCAGTGCGCCCACGGACTTCCATGTTTTGCGGTTTGACATAGTCTCTCTCTCCTTCTTTTTAGAATAGTTTTTTGCCGGCAGGAAAATGGTTTTCCGCCGACTGTACTATTGCACGGTATTATAGTAGCACGCCAAGGTAAATTTTTCAAGACATTTTCACAAATTTTTTAAAAATTTTTAGCACACTTATCCACTCTGCGCTGTCATATTGAATGTCTTTTATGAAAAACGCATAAAGCGGCGCCTTCCGTCGTTTCGTGTAAAAGCAAAAAAACCATACACTGCAAAAGCGGTGTATGGTTTCAAAGCCTTTTCTTATATGCGGTCACACAACGACAAGAATCAGGGACGCGGAAGCAACGAAGAAATGTTGATCTCGATGTCGCCGATGCCAGGATCGTCGTCCGCCGCAATACCCTCCGCGAAAACATAACGCAGAGAACTCACAACCGGCGTTTCATACTGTTTCTTCATGTATAAATCCCTCTTCTCTCATAAGTTTTCAAATCCGTAAAAACAGATACAACTCTCTCTTCGGATACCAGTATAGCATGGCAATTCCAAAAAATCAAGTGTTTTTTCAAAAAAATTGGCGGGAATGAATAAAACCCATCAACCGTGCGCTTTTCCGCGCAAGCCGACAAAGAACGCACGCAGCAGCGCCGCGCATTCCTCCTTTGCAACACCGGCGACACACTGCGGTTTGTGATTATACGGCAGAGAGAACAAATCGACGAGCGAGCCGCACGAGCCTGCCTTTTGATCGGTCGCCCCGAAATAGACGCAGCGGATGCGTGCGTTGATGATTGCGCCGGCGCACATGGGGCAGGGCTCGAGCGTCACATACAGGTCGCAGCCGGAAAGCCGCCAGCCGGAAAGGGTCTTGCAGGCATCGGCGATCGCCTCCATCTCGGCGTGCGCCGCCGCCTGTTTTGCGCCCTCGCGGCGGTTTCTGCCCCTGCCGACGATCACGCCGTCCTTCACCACCACCGCGCCGACCGGCACCTCGCCCTCCTCTGCCGCCTCTTTGGCAAGGGAAAGCGCCGCCTTCATATAGTCCTCATGTGTCATGGCACACCTCAGGTACAGAAATTCAGATATACCGCCCGCAAAAAGAGCAGCACGATCGCCAGCACCGTGAGCGGTGTCCCCGCCAGCCCGCCGGCAAGCGCACCCGCACGCAGCGTGCCCCTTCGCGGCATCCGAAAAAGCGGCGAGCGGCGCACGGCGGCGACGATGAGCAGCACCAGTCCCGCCAGCAGCAGCCCGTTTACACACAGCACCGCCAAAAGCCCTCCCAGCATATCGGAGAGATGCAGCTGCGCATAGGAGATCAAAATAGACAGCGCGTTGTTGGCGAAGTGGATTGCCATGGCGATATACACATTGCCGGTCGTCACGGTGATATACCCCAAGACCAGTCCCACCAAAAAGGCAAAAAGGCTTTGTGCAGCATAGCCGTGCATCGCGCCGAACAGCAGCGCCGACAGCAGCACCGCCGCCCCGTCACCATAGCGCCGCAGCGTGCCGAGCAGGGTCACGCGAAACAAAAGCTCCTCCAAAACGGCGGGCAGCAGCGCCATGACGAGCAAATTGACCGCAAGGCTCTGCGGCGTCGGTTCAAGGTAGTCGGGCGCGTCGGGGAGATAAAAGCCGTATTGCTCCAATATGCCCGAAAAGACGCCCGCGATCATGTTGGCAAGGTAGCAAGCGCCCATGCCGATGAACAGCGCATTTACCGTGATGTCGGCGGACGGTCTGCCGCGAAACCGCGGCAGCTTTTTGCGAAACAGCAGCAGCGGCAGCAGCGTCGGCAGCCCCAGTGACGCCGTATACACAGCGCCGTACAGCAGCAAAAACCGTGTGTTCGACAGCCCGAGCGTCTCGGACAGGAGATCCTCCCCCGTCAGGAAGCCGCCTGTGTACAGCGCCGTCGCCACGATGGAAAACAGGAAGGACAGCAGCGAAACAAGCAAAATCATCGCGCCGCCGACAAAGTTTCCGTCCTCCCACAGCCACGCGCGCTCCTCCTCTGTCGGATAGCGTTTGAGCGGTTTTCCGTACGGATATGGCAAGAAGATCTCTCCTTTTACTACATAATTATAGTATACTTACATGCTCTCGGGTGCGTCGATCTTCAGGAGACGCAGGACATTGCGCAGGGTGATGCGGGTCGCGTCGCACAGCGCCAGGCGCGCCGCCGAAAGCTGTGCGTCGTCGCTCATGACGCGGCAGGCGTTATAGAATTTATGGAACAGCGTCGCCAGCTCCAGACAATAGCGCGTGATGCGGGCGGGATCGTATTCCTTCGCCGCCTCCACGATCTCGCGGCTGTAGCCGGAAATGTGGCGGATAAGCTCCCGCTCCTCGGGCGCCGTGAGGCGGGCAAGTCCCTCTGCCGTCGCCGTCGGCAGGGGGGCGCCGCTTTCGGCGACCTTGCGGAACAGCGAGCAGATGCGCGCATGCGCATACTGGACATAGTAGACGGGGTTATCGGACGACTGCTCGATGGCAAGGCCGAGGTCAAAGTCCATCTGCGAATTTGCCTCGCGCAGAATGAAGAAGAACCGCGCGGCATCCACGGGCACCTCATCGAGAAGGTCGCCGAGCTGGATCGCCTTACCGGAGCGCTTGGACATGCGCACGATCTCGCCGTCGCGCATCAGCCGCACCAGCTGCATCAGCACGACATGCAAACGGTCGCCGTCCATGCCGATGGCATCCATCGCGCCCTTCATGCGGGCGACATGGCCGTGGTGATCCGCGCCCCACACATCGATGCAGGTGTCAAAGCCGCGCAGGAATTTGTTGCGGTGATAGGCGATGTCGGCGGCAAAATAGGTCGGGTTGCCGTTGGCGCGCACGAGCACATCGTCTTTGAGCTCCAGATTCTCGATCTCGGCGTCGGTCTTGCCCGCCGCCTTGAGCTTTTTCGTCAGCACCTCGGCATTTTTATACCACAGTGCGCCCTCTTTTTCATAGGTCAGTCCCTTTTCGGTGAGCAGGTCGACGACCTCTCTCACCTCCCCGCTTTCGTGCAGGCGGGACTCCTTGAACCATTCGTCATACACAATGCGATAGCGCTCCATGTCCGCATGCATCTTTGCGATGTTGAGCGGCAGCGCATAGCCGACGAGTGCTTCTCGGCGCGCCTTGCTGTCGGCGTTCACGAACGCATCCCCGTGGATTTCGGCAAACGCCTTGGCGTGCTCCCTGATGTCGTCGCCCTGATAGGCGTCCTCCGGCAGCGGAACGGCGTCCTCGCCTTTGTAGAGCTGCAGATAGCGCACCTCAAGCGAGGTCGCGAATTTTTCGATCTGGTTGCCGGCATCGTTGATATAAAACTCCCGCGACACATCGAAGCCTGCAGCTTCCAGCACCGCCGCCAGGCAATCGCCCAGCGCGCCGCCGCGCGCGTTGCCCATGTGCATCGGGCCGGTCGGGTTGGCGGAAACGAACTCCACCATCACCTTTTTGCCGCCGCCGAAGTCCGATCTGCCGTAGCTTTCGCCTTTTTCCAGCACATCGCCGACGATGGCGGCATAATAGGCGGGCGACAGCGTGAAATTCAAAAAGCCCGCACCGGCGACATCGGCACTCGCAAAATAGGTGTCGGAAAGGTCAAGATGCCGCAAAAGCGTCTCGGCAATCTGCCGCGGAGCGCGATGAAATGTGCGGGCGGAGACGAGCGCCGCATTGGCGGAGAGATCTCCGTGGGCGCGGTCGGCGGGGATCTCCACCGTGAAGGGCGGCAGCTCGCCTGCAGGTATCTCACCCGCCGCGAACGCGGCAGCGGCTGCGGCGGCAAGGCGCGCACGCAGGGTATCTTCGGCAATCGTTACGATCTGTGACATATCGGTTAACTTCCTTTCAGTTTTTCGGGCGAACGGTGACGGAAAGCTCCTGCCGCGACAGCATACTGCCGCCGACATCCAGCGTGTAGGCAACGCGCACGCTGCCGCCGTTTTCCGTCATTTCCTGTTCCATCTTTTCGGTGAACACGCCCAGCATCAGGTCGCCGTAGGGCGTGCCGTAGCTGCAGAGGTGTCGTCGCCTGTGCTCCAGCACCAGCATGCCCGCGTGCGTCCCCGTGCGGGACAGGGTCACCTTTTCGGGCTGCAGGGTGAGGGTCGTGTCCGTGCCCTCCATACCGGTGGCGGCGCTTTCGCGGTAGAAAAGCTGCACGCCCCTCGGCGTGACGGTCATCGTGCCGTCGGTCAAAAGCTCCGAGCGATTCCTTTCGCCTTTTACCTCCTGCTTTCCGACAATGGAAATGAGAACCTCCAAGCGTCGCGCCTCCCCTTATACCATAAGTAGGCTTAGTGTAACACACTTTTTCAAAATGCGCAATAGAAAATGCGCAATAGAAAAGAACCATTCAAAACACGGTTTTGAATGGTTCTTTTCGTCGAGAATCCGTTATTTCTTTTCAAAAGAAAGGCAATCGGTGCACTGATCCATCGTCGGATTGGCCTCGTGCGTGCCAACGCTGATGCAGTCGAGCGAGCAATACGCGCCGCAGGTGCTGTGGTTCTTGCACTGCTCAACGCTGCACTGGATGCAATGATTTTCCTTGGAACATCCCATGACGGCAGCCTCCTTTCCGGAAATCTCCGAGGACCTCTGTCCTCCTTCTCAGTATGCCCCGTCATGCGCCGTTTATGCTATATCCGAAAGCCGCCCGAAGCTATATCCCATTTCTTTCCATTTTGTCAAAAGCTCGTCGAGAATTTCGCAGTTGGTGCGGGAGGTGCTGTGCAGCAGCACGATCGCGCCGGGGTGTACCCGCGGCAGCAGCTTTGAAAACGCCTGATCCCTTGTCGGCTGATCGTTCACATACCAATCGACATACGCAAGGCTCCAAAAGCAGGTCTTATATCCCCGCGCGTTCGCCATCTGCAAATTCTGTTCGCTGTATTTTCCCTGCGGCGGGCGATAAAATTTTTGCATATCGCTGCCCGTGATCTCCTTATACAGCGTTTCAAGCGCTCCCAATTCCTTATCAAATCCCTCGTCGGTGCTGATGGCGGACATATCGGGGTGATGATAGGTGTGGTTGCCGACGATGTGCCCCTCCGCGACCATGCGTTTCACAAGCTCCGGCTGGGTCTCGGCAAAATTGCCGACGATAAAAAACGCCGCGGGCACTTCGTGCTTTTTGAGCGTGTCGAGGATGGGCGCGGTATAGCCGTTGTCATACCCCGCGTCAAAGGTGAGATAGATCACCTTTTTCGTCGTGTCGCCGGTGTAGACGGCGTTATATTTTGCCAGCGACGCGGCGGAGGCGTTGCCGACCGGCGTTTCTCCGTCCTTTTGAAAACGCAGCCCCCAGTTGGTGTTGGCAGCGGCAGTTGCCACCGAAACGGCGGTGTGCAGCCGCGCCCATGCGACTGTGCCGACAAGCACGGCGGCACAGCAGAAAAGCGCCGACAGAATGTGACGCCGACGAACGATCCAATACATAGCGTCTCCCCCTTCACGACACCATATGCAAAAGCGGCGGGAAAAATGCTTGACAATTTCGACAAACGGCTTTACAATGGAGAAAAAGCAAGGGGCGCTGACTTTGTCGTCGGCTGAGAGCGGATGCGCACATCCGAAACCCTTTACCTGATCCGGGTAATGCCGGCGGAGGGAGCAAATACGGCGTCTTGGCGCGATGTATGGGATTTCTCCGTTTTTCGGGGAAATTTTTGTTTTTTTGAGGAGTTGTCGTTATGCAAAAGAAAACCATCCGCCTGGTCGAGGGCGCCGTCATGGTGGCGCTCGCCGTCATTCTGAGTGTCTTAAAAATTATCGATCTGCCCTATGGCGGCAGCATCACCCTGTGCAGTATGCTGCCGATCATTCTCATCGCCTACCGTCACGGTGTCGCCTTCGGCAGCTTCACCGCCCTTGCCTATGGCTTTATCCAGATGCTGCTCGGCATGAAGAATGTGCTCTATTTCACTACGCCGCTGTCCGTTGCGGCGGTCATTTTCCTTGACTACATCTTCGCCTTCACCGCCCTTGGACTCGGCGGCGCGTTCCGCAAGACCGTGCGGCGGCAGGCGACAGCGCTGGAGCTGGGCACGCTGCTCGCCTGCCTTGTGCGGTATATCTGCCATGTCGTTTCCGGCTGCACCGTTTGGGCGGGACTTTCCATCCCCTCTTCGGATGCCCTCCTCTATTCTCTCGCCTACAACGCGACCTACATGATCCCCGAGACCATCGTCACCGTGCTTGCCGCGGCGCTCATCGGACGGGTGCTCGACTTCCGTCATGACACCGTCACCCGCCTTGCCGACGAAAAAGGCGCGCTCGGTGCGTGGACGGTCGCCGGCGGTGTCGTCGCGGTGGCAACGCTCATTTTCGACGTGTGCAAAATCTTCCCGCAGCTTCAGGATGCCGAGACCGGTGATTTTCTCATCACGGGGCTGCAAAATGTGCAGTGGAGCACGGTCGGCATCGTGACCGCCGTCGGCGCTGTGATCACTATTTTGTGCCTTTTTGTATTTTCTCACAAAAAGGGCTTGCAAAGTGAAAACAAATGATGTATACTGTTCCATGGACAATTACCATCGGAGGTGTCTCATGAAGAAGCAGTATGCTGCCCCCACCCTGCAAGTGGTGGAATGTCAAATTCGGGAGCGGATCGGCAAAACCTATGAGGACATCAGTGGTTGGTCGGAGATTAAGCCGCTCTGAACAGGCGCAAAACCGCCTCACCGTCGTCGGACGGTGAGGCGGTTTTTCTTTTTACACATTCCCGCCCTCGGTGCATACAATGGAAAGAAGGGCGGCAGCCGCCGCCCGCACCGAAGGGGTGGCTTTGCATGGAGATATTGCGTGTTGAAAATATAGAACAGACCTACCAGGCGAAAAACGGCGAGGTCGCCGCGCTGCGGGATGTGAGCTTTTCGATGAACAGCGGCGATTTCTACAGCCTTGTCGGCCCGTCCGGCTGCGGAAAATCCACGCTGCTTTCCATCATCGCGGGACTGCTCCCTCCCTCCGGCGGACGGGTGCTCCTCGGCGGCGAGGAGGTCAGGGGCAGCTCGCCGCGCATCGGCTATATGCTGCAAAAAGACAACCTGCTCGAATGGCGTACCATCCGTCAGAATGTCCTTTTCGGACTGGAGATCCGCCGACAGCTGAACGAGGAAACCGTCGGTCACGCCGATCACCTGCTTGAGACCTACGGACTTTCCGACTTTCGGGACAAATACCCCGCGCAGATGTCCGGCGGCATGCGGCAGCGCGCCGCGCTCATCCGCACCCTGGCGGTACGCCCCGACATCCTGCTGCTCGACGAGGCGTTTTCCGCGCTCGACTACCAGACGCGCCTGTCGGTCACGGAGGATGTCTACAGCATTCTGAAACGGGAGCATGTCACCACGCTGATGGTCACACACGACATTCCGGAGTGCATCAGCATGAGCGATGTGGTTGTCATCCTCACCGCGCGTCCTGCGACCGTGCGGGAGCTTTTGCCCATCCGCTTTGACATTCCCGTGCGCACACCGCTCTCCTGCCGCAACACCCCGCAGTTTTCCACCTACTTTGACCATATTTGGAAAGAGTTGGAGCGACATGACTGAAAAAACATCCGCAAGGCGGCAGCTCTATCTCAAAAACGAGAAGCGGCATCGCCGCAAAATTCTTTACTGGCAGATCGGTATTCTTGTTCTTTTCATCGGGCTTTGGGAAGTGCTGGCGACCGTCGGGGTCATCGACAGCTTTATTTTCAGCCAGCCCTCCCGCATTTTCAGGACCTATATCGGGATGGCACAAAACGGGCTTTTGCAGCACATCGGCGTCACCGTTTTTGAAACGCTCGTCGGGTTTTTGCTCGGCGCGGGGGCGGGCACGGTGCTGGCGACGCTTTTGTGGTGGAGTCCCTTTGCCTCAAAGGTCAGTGAGCCGTATCTTGTGGTGCTCAACAGCCTGCCGAAGATCGCGCTCGGTCCGGTCATCATCATTATCGCGGGAGCGGGCACGCGGGCGATCATCGTCATGGCGCTTGCCATCTCCCTTATCGTCACCGTGCTCGAAATGCTCGGCGGCTTTCACCGCACCGATACGGAATACATCCGCATGGCGGAGACCTTCGGTGCGGTACGGTGGCAGGTGTTTTTCAAGATTGTTTTGCCGTATAACATTTCGACTCTGTTTAATTCCCTGAAGATCAACATCGGTCTTTCCCTAGTCGGCGTCATCGCCGGAGAATTTTTGGTGTCCAAAGCAGGGCTCGGCTATCTGATCGTCTACGGCGGTCAGGTGTTCAAGCTGGATCTGGTCATGGCGAGCGTCATCGTTCTGGCGGTCGTCGCTGCGCTTATGTATGAGGCGGTCTGCCTTTTGCAGCGCTTTGCCGTACACCGGATCTCACATTCATAGAGGAGGCTTTTTGATGAAAGTATTTCTGCGTATTCTGTGCGCGGGGCTGTCGCTCGTTTTGCTGCTGTCCGTGGCGGCATGCGGCAACGCGGGCGGCAAGACCAAGGTGCGCGTGTGCGAGGTCACCCACTCGGTGTTCTATGCGCCGCAATATGTGGCGATCGCGCGCGGCTTTTTTGCCGAGGAGGGTATCGACATCGACCTTTCCAACGGACAGGGCGCCGACGCGGTGATGAGCGCGGTGCTGTCCGGCAACATGGACATAGGCTTTGCCGGTCCGGAGGCGTCGGTGTATGTGTACAACGAGGGCAAGACCGACTACACGCAGGTGTTCGCACAGGTCACCCGCCGCGACGGCTCGTTCCTTGTCGCACGGGAAAAGGACGACGCCTTTGACTGGCAAAAGCTCAGGGGCAAGATCGTTCTGCCCGGCCGCAAGGGCGGCGTGCCGTATATGGCGCTCGAATATGCGCTGCGCAAGAACGGCATCGACCCCGCGACGGATCTGACGCTTGACAGCAGCGTGCAGTTCTCCATGATGACCGCAGCCTTCACGGCGGGCACAGGCGACTATTTCACCTGCTTTGAACCGACCGCCTCCATGCTGGAGGCGGAGGGCAAGGGCTACATTGTTGCCGCAGTCGGCGATGCCGCCGGGGAGATCCCCTACACGGCATATTTTGCGAAAAAGAGCTATATCGAGAAAAACAGCGACCTCATCGCCGCCTTCACCCGCGCGGTATACAAGGGACAGCAATGGGTCGGGACCCACACCGCCGCCGAAATTGCCGAGGCGATCAAAGAGCAATTTCCCGACACCTCGACAGAGCTGCTGACCGCCTCCATAGAGCGGTATCGGAAGATCGGCGCTTTCTGCGACACACCGACGATGACCGAGGAGTCGTTCACGCTGCTGCAAAAGGTGATTGCCGAGGCGGGCGAGCTTTCCGCCCCCGCCCCGTTTGACAAGGTCGTCAACAACACCTTTGCCGAAAAAGCGACAAAATAAGCGAAAGGCGCTGCACCTCCGGTCAGCGCCTTTTTTCATTATGACAAAAAATTGATAAAAATGCGCAAAAAAGGGGTAGTATTTTCGGCTGCGATGTGCTACCATAGGGACAGATTGAGGGGTTGAAAAATATCCCCGAAAAAGGAGATGTACAGCATGAAACTCAGCGTTTTGACTGTCCCGCTGCAAGGGATGCCCGCAGAGGATGCGTTCAAGTACCTGCACTCCCTCGGTGTACAGGCGGTGGAACTGGGTACCGGCGGCTACACCAACAACAACCATCTGAAGCCGGAGGTCTATCTGGCGGATGACCGCAAGATCGAGGAATACAAGGCGCTGCTCAACAAATACGATCTGACCATCAGCGCCCTTTCCTGCCACGGCAACCCCGTGCATCCGAACAAGGCGATCGCCGCGGAATACCACAAGGTGTTCGTTGACACCTGCAAGCTGGCGCAAAAGCTCGGCGTGGAAACCGTTGTGACCTTCTCCGGCTGCCCCGGCGACTGCGAGCATTCCGAGCGCCCGAACTGGGTGACCTGTGCCTGGCCGCCGGAGTATGGCGAGACCCTTGACTGGCAGTGGAATGAGGTCCTCATCCCCTACTGGAAAGAGGCGGCAAAGATTGCAGAGTCCTATGGCGTCAAGAAGATCGCCTTTGAGATGCATCCGGGCTTCTGTGTCTATAACCCCGCAACGATGCTGCGTCTGCGCAACGCTGTCGGCGACATTCTCGGTGCCAACTTCGACCCGTCGCACCTCATTTGGCAGGGCATGGATCCTGTCGCGGCGCTGCGCGAGCTGAAAGGGGCTGTGTATCATTTCCACGCCAAGGACACCAAGGTCGACCCCTATAACAAGGCGAGAAACGGTGTCCTCGACACCGGATCCTACGGCAATCTTCTGGATCGCAGCTGGGTGTTCCGCACCATCGGCTACGGCTCCGACATGAAAATGTGGAAGGACTTGATCTCCACGCTGCGCATGATCGGCTATGACGGCGCGGTCAGCATCGAGCATGAGGACGGTCTCATGTCGGTCAGGGAGGGGCTGGAAAAAGCTATCTCCTTCCTCAAGGAAGTTATCATCAACGAACAGCCTGCTGCCATGTGGTGGGCATAAAAGGGGCACTTTCTATGAAAAAATGCAATCTCGTCGTCGTGGGCTACGGCGGCATGGGCGGCGGCTTCCATGTGCGGCACGCACTGGAAAGCGATGTTGTCAACCTTTTGGGCATTTATGACATTCTCCCCGAGCGGCGCGAAGCTGCCCGTGAAAAGGGCATCTTTGCCTATGAAACGCTGGAAGAGGTGCTTGCCGACGAGCGCGTGGAGCTTATCACCGTGGCGATCCCCAACGACGCCCACAAGGAAGTCGTCGTGAAGGCGCTCAACGCCGGAAAAAATGTCATCTGTGAAAAGCCGGTGGCGTTGTCGGTGGCAGAGCTTGACGAAATGATCGCCGCCGCAGAGCGCAACAAAAAGCTGTTCACCGTGCATCAGAACCGCCGCTGGGACATCGACTATCTTGCGATGAAGCAGGTGGCAGACAGCGGAGAGATCGGCGAGGTCATCAACATCGAGTCCCGCATCCACGGCTCCCGCGGCATTCCGAGCGACTGGCGCGGCATGAAGGAGCATGGCGGCGGCATGCTGTATGACTGGGGCATTCACCTCATCGATCAGATCATGATGATCCTTCCCGCGCCCGTGACCGCTGTCGATTGCCGTTTCGATCACATCACCAACAGGGAGGTGGACGACGGCTTCAAGCTGACGATGTCCTTTGCCGACGGCAAGGAGGCATATGTCGAGGTCGGCACCTATAACTTCATCGCCATGCCACGCTTTTACATGCGCTGCAAGGACGGCACGGCGCTCATCACCGATTGGCGCGAGAATTGCAAGGTCGTCAAGTGCAAATATTGGCACGAGAACGATGTGCTGCCGGTGCAGACCGCTGCCGGTCTCACCAAGACCATGGCGCCGCGCGACGACATCACCACCGACACCTATGAGATCGCGCAGCCCCATTCGGATGTGCACGATTTCTACCGCAATGTCTGCAAGGCAATCGCGGGCGAGGAAACGCAGCTTGTCACGCATGCGCAGCTGCGCCGCGTGATGCAGGTCATCGAGGCGTCCTTTGCCTCTGCCGAAAAGAAGCAGGTCATCTCCTGCAACATCTGATTTTTTCAAAACAGCAACAAAACAAAAGGCGCGTCATCCGTTTCGGATGACGCGCCTTTTGTTTATCTGTCAGTTTTTGCTTTCCGCCAGCTTACAGGTCACGGTGAAGGTGGTCTTTTCGCCGGTGCGGTTGTCCAGCCGCAGGAGCGAGAGCTGTACCTCATCGCCGACAGCGTGCTTGGCAAGCGCCGCGCGCAGATCGCTGTAGCCGGAGATGTCGGTGCCGTCGACGGCGGTAATGAGATCGCCGACCGCCGCCCTCGTGCTCTTGAGCACGGAGTCCTCGTTGATGGACTGGATGACAAAGCCGTGATAGCCGTTGCTGTTCACCGAATAGCCGGTGATGCCGAGCTGCACACGCCCCTTGACATAGCCGTACTTTGTGAGATCGTCGATGACGGTCTTTGCCTCGTTGATCGGAATGGAGAACCCGAGACCCTCAACATCGGTGGAGGCGATCTTCGCAGAGTTGATGCCGATGACCTGCCCCTGGTTGTTGATGAGCGGGCCGCCGGAGTTGCCGGGGTTGATGGCGGCGTCGGTCTGCAGGCACTTGATGGAATAGCCGGTGTCCTCATAGACATCGCGGGCAAGACCGGAGATGATGCCCTGCGTCGCCGACCACTGCAAGCCTCCCGCGTTGCCGAGCGCGATCACACGCGCGCCGAGCGTCATTTTGGAGGAGTCGCCGAATTCCGCGGGGGTGAGGTCGGTCGCCTCTACCTTGATGACCGCAAGGTCGGTGGACTGATCCGCGCCGATGACCTTCGCGTTCTTATACACCGTACCGTTGTGCAGCGTGACATCGATCTCATCATACTGCTTGCCGGTATCCGTGTTGGTGACAACATGCCAGTTGGTGATGATATAGCCGTCCTTCGTCATGACGATGCCGCTGCCGGAGCCGACCTTTGTGGGTGTCGCCGTGCCGAAGGCATACATGGAGTTGTTGCCGTTCTTGATCTGATAAATGGTGATGACGACCGTGCTGTCGAGATTTTTCTCAATGACCTGCGTCGCCGTCAGACCGCCGTCGTTATCCGCCCAATCGGTGATATTCAGCGAGGGAGCGTTGTCGTTGATGACATCGTTGCCCGTGCTGCTGCCGTCCTTTTTGTCGGAGACGGAGGAGCCACTGTTCGTCATATCCGACGAAATGGCTCTGCCGAGCGAGAACGCCACCGTGATGGTGAGCGCCAGCACCGCCAGTGCGCCGACAACGGCGAGCGCAACGATCGCACCCGTGTGCTTGCGCTTTTTCGGCGGCTGCGGCGGCGTGGTGAAGCTGCCGGTATAGGGCGGCGGCGTTGCCCCGCCCGTCGTCCCGCTGCGATACCACTGCGTCTGCGGCGGCTGCGGATGCGCCGTTTGATGCGGTGCGCCCGCGAAGGAGTCCTGCTGCCGATCCGTTTGCGGCGCAGCGCCTGTCGGCTGCTGCGAGGTCGGCTCTTGCTGCTGCGGGGTCGGCTCCTGCGGCTTTGCGCCCTGCGCTGCGGCATCGCTGCGCCATTCACCGGCGGAATATGCCGGTCTCTCATATTGCGGCGATGCGGTCACCGGCGGCGTGTCGTCGGCAGGCGGCGTAACCTTTTTTTCTTCTTCGGGTGTTTCCTTGTTCCAATCGTTCCAATCAGACATATGCACACGACCTTTCGTGGATTTTTTTATCACTGTCTACACTATACCGACACTTTGTGTCGTTTTCTTGAAGAAAGCGTTATTTACTTTTGAATTTCCGCGTTGTCCGGCAGCCAGAAGGAAAATTCCGTATAATCGCCCTCGACCGACCGCACCAGCACCTCACCCTTGTGCAGCGCGACCGCCGTCTGCACGATGTACAGACCGAGGCCGATGCCGTTTTTGTCCAGCCCGCGCGAGCGATCGCTCTTATAAAACCGCTCGAAAATGCGCGGCATTTCCTCGGCGGGGATGCCCGCGCCCGTGTTGCGGATGCTGCAAAGCGTGCGCCCGTCCGCCTTTTCCATGTGGATGCGGATGCTGCCGCCCACATCGGTAAATTTTACGGCATTATCGAGCAGATTATACAGCACCTGCCCCAAAAGATCATAGTCGCCGTGCACCGGTGTCGGTGCGGCGTCCTCCAGTCCTTCGATGGTGATGGACTTTTCCTCGATGCGCTTTTCAAAGGTCAAAAGTGTCTGCCCCGTCAGCGACAGGAGATCGAAGTCCACCATATTGAGCCGCAGCTGCCCGCTGTCGATGCGGGACAGCGAGAGCATCGTTTTGACAAGGCGCGACAGCCGCTTTATCTCGTCCGACACGATCTTGAGATAATAGTCCCGCTTTTCGGCGGGGATTGTGCCGTCCAAAATGCCGTCGATGAAACCGGCGATGGTCGTCATCGGGGTGCGCAGCTCGTGCGACACATTGGCAACAAAGCTGCGGCGCATGGTCTCCACAGAGGACAGCGACCGCGCCATGGAATTGAGTGCCTGCGCCAGCTCCGCCGTTTCGTCCCGGCCGGTGACCTTGACCTGATAGCTGAAATCGCCCTCGGCAAATTTGCGCGTTGCCTGCGCCATTTCTCTGAGCGGCCGCACCATGCGCTCCGTCATAATATACAGTGCCACAAATGTCAGCGTCAGAACGCCTAAAGCCGCAAGGAGGGAAATCTGAATGTTGCTGCGCAGATACTGTCCGAGCCCGCTCGCGGGCAGCGACACAAACACATAGCCGAGGAGCTTTCCGTCGTGTCGGATGGGCACGCCGGCGGTATACTGCCGCTCCTTATACAGTCCGTTCAGTGTGCTGACGGCATAAAACTCCGTGCCGTCGGCATCAAACGCCCCGGCAAGGGAGACAACCCCCTCTGTGGACATTTCGTCGCCCTTCTCGTCGCACATGATGAGCACCGTGCCGTCCATGTTCGAGATCACCACCGTGCAGTCCATCGTCATGGAAAGCAGCTTGATGAACGGCGTCAGTGTGGATTTCTCGATGCGGTACACGGTTAAGTCGTCGGACGTCTTGATCGGCGACACGCCGTCCGCGGTATGCGCGGCGATGGTCTTGGCGTTGTCCGCCAGGATGCGGTGCTTTTCATCCAGCCAATACCGGGAGGACAAAAAGAGCTGTGCGCCCTGCATCGCCAAAAAGCTGAACACGATGATGGCGGAGATGACCGCAAAATATTTTGAAAAAATACTTTTGAACATCGCCGTCAGTCTCCTTTGAAGTCGTCCTTGACCTCAAATTTGTACCCGACGCCCCAAACGGTCTTGAGCGTCCACTGCGGCGAAACACCGTCGAGCTTTTCTCTCAGCCGCTTGATGTGCACATCGACGGTGCGGCTGTCGCCGTAATATTCAAAGCCCCACACCTCGTCGAGCAGCTGATCGCGGGTGAAAACGCGGTTCGGATTGCTCGCCAGGTGATATATAAGCTCCATTTCCTTCGGCGGCGTGTCCACCGGCTTGCCGTTGACGCGCATTTCGAAGGTTTCCATGTTGATGGACAGCTTGTCATAGCGGAGCTCCCGATACTTTTTCTGCCCGTCCGCGCCGCTGCGGCGCAGCACCGCCTTGATACGCGCCATGACCTCCTTTGTCTCAAAGGGCTTGACGATGTAATCGTCGGCGCCGAGCTCCAGTCCCAAGACCTTATCAAAGACCTCGCCCTTGGCGGTGAGCATGATGATCGGCACATCGGATTTCTTGCGCAGCTCGCGGCAGACCTGCCAGCCGTCCAGCTGCGGCATCATCACATCCAAAAGGATCAGATCGGGCTGCTCGCGGTCGAAATGCTCGAGCGCCAGCGCGCCGTTTTCCTCGATCACCGCCTCATACCCTTCCTTTTCCAGATAGAGCCGCAACAGTTCACAGATGTTGCTGTCGTCGTCCACGACCATGATTTTCAGTGCAGCCATTGTCATTCCCCTTCCTTTTTCTTTCAGTATACTTTCATTTTCCGCCGGGTGTATGAACAAATCATAAATTCAGTATGTGTGCAATGAGTGTATTGGAAATTAAAAATCCCGCAGGCGTCAGCGCGATGCCTGCGTCCGTCACCCGCAAAAGCGTCGGCGGCAGCGTCCTTGCCCGCGCGATCCACGCGGGCGGCAGCGCCTTTTTGAACTGCTCTTTGAAGGCTGCGGCGGAAAGCCCCGCCGTCAGGCGCAGCCGCAAAAGCGCAAATTCCTCCTCGCTCCCCGCCGGCAGCGCGTCGTCCTCCTCCGCGACCGTCCCGCCGCCCGCCATGAAGGCGGCAAGATCGCGCGGATAGAAAAACCGCTTTCCGCCGAAAAAGGAATGGGCGGCAGGACCGAAGCCGAGATACGGCTCACCCGTCCAATATTTGAGGTTGTGGCGGCTCTCAAAGCCCGCCTTTGAAAAGTTTGAAATTTCATATTGCGCAAAGCCCGCTCTTTCAAGCGCCGCGACTGCGGTGAGATACAGCTCCGCCGCCGCATCGTCGTCCGGCAGGGAGAGCGTGTCCCGCATTTTTTCAAACGGCGTGCCCTCCTCGATTTTGAGGAGATAGGCGGAGACATGCTGCACGCCGAGCGCCGCGCAGGTCTCGACATCCGCCAAGGCCGCCGCCGCATCCTGCCCCGGCACCGCCAGCATCAGGTCGAGCGAAAGGTTCGTGATCCCCGCCCTGCGGGCGTCCGCGACCGTGCACGCCACATCACGCGGCGTGTGCCGCCTGCCGAGCGTTTTCAGACGGTCGGCGGACGACGCCTGCATGCCGAGCGACAGCCGATTGCCGCCCGCAGCGGCAAAGGCGGCGAGGGTTTCACAGAGATCGTCCGCGGGGTTTGCCTCCAGCGTCACCTCCGCGTCATCCGACAGCGAAAAGCACTTCCTTGCCGCCGCGATGACGGCGGCGAGATTTTCGCCGCCGAGCAGTGACGGCGTGCCACCGCCGAAATACAGCGTGTCGGCACAAACGCCGTCATACCGCTCCATTTCCCGCACAACAGCCGCCGCATACCGCGCCCGCATATCTGCGTCAACGCTTGAAAGCGGCAGCGAATAAAAATCGCAATAGGGGCACTTCGAGACGCAAAACGGCACATGCACATATATTCCGGTCATGAAAGCCCCCCTTTTCCTATTTATTCTATCATTTCCCCGCCCGTTTGTCAAAAAAAGGGGAACTGCATAGCAGTTCCCCCCAAAAAACCGTCTTACCGCACGACCAGCCGTTCGTTTTCGACATCCACCGTGAGGTTCGTGCCCGGCGCGGGATCCTTTTCGATGATCTCTCTGCCGAGCAGCGTTTCCACCTGGCTTTGGATGAAACGGCGCAGCGGACGCGCGCCGAACTGCGGATCAAAGCCGTTGTCCACGATGAACGCCTTTGCCGCAGGCGTGACGGTGCAGGAAAGCTGTTTGTCCGTCAGGCGGCGGTTGAGGTCGGCGAGCAGCAGATCGACAATGCCCGTGACCGCTTTCTTGTCGAGCGGATGATAGTAGACGATCTCGTCGAGACGGTTCAAAAACTCCGGACGGAACGAGCGTTTCAAAAGCGCATCGATCTCCGCCTTCGCCTCGTCGGTGATGCAGCCGTGCTGCTCCATGCTGTCGAGCAGGATGTTAGAGCCGAGGTTCGAGGTCAGGATGATGATGGTGTTCTTGAAGTCCACCGTGCGTCCCTGCGAATCGGTGATGCGCCCGTCGTCGAGCACCTGCAGGAGGATATTGAACACATCGGGGTGCGCCTTTTCCACCTCGTCAAACAGCACCACGGAATAGGGCTTTCTGCGCACCGCCTCGGTGAGCTGACCGCCCTCCTCATAGCCGACATATCCGGGAGGTGCGCCGATGAGGCGCGACACGGCGAATTTTTCCATATATTCGCTCATATCAATGCGCACGATGTTCTGTTCATCGTCGAAAAGACATTCCGCAAGCGCCTTGGCAAGCTCCGTCTTGCCGACGCCCGTCGGTCCCAAAAACAGGAACGATCCGATCGGGCGGTTGGGATCCTGAATACCCGCTCTGGCGCGCAGGATAGCCTCGGAAACGCGCGTTACCGCTTCATCCTGCCCGATCACGCGGCGGTGCAGGATCTCTTCGAGATGCAGCAGCTTGTCCCGCTCGCCCTCCATCAGCCGCGCTACGGGGATACCCGTCCAGCGCTCCACGATGCGGGCGATCTCCTCGTCCGTCACCTTGTCCCGCAGATAGCTGCCGTGGTGCTCCTCACTTTCCGCCTCCGCCGCCTGCAGTTGCTTTTGCAGCGTGGGCAGCGTGCCGTATTTCAGCTCGGCAGCGCGGTTGAGATCGTGGTTTTCCTCGGCGCGTTCGATCTCCGCGCCCAGCTTTTCGATCTGCGCACGCAGGCTCTGCACCTTACCGATCTCCGCCTTTTCGTTTTCCCACTTCGCCTTTTTCTCTGCCAGGTCGGCGCGCAGCTCGGAAAGCTCCTTCTGAATTTCTTCCAGATGCGCCTGCGCCAGCTTGTCGCTTTCCTTTTTCAGCGCCGCCTCCTCGATCTCCAGCTGAATGATCTTGCGCTCCACCACATCCAGCTCGGTCGGCATGGAGTCCATTTCGGTGCGGATCATGGCACATGCCTCATCGATGAGGTCGATCGCCTTGTCCGGCAGAAAACGGTCGGTGATATACCGATGGGACAGCGTCGCAGCGGCGATGATGGCGGAATCCTGAATTTTCACGCCGTGATACACCTCATAGCGCTCCTTCAGACCGCGCAAAATGGCGATGGTGTCCTCCACGGACGGCTCCTCCACCAAAACCGGCTGAAACCGTCTTTCGAGTGCGGGATCCTTTTCGATATACTGGCGATATTCGTCGAGCGTCGTCGCACCGATACAGTGCAGCTCGCCGCGCGCCAGCATCGGCTTTAGGAGGTTGCCCGCATCCATCGCGCCGTCGGTCTTGCCCGCGCCGACGATGGTGTGCAGCTCGTCGATGAACAAAAGAATTTTGCCCTCGCTCTTTGCGACCTCGCCCAGGACCGCCTTGAGGCGTTCCTCAAACTCGCCGCGGTATTTCGCGCCCGCAATGAGCGCGCCCATGTCCAGCGAAAACACGGTCTTGTCCCGCAGATTGATCGGGACATCGCCCTTGACGATACGCTGTGCCAGCCCCTCGACGATGGCGGTCTTGCCGACGCCCGGCTCGCCGATGAGTACGGGGTTGTTCTTGGTCTTGCGGGACAAAATGCGGATGACATTCCGAATTTCGTCGTCCCGCCCGATGACGGGGTCGGTCTTTTTGTCGCGGGCACGGGCGGTCAGGTCCGCGCCGTATTTTTTCAGCGCGTCATAGGTCGTCTCCGGCGAGTCGCCCGTCACGCGGGTGTTGCCCCGCACGGCGGCAAGCGCCTGCAGAAACGCATCCTTTTTGATGCCCGCCTCCGACAAAACGGCTGCCGTGTCGCGGTCGCCGTTTTCGATGAGCGACAGGAACAGATGCTCCACCGAGACATATTCATCCTTCATGTTCGCCGCCAGCTTTTCCGCGCCGGACAGCACCGCGTCGGTCGCGGCAGAAATATACACCTTGTCGGGCTCTCTGCCCGGTCCGCTCACCCGCGGCATACCGTCAAGACGAGTATTCACCCGTGCAGAAAGCGCCCTCGGGTCTTTTCCCATCTTTTGCAGCAGCGACGGGATAAGTCCCTCCTGCTGCGACAAAAGCGCCGACAGCAAATGCAGCGGCTCTATCTGTATATGTCCGCCCGAAACGGCAAGATCCTGTGCCGCCTGCACGGCCTCCAATGATTTTTGCGTCAATTTCTGTGCGTTCATATTCATCACTCCTTTTCCTATACTATACGCTCTTTTTCCCGAGAATTTGTAACGAAATTGTAAAAATTAGCACTCTTTAAGTTAGAGTGCTAAAACCGCAAAATAGGCTTGCACTCGGAAGGAAAAGATGGTATGATAAGTTGTGATTTTGTACCATAGGGGGTGGCGGCATATGGCATGGCGCTGGGATCCTGCGGCGCTGTGCAGCGTGTGCGTGCTGCCCGCTGCGGCGGTGAGAGAGCATATCGGGCTGGCGAGCCCGCTGCAATGGCGCGTGCTGCTGGAATTTGCGGCGGACGGCGACGCTTTCAACCTGCACGCCTGTGCGAAAATGCTGCATAAGCCGACGGACGCCGTGTATGAGGCGCTGCAATATTGGAAGGCTGCGGGCATCCTCATCGGCGAGGGTGAGGAAATGCCGAAGGAGCCTCCCGCCCCCGCAAAGGTAACGGAAACGCCCGCCCCCGTCGCAAGACCGCAGCCCGTGAAGCCGCAGATGACGGAGGTGCTGCAAAAGGAAAAGGAGGACGAGACCTTCTCGAACCTGCTTTTCTCGGTGTCGGCGCGTTTCGGCAAGCCCATCACCCCGGGCAACATGGAAACCTTGCTGTACTTATATGACACGGCGGGCATCCCCGCCGATGTGATCCTTTTGGTGGTCGCCTATGCCGTGGCGCACGGAAAAATCAACATGCGCTATGTCGAGACAGTCGCTCTGAACTGGCTGGACGGCGGCATCAGCACGCTGCCCGCCGCGGAGGAATATCTGCGCATTTTGGAGCAAAAGGATGACGCCGCCGCCCGCGTGCGGCGTATTCTCGGACGGGCGCGCGAGCTTGACCGCCGCAGCCGCGACATGGCACACACCTGGCTGTATGTCTGGGGCATGTCGGAGGAGCTGGTGACGGTGGCGCTGCAATACGCCGCCGAAAACGGCAGATCGTCCCCGATCGCCTATGCCAACACCGTCCTGACCGACTGGCACGAAAACGGCATCACCGATCCCAAAGAGGCGAAAAAGGCGCTGCGGCGCAGCATGAAGCCCGCCGCGAAAAGACGCGCACAGACAGAGGAGAGCTCGCTCGACCTCAAAGGGTATGAGCAGCTTTTGGAGGACTATGTGCCCTCCCTGCCCGCCGACAAAGAAAAGAGTTGAGACAAAATGGCTTATGATCCGGAAATCTATGCCGCTGCCGTGAAAACGCTGGCGGCGCGGCGTGCTGCAGCCCAGCAGGACGCTGCCCTGCTGCGGGAAAAAGCGTGCGCACAGCTCCCGCGTCTCAAGGAGATCGACGCGGCGCTTGCCGCCACCGGCACGCACATCGCCCACGCCATTTTGGAAGGCGGCAACATCGACGACGCCATCGCCCGCATCCAGGCGGAAAACGAACGCCTGCAGGCGGAGATGGCAGAGCTGCTGCAAAAGGGCGGCTTTGGGGTGCGCAATTTCGCCCCGCTGTATACCTGCCCGCTCTGCGACGACACGGGATATCACGGCGGCAACATGTGCACCTGCCTGTCAAAGCTTCTCAAGGAGCAGGCGGCGGCGCGGGTGTGCAAGGGGCTGTCGAGCGACCCGAAACGCTTCTCAGACCTGTCGCTTAGCTTTTATGACGACACGCCGCCCGCCGAACGGGCTCTCTCGCCGCGGGAGCGGATGCGGCGCATTTTCGCCTATTGTGAGCAATACGCTGCCGCCTTTTCCGCCCACGCGCCGTCGCTTTTGCTGCGCGGAGCAACGGGAACGGGCAAAACGCATGTGTCTATCAGCCCGCGGGGCGGCTCTTCGGTCTTCTCGAGGAGGAGCATTTCGGCAGACGCAGCGGCAACACGCTGGAAACGGTGCTTTCCTGCGACCTTTTGGTGATCGACGACCTGGGCACGGAGTTTGAGACCTCCTTTGTTGCCGCCACTTTGTATACCATTATCAACACCCGCATGCTGGACGGTCTGCCCACCGTCATCAGCACCAATCTCACGCAGGAGGGGCTGCAGAGCCGCTACGGCGATCAGACCGTCTCCCGCATCACAGGAGCCTTTGAACCGCTGCTGTTTGTCGGAAAGGACATCCGGCAGCAAAAGCGCACCGCAGCCATGCGGAGCTGACGAAAGGAGCAATTTTGATGGACCGGAAACTGTGTATGAACTGTATGCAGCCGCTCGCGGAGGAGGACACCGTCTGCCCCCACTGCCGCTATGCGACGGATAAGCACAACCCGCAGGGCTATCTCCCCGCGGGAACGGTGCTCTCCGATCACTATATGGTGGGCAGAGCGCTCGGCTCTTACGGCGACGCCTGCATCTATGTGGGCTATGACAAGCTGCTCAAGGAGCGGGTGTATATCCGCGAATTTTTCCCGGCGGATTTCTGCGAGCGCACCCGTGAGGGCGGCGTCGTTCCCGTCGCGGGAAAGGAAGAGGCGTTCGACACCTGCCGCGAGAGCTTTCTCGCCAATGTCCGCGCACTGGCAAAGCTCAAGGAGCTGCCGTCACTTTTGCCGCTGTATGACATCTTCACCGAAAACGATACCGTGTATGCCATCAGCGACTACTGTGAGGGTGTGTCCCTCGCCCGCGAGCTGAAAACGCGCGGCAGGATTCCCTTTGCGGAACTGCGCCCGCTATTCATGCAGCTTTTGAGCTCGCTGTCCACGCTGCACCGCGCGGGGGTATACCATCTTGCCATCTGCCCCGACACCATTCTCATCGCCCCCGACGGCAAGCTGCGGCTGCGCAGCTTTGCCATTCCGCAGGCGCGCACCACCGGCTCGCCCATCAAGCCGCGCCTTTCGGCAGGCTTTTCCGCACCGGAGCAGTATGCGCCGAAAAAAACCTGCGGCGCGGCGGCGGATGTCTATGGCGTTGCCGCCACCCTTTTCTGCGCCCTGACCGGCAACACGCCGCCCGAGGCGCCACAGCGCGCCCGCGGTGCGCAGGATTTGTTTTTGCCTGCGGATGTCGCCGAGGAGCTGCCGGAAAATGTGGGACTGGCGCTTTTCAACGCCCTGCAGCCCGACCCCGATAAGCGCATCGGTACGATCGAGGAATTTCGTCAGGCGCTGACCGCCGAGCCTGCCGTCAACGCCCTTTTGGAGGACAAAGAGGACGAAAACGAAGGGGCGGAAAAGCCCGCGGAGAAGAAAAATCACTATCCGCTGTATATCGGCATCACGGTGTTTATCGTGCTGGCGGTGCTTGCCGGCATCCTTTTGATGGTGCTGTTCCCGAAGACCCCGGCGCCGTCCCCCTCCGACACGACCCCCTCCACCGTTTCCACCGCGCCGTCGAAGGCGACGACGACCTATGTCGATCCGAAAAACAGCTATTCCGTCCCGTCGGTGGTCGGCAAAAACTATTTCACCGAAAAGGGCAACACCATGACCGGCGATTTCAAGCTGGAAGTGCAGTATATGCAATACGACAAGAGCAAGGAAAAAGGCGTCATCCTGTCGCAGGAGCCGGCTGCGGGCACTGCCGCTGCCGCCGAGACCGTCATCAAGGTGGTCATCAGCATGGGCCCCGAGCAGATCGCGCTGCCGGATGTTGCCGGCTGGCCGCAGGAATATGCCACGAAATACCTCGAAGCGCTCGGCTTCAAGGTGGATGTGCTGACCGTCAATGTCTCCACCTATGAAAAGGGACTGTGCGAGGGCACCGATCCCGTGGCGGGCACTAAGCTTTCCATCGGCGACACCATCACCCTGCGGGTGAGCAACATGGAAACGACCGCACCGTCCGCCGATCCCGATACCGACACCGACTGAGAAAGGAAAACCGTATGGCATATGTAGTTCCGTTTTCTGCGCTGCGTTTCACCAAAAAAGCAGGCGACATAGGAGCGCTCACCTGCCCGCCCTATGACATCATTTCCGAGGAGCAGCGCAAGGCGTATCTCGCGGAAAATCCGCACAACATCATCCGCCTTGAGCTGCCGCGCGACGGCGCAGACCCCTATGCCGTTGCGGGCGAAACGCTCAAGGACTGGATCGACACCGACATTCTCGAGAAGGACGCCGCAAAAGCGTTTTATCTCTATGCCATCGACTTTGCCGTCGACGGTGAGAAAAAGTTCATCGCGGGGCTTGTCGGCAGGGTGCGGCTCACACCGTTTTCCGAGGGTGTCGTGCTGCCGCATGAGGAAACGCTCTCGAAGGCAAAAGCGGATCGTCTGCAGCTCATGCACGCGACCGCCTGCAATTTCAGCAATATCTATTCGCTCTACCGCGAGGACGACACGGCATCGCCGCTGCACGATGTCGCGGCGCTTGCCGCAAAGGGGACGCTCTTAAATGACATGACCGATGAAAACGGCCTGCGTCACCGCCTGTGGGCGATCACGGACGAAAAGGATACGGCGGCGATCACAGCGGCGTTTGCGGACAAAAAGCTGTATATCGCCGACGGCCATCATCGCTATGAGACCGCGCTCAACTATCAGCGGGAGCTGAGGGAGGCGGGAAGGGCGACTCCCGATGCCGACTACTGCATGATGATGCTGGTGGAAATGAGTCATCCGGGGCTTTGCGTGTTCCCCACGCACCGCGTGCTGCATGACCTTGCCGATTTCTCCGGCGAAAAGCTGCTTTGCACCCTCTCCGACACCTTCCGTATCGAGGCGATGCCCGCCGAGGCGCTCGCCGACGGACTGCGCGCCGCCTATGCCGCGCACAAGACCGCCTTCGGCTTCTTCGACGGCAGAGAAAGCTGTCTTTTAACGCTGAAGGATGCAGCAGTGATGGACGCGCTGCTGCCGACGCTTTCGCCCGCGTCCCGCCGTCTCGATGTCACCGTGCTGCACACGCTCATTCTAGAGCGGCTTTTGGGCATTGACAAAAAGAACATGGCAAACGGCACGAACCTCACCTACACCCGCGCTGCCGCCGAGGCGGTGTCCGCGGTGCGCAGCGGCAGCGCTGACGCCTGTTTCCTTCTGAACCCCACCCGCGTCGAGGAGATCCGCGATGTGGCGGCGGCAGGCGAAAAGATGCCGCAAAAGTCCACCTATTTCTATCCGAAGCTCATCACGGGGTTGACCGTCAACCCGCTTTTCTGAAAAAACACCCGATGCACACATAAGCGTTATATACTGTTTACAAATACAACCGGTAGAACCGGTAGAATAAAATGGTACAATTATTTGTAGGAGGCGTCACAATACATGATCGATGTGCAAAATCTGACCAAGAACTACGGCACACACTGCGCCGTGGATCACATCAGCTTTCATGTCAACGAGGGTGAGATCCTCGGCTTTCTCGGGCCGAACGGCGCGGGTAAGTCCACGACAATGAACATGCTGACGGGCTATCTTTCCTCCACCGACGGTGCGGTGAAAATCGGCGGCTATGACATTTTGGAGGAGCCGAACGCCGCAAAGGCGAACATCGGCTATCTGCCGGAGCAGCCGCCGCTGTATATGGACATGACCGTGCGGGAATACCTGGACTTCATGTATGAGCTGAAAAAATGCACGCTGCCGCGTGCACAGCATATTGCGGAGATCTGCAAGATCATGAAGATCGATCATGTATACGGCAGACTGATCAAGAACCTTTCCAAGGGCTACCGTCAGCGCGTCGGCATGGCGCAGGCGCTCATCGGCAACCCGCCGGTGCTGATCCTGGACGAGCCGACCGTCGGCCTCGATCCGTCGCAGATCGTGGAGATCCGCGCGCTCATCAAGGCGCTCGGCAAAAAGCACACGGTCATCCTCTCGTCGCACATTCTGCCGGAGGTCGAGGCGGTGTGTGACCGCCTTGTCATCATCAGCAACGGCAGGATCGTCGCGGACGACACGGCAGATAACCTCATCCGCAACTATTCCTCCGACCGCCGCCTGATGCTGCGGGTGGCAGGCCCCGCCTTTGAGGTCGAAAAGCTCATCCACGGCATCGAGGGCGTCAAATCGGTGCATCCCCTCACCTCTCATGAAAGCGGCACGACGGATTTTGCCATCGAGCTGAAGGAGGGTGCGGACATCCGCTACGCCCTCTTTAACAAGCTCGCGGAGAACAAATTCCCGCTCTTGTCATCGCGGTCCATGGAGCGTTCGCTGGAAGACATCTTCATGACGCTCACAACGGAAAATTTTTCCGCAAAAAAGAGAGGTGATCGGTAATGCGCGCCGTATTTCGTAAAGAATTCCGTTCCTATTTCACTTCGCCGATCGGGTTCATCGTTTTGGCATTCATCTACTTCTTCGGCAGCTTTTCGTTCTTTGCCTACAACATGACCTACGGCTATACCTCGCTGCAATATGTGTTCCAGAGTCTCTACAGCATCCTGCTGCTGCTCGTGCTGCCCATTCTGACCATGCGGCTTTTCAGCGATGAAAGACGGCAAAAGACCGATCAGGCGCTGTTCACCGCGCCGACCTCGCTGACCTCCATCGTGATGGGCAAGTTTTTTGCCGCGCTGCTTTTGTATGGCATCGGCATCGGCATCACGCTGCTCTATGCCGTCATCATCGCCTTCAAGGCATCGCCCGACTGGCTCGTGGTGAGTGGCAATTTCCTCGGCCTTCTGCTGCTCGGCGGCATGATCATCGCCATCGGCCTTTTGGTGTCCTGCCTCACGGAAAGCCAGTTTATCGCCGTCATCGGCACCTTCGGCATCTCGCTTGCGCTGCTGCTTATCGACAGCTTAAGCTCCCTGTTCCGGAGCGTCACCTGGCTTTTGCCGGTCGTGAACTTTTTGTCGGTCTCGCAGCGCTATGCCGGTTTCACCACCGGACTTGTCCGCTATAACGATGTGATCTTCTTCTTGAGCATGACGGCGATGTTCCTGTTCCTCGCCGTGCGCGTGCTCGACCGTAAGAGATGGAACTGAAAGGGGGCTTTTGCATGAATAACGAAGAAAAGAAGCAGCCGGAAGTTTCTTTTGCGCCTGCCGAAGAAACTGCGCCGCAGACGGAAGAGACTGCCGTCGCAAAGACCGAAACGGAAGCTGCCGCAAAGGCGTCCTTCCTCAAAAAGCTGTTTTCCGGCAAAAAGGCGCGCAAAAGCGCCGATATGCAGCGCCGCCTGCGTCACGGCCGCACCGCACGGGTGCTGACCGTCGTCGTGGTCGCGCTTGTCATCCTGCTCAATGTGGTGTTTCAGATCGTCGGCGACCGTTTTCCTCTCACGCTGGATCTCACCGGCGACTATACGCTGAGCGACACCAGCATTGAACTGGCAAAATCCGTCACCAAACCGATCGACATCATCGTTTTTGCGCCGGAGGAGGCGTTCTCCAACACCAATTCCGCCGCCGCGCAGAAATTCACCTATGGCTTCGAGCAGCCGGCACAGGCGCTGTCGGAGTTTTATAATGCCGTCAAGCAGTATAAGACCTATTCCGACGGCAAGGTGAATGTCACCTTCATCGATATGAACAGCAACCCGACCGCGGTCAATAACTATAAGGCATACACGACCGACACCATTGAAAGCGGCGACATTCTGTTCATCAGCGGCGACCGCTGCAAGACCGCAAGCGTCTCCACCGACCTGTTCACGGCGGACTCCTCGTCCTACTATACCACCGGTCAGTATTCCTTCACCTCCACCGTCGAGCAAACGCTCGCCACGAAGATCAAATCGGTGCAGGATACCGCTGACCGCGTGCTGACGCTGTTCACCGGTCACAGTGAGGACAGCGCCGTCATGCAGGGGCTGCAGCAGGTCTATAACCTCAACGGCTATGACCTTGAGGAGATCGACCTCACCAAGTCCACCGAAATTAACGAAAGCACCGTCTGCGCCGTCATCCCCGCGCCGACCGTCGACTATTCAAAAAACGAGATCGAGCGCCTGCGCAGCTGGCTTTCCAACGACGGCAAGGAGGGCAGAAACCTCTTGGTGTTTACCCACCCCACCGCCTCTCTCCCCAACCTCTATGAGTTCTTAGAGGTGGAATACGGCCTGGAGGTCACCGACAACCTCGTTGTCGAGACCGACGCCAACCGCCTGTATGCCTACACGAGCAGCTTTGCCACCTATGCGGACATTGCCTCGACCGATTTTACCAAGAACAGCGCAGGCAGCGCCAAGGCGATGGCATGGTATACCCGTCAGATCATCCCGCACTGGGAGGCAAAGACCGACACCTCCACGCAGTACAGCGTGAACCTCGTGACCTTTGCCGACACGGCGCGCCTGGTTTCCGCCGACGAGGCGGCACAGTCGCAGAACCCGACGCAGACGGCGTATGACGGCACGATCGTCGGCATGGCGGTCGCCGTGAAGGAGGGCTATCAGAACACCCTCGAGGTCGAAACCGTCACCCGCGTTGCCGTGTGCGGCAGTGCGTATATCCCGACGCCGAACTTCATTTCGGTGAAAACGGCGGAAAATGAAAATCTGCTGCTCGACTCCATGTCGGCCCTCACCGGCGTCGTGAACGCCATCAACATTTCTTCCAAGCCCATTGAAACGACGACCGTCACCTTCTCCGCCACTGCGCGCACGCTGGTCGGCCTCATTCTGCTGACCGTGGTGCTCCCGATCGGCCTCATCGTCACGGGCATCGTCGTGTTCCTGAAAAGGAGGCACTTATGAGTACGGAATATCCGCAGGATAACCTTCCCGAAAATGCGCCGGATAACGCCCCCGCAGAGCCCTCTGCGGGCGCGCCCGATCCCTTTGCGGCGCTGGAAAATCCCACGGTGCGCACCGCGGCAGATCTGACCGGCGACCGCAAAAAGAAGAAAAAGCTCCTCATTTTCTCCCTCGGCGGCGTTGCCGCCGTGCTGGCGGTCGTTTTGGTGCTCCTCCTCGTTGTGTTCCCCGCCAGGAACGATGAAACGCCCTCGACCGACACCGACACGACCATCACCGTTCTGGACAAAACGACCACCTCGGTCGCCGTCGCGGTCTCGTCCGCCACACTTAAACAAACGAACGCCACGCTGGAATTTGTCAATCAGAACGACAGCCTGCTGCAAAAGGGCTATGAGGATCTGCCGGTAAACAGCACCAACATGAAGGCGCTTGCCGACTCCCTCACGCTGTACAAGGCAACACAGGATCTCGGCGAAAAGGAAAGCCTTTCGGATTTCGGTTTTGATACGCCGCAGCTTTCCGCCGCCGTCACCTTCTATGACGGCACCGCCTATGCCTTTGAGCTCGGCGACAAAACGCCGGACGGGAAGGGGTACTATTTCCGCGAAAAGGACAAGAGCCATGTCTATATCCTAAACGGCGACAGTGCCTCCGCATTGCTGCAAACGGCGCTCGACTATGTGGGCACCGAGGTGTTCAAAACGCCGTCCACCGGCACCGACAGCACCAACACCGATGTGGTGCTGCGCAACATGTCGCTTTCCGGCTCCGCGCGCCGCGACAAGGAGTTTTCCTTCCGTCTGGTGACCTCTGCCGACAGTGACACCTTTCTCTACTATGATTATGTCATCACAGCGCCGTACACCAAGGGCGCCAAATCGTCCTACAGCTCCTCCCTTGAGAGCTTCACCTCGCTGACCGCCGACAGCGTTGTCTGCGTGCGGCCGAGCGCGGCACAGCTTGCCGAATACGGGCTTGACGATCCCACCACCGTGGCGCAGTTCACGCTTGCCTCCCGCACCACCGTCACCGACGCGACCGGCACGACCGGCAGCAGCACCGCGACCACCACCTATAAGGATCTCGAAAAGCACACGATAAAGCTCGGCAAGCGGCTCAACAACCGCTATTACACCATGATCGACGATGTACCGATCGTCTATGCGGTGACCACGACCTCGCTGCCGTTCGCCGAGCTGCAATATGACGACTTTGCGGATGAGCTGCTGTTCCTTGAGGACATTGCCGACATGGGCAGCTTCAAGCTCACCACCGAAAGCGGCGAAACGGAGTTCTTCCTCACGCACCATCCCGAAGAAACGGACAACGCGAAGAACCTCACGGTCACCGCGGGCGGCAAAACCTATGACACGACCGATTTCCGCTATATGGTGCGCAATTTCATGGAGGTGAAGCGGTACAGTGCGCTGACAAAGAGCACCGACGGCAAGCCCTTAAAGCTTACGCTCGCCATCACCCGCACGGGTGAGACAAAGCCCGTGCTCACCATAAGGTTCTATGAAATGTCTAGCAATCTCTATGCCGCCGTGCTGGACAACGGCGAGAAGTACCAGGTGAAGGCAAGCGAGGTGCAGAATGCCGTCACCCAATATAGTAATCTTTTGGAAGGAAAGACCGTTATTCATTCCTGATTTTAGCTACCTTCACAAAAAATTCAAAAACTATTGCAATTTTTTTATGGGTATGCTATGATAAAGAAAATAATTGTAAAGGATGCGATAGTCATGAAAAAAATTGCCGTCTTGACTCTTACTCTGATCCTCCTTTTGGGTGCTGTCGTCGGCACATTTTCTGTCAGTGCTGCCACGCACACCAAGCAGGACCTTGTGGATAAAGTCAGCGAGTCCGCCATCTACAAGTATATTTCTTCCGATGTGAAGAACCTGGTGCGCAATGTCGATCCGACCGACGAGCAGCTTGATAAGCTGTACAACATCGCGGAGCGCTTTGTTGCTTTGGGCCTCACCGACAAGGGTGCCGACGCCGATAAGTACACCTCCGACGAGGTGCAGAGCGTTCTCGCGCTGATCGACGAGGCTTGCACCAGTCTCAACTACACCTATACCCTTACTCCCTCCGCCGATCCCAAGCACGCGGGCGATGTGGTTTTAAAGGTGTTTGACGCTTCCAATAAGCAGGTTTACAGCCGCGACGCCGATGTCGTCAATAAGACCGGCGCCGACCAGACTGCTCTGTTTGTCACGCTGGCTCTGTGCGGTGTCGCGCTGCTGGCGGGCGCTGTGGTCGTAAAGACCAAAAAGAGCGTCAAGGCATGAGCGCCCCGAAAAACAACAAAAAAGACAGCACGGTAAAAACGGCAGCCAAGCAGATCTTTCTGCTTGGCTTGCCTTATCTTATGGGCTTTTTGGGAATTTTGTGCCTTTCTGTCTGTCTTGCGGTGATCGTGCGGGATAAGATCGAAAGCTCCCCCTTCATGGCGCTGTTCAAAGCGCCGGAGCTGACCGACACGGGTGACAGGGACATGTCCCAGATCGTGCTGCCTGAGGGACAGCTGTCGCTTGAAAACTTCCCGAAGCTGGGATGGGGCGACCGGTTTGCCACCATGTCGATCGATGAGCTGCCGGATGCCAGCATCAATGATGCACCGGTCTATGTCGGCGACGACAATGCCATTCTGAAAAAGGGTGTCGGAAAATACTACGGCTCGGATTTTTGCGGCGAAGGCGGCAAGATCGTCCTCAGTGCCCACTGCAACAAGGCGTTTTACTGTCTTGAGGATGTGCAGCTCGGCTACACGGTGCGTATGCACACCATCTATGGAGAATACGCCTATAAGGTCAGCGACATTTTTCTTTTCAACATGGACGACAATCATGTCATTCTGGACAAGACCGACAGCGAGCAGCTGCTTTTATACACCTGTTATCCGCGCGGCCTCGGTTTCCGCCGTCAGCGGTTGGCGGTCGTTTGCAAAAAAGTATCGGGGGCGGATTTCAGATGAAAGAAAGATCGGTGCTTTTTGTGACGGCGCGCGTCGTTCTGACGGCTCTGTTTGTGCTCGGATTGCTCGTGACGCTTTGTGCCTTTGCGGTGTCCGCCATGTTTTCCGTAAAGGGAACAAAGCGCGCGCTGCGCAAACAGGAGCTGCCCGCACTTGCCATGCAGCAGATCGCCGACAATGTGGAGGATCTGCAGGGCATCATCAATGTGGAGACCGAAAAAATTCTCGAGACCATTTCGTCGGAGACGGTCGAAAAAGAGTTGATGGCATACACCGACACTCTGACCGAACGGCTCCTCTGCGGTGCGGACAACCTCTATGCCGTGCAGTTTGACTCCCCCACACTGCGGGAAATGGTGGAAAGCGTGATCACGCCGGAGCTGTATGTGAAGGTTCCGGAGCAGCTGCAAAAGGATCGAGACGCTGCCTATGCCGAGATTGTCGGCGTCATTGACAGTCGGCTTGCCTTTTTCCCGCAAACGCTTTTTGACAAGGTCTCGACCGCGGTACAGGACAGCACCGGTATCGCGAAAGAGCGGTTTTATGCCCTCTGTGCGCAGATTTCTGCGCTGCGCCTGCCCGCCCTTTTGCTCACACTGGCGCTCGGTACAGCGCTGTTTTTCACCCGCCGGCACGCATGCCTGTCCTCCCTGCGCTATGTTGCGGGCGTCGGCTTTTTGACCGGCAGCGCCGTGTTTCTGCCCGCGCTGTTTTTGCAGCGGTATACGCTGTTTGAGCGCCTGAGCCTGTCCGACGGACTGTTGCGGCGATATGTTCTGTGCGTGCTGCACCACATGCGCTCTGCACTGTTCACGACAGCGCTGTGCTGTTTTCTGTTTTTCCTGCTGTTTTTGGCGGTAACGCTGTTTTTCTCGGCAAAAAAGATCGCAAAAACTTGCAAAGCCGCCGAAAATGTGCTACCATAAAGCGATGCTGATGATAAAGGAGTTTTCATACCATGTCCGGACATTCCAAGTGGAACAATATTAAACGCAAAAAAGAAAAGACCGACGGTCAAAAGGCAAAGGTCTTCACGAAAATGGCGCGCGAGATCGCCATGGCGATCAAGGAGGGCGGCAGCGCCGATCCGAACGCCAACTCCCGCCTCAAAGATGCCATTGCCAAGGCGAAAGCCAACAATGTCCCCAACGACAACATTGACCGCGTCATCAAAAAGGCTGCCGGCGATGGCAACGCCAATACATATGAAGCGCTGCAATATGAGGGCTACGGTCCGAGCGGCATCGCCGTCATCGTCGAAACGCTGACCGATAACCGCAACCGTACCGCGGGTGAGATGCGGCACTATTTCGATAAGTGCGGCGGCAACCTCGGACAGACCGGCTGCGTGTCGTTCATGTTCAACAAAAAGGGCGTTCTCGCCATCGAAGCAGAGGGACAGGATGAGGACGACATAATGGAAAAGGCGCTTGAGGCGGGGGCATCTGACTTTAATGCAGACGGCGATGTGTTTGAGATTATCACCGAGCCCGAGGACTTTTCCGCCGTGCGTGACGATTTGGAGGAGCAGGGCTTTTCCTTCGTTTCGGCGGAGATCGAAATGCTGCCGGATGTCTACAGCAGCATCGACGACCCCGACGCCGCCGAAAAGATGGACAAGCTGCTTGACCTTCTTGAAGACAACGACGATGTGCAGAATGTGTGGCACAACTGGGAGCGCCCCGACGAGGACTGATGTTTTCTTTCGTAAGCATAAAAGCGCAGCGTGGCAGAAGCCGCGCTGCGCTTTAGGTGTCAAAAAACAAGTTTTTTGACACACTGAATGATGGCAGACACTTTTTTGTGTCTGCCATCATTTTATTCTCCTGACAATAGCTGTGGCTCTTTTCGTTATGCCTCCAAGCTGTGCAGATAGGTGATGCAGCGCTCCACCTCCTGCGGTCCTGTGGGATCAAGTCCCTCAGACTCCACTACCATGAGCACGCCGTTTGCGATCGCCCAGCGCCGCACCGCCTCCACCGGCGCTTTACCCGAGCCGAGTGACTTGCCGACCACGCCCTCGTGCGGCGTGCCTTTTTCCAAATTCTCCGCCGCGGTGGGAATGCCGTCCTTCAGATGGATCACGCGAATGCGCTCTTTGAGTCTTTCACAAAGCGCGACGGGATCCAGTCCCGCGTTAAACGCCCAAAAGGTGTCGATCTCCAGCTCCACCGCCGTGCGCGCAATGATCTCCTCTTCGATGACACTGCCGTATGCCTGTTTCAGAAACTCGCCGGAATGATTGTGATAGCCGAGGGCAATGCCGTTTTCCGCAAGCGTCTTTTGCGCCGCATTCAACAGCGCCAGGTTTTCCTCCATCTTTTCCGCCGTCGACCAATCCATGCCGGGGATGATGAGATTTTTGCAGCCGATTGCCTTGTGATAGGCGATGGTCTCGCCGATGCTCTCAGGGCGGATGGCATCACCGCCGGTGTGCGTACCCGAGCAAACAAGCCCGTTTTCATCCAGCCATCGCTTCACATCCTCTGCCGCGCAGCCGAAAAATCCGGCAAACTCGACATATTTGTAGCCCATGTCCGCCACCGTTTTCAGACTGCCGCGCAAGTCCTTCTCTGTCACATCCCGCAGACTGTACATCTGCAATCCGTATTCTGTCATACAATTTTTCTCCCTTATTTTACACGCTCCGAAAGCCTCTGCCGATAATTTCGTTCGAAGTCGTGATGATGATGAACGCATGCGGATCGATCTCGCGGATGCGGCGTCTCAGCCGCACCGCCTCGCCGCGCCGACAGACGGTGTGCAGCATATACCGTTCCTTATGCGTATAGCCGCCGATCACGGCGCTATCGGTTACGCCGTGATGCAGCTCCTTGATGATGTATTCCCGCACCTCCGCGGCGTGATCGGTGATGACGACAAAATACTTGCAGCTGTTGATGTTTTCAATGATGCCGTCCACCAGAAACGCCTTGGAGAAAAGACCGAGGATCGAATACAGTCCCGCTTTAACCCCGAACACATAAAATGCGCCCGCCGCAATGAGAAAATCGGTGCACAGCAGCGCCTTGCCGACATTGAGCCGCGAATACCTTTTGAGGATCAGCGCCACGATGTCCGTCCCGCCCGACGATGCGCCGACATTGAACGCGAGCGCCGAGCCGCAGCCGGTGAGCAGGATGGCATAGCACAGCTCCAAAAACGGCTGATCGGTGAGCGGTGCGGACAGCGGAACGAGCCACTCACACAGGGATGTCAGTCCCGAAAACAGCAGCGAGCAATACGCCGTTTTTATACCGGTGTCACGCCCCAACACCACAAAGCCGACGAGCAGCAACAGGATGTTGATGAGTGAGATCCATGTAGCGGGCGACAGCCGCGGACACAGCGTACCGAGCAGCGTACCGATGCCGCTCACGCCGCCGGTGGAAAACCCGTTCGGGATCTTGAAGAAGTATACCCCCACCGTCAACAGTACCATGCCTGCGGACATTTGCAAAATTTCGCCGACCCTTTTTTTCATTATGTGTCGGAAACCTCCATCCCCTGGTCGCGTGATTGCGCCGTGTACAGCCGGTAGTATGCGCCTTTTTTCGCCATAAGCTCCTCATGCGTGCCCGCCTCCGCAATGCCGTGATCGGCAATGTAGAAAATGCGGTCGCAGTGCCGCACCGTGGAGAGGCGATGCGCGATGATGAACGAGGTGCGCCCGCGCAAGAGCGCCGCAATCCCCTGCTGCAGCAGGCGTTCCGTCTTTGTGTCGATGGACGAGGTCGCCTCGTCCAAAATGAGAATACGCGGATCGGACAGCAACGTGCGGGCAAATGCCAACAGCTGCCGCTGGCCCTGCGACAGCGTGCTGCCGCGCTCGTTGACCGCCGTCTGATACCCGTCGGGCAGCGCCGTGATGAAATCGTGCGCACACACCGCCTTCGCCGCGGCGATCACCTCATCGTCGGTGGCATCGAGCCTGCCGTAGCGGATATTGTCCATGATCGTGCCGGTAAACAGAAAGCTCTCCTGCATCATGATACCCTGCTGCCGCCGCAGCGAGGCAAGCGTCACATCGGCGATGTCATATTGCCCGTCGAGCAATATCGCGCCACCGTCCAAATTGTAGAACCGACTGATGAGGTTAACGACCGTACTTTTTCCCGCGCCAGTCGGCCCGACCAGCGCCACGCTTTCGCCCGCGCGGATGTCAAAGCTGACATGCGACAGAACCGGCACGCCCGGCTCATAGCCGAACTGCACATCACGGAAGGTCACGCCGCCCGCAATCGGCGGCAGCTCCTTTGCGTCGGGCTTGTCGTCCACCGCGACGGGCTCATCCATTGTCTCAAAAATGCGCTCGAGGTACGCAAGGTTCGTCACGAACTGGTTATACACATTCGCCAGGTTGTTGACCGGCTGCCAAAAGCGGCTGACATATTGTCCCATCGCAAGCAGCACGCCGAAGGACACCATACTGCCGCCGGTGAAATAGACGCCGGCGACATACAGGGTGATGAACGCGAGCTGACTGATGATCTGTGAGGAGGCGCCCACCGTTTGCTCGGCATAGATGCGGCGCATCCACGCGCTGCGGCACGCCTCCAAAAGGCGGTTCAAGGTGGACATGTTTTCCTTCTGGTGCGCAAAGAGCTGACTCACCCGCACGCCCTCGATGCTCTCCGCCAAAAAGGCGTTATAGTTGGAGCTTTTGTTGGAATATGCCTGCGCGCGCCGCCGCTGTATCGGCTTCAGGATGAACACCACCGCAATAAACACCGGCAGCCAAACCAGCGACACCGCTGCCAGGCGCGCATCGGTGGCAAACATGAACACGATGATGAACACGATGTTGAAGATATCCACGATCATGCTGACGATGCCGCCCGAGAGCACCGACGAGACGGAGTTGACATAATTGATGACGCGCACGAGAATTTTTCCCGCAGGGCGGCTGTCATAATAGGCAAACGGCAGCCGCTGCAGATGCGCGAACAGATCCTGTCTGATGTCATAAATGATGTTCTGACTGGCATGCATCAGCATGCGGGAGCGCACCACCGTCAGCGCCATGCTGAAAAGGTTGACGCCCACAAATGCCACACACAGCCAAATGAGCATCCGCACATCCTTTTGCGGCACGGCATCATCCAGCGCACAGCGCGTGATCTGCGGGCCGAGCAGCGCCACGACGCCCGACAGCGCCGACAGGAGCAGCGCCGCGATCATGCGCACACGGTTGCGCTTCACATACTGCATCGCCCGTTTGAGATGTCCGAAGTTAAACGGGGCTTCCAGCTTTTCGTCCTGATCAAAACGGTTCGGTTTCATGCCCTGTCACCTCCCGTCGTATCACAAAGGTCGTTTTGCAGCGCATAGGTCTCATAGTAATACCCGCGCTTTGCCAGCAGCTCTTTATGCGTGCCGCTCTCGGCGATGCGCCCGTCCTGCAGCACCAGGATGCAGTCGGCATCCTTGACCGAGGAGATGCGCTGGGCAATGATGATTTTTGTGCAGGGGAAGGGCAGCTCACGCAGCTGCTTCTGGATATATTTTTCCGTTTCCATATCCAGTGCACTCGTCGTGTCATCCAGAATGAGGATTGCGGGGCGCGCCGCCATGGCGCGCGCGAGCGCGATGCGCTGCCGCTGACCGCCGGAAAGCCCGACGCCGCGCTCACCGACCACCGTTTCATACCCATCGGGCATCTTCACGGCAAATTCCTCCACCGCCGCGCGGCGGGCGAAATCGTGCGCCGTTTCCTCAGACATGGTGAGATCGGAAAACGCAATGTTGTTTTCGATGGAATCGGAGAAAAGAAAGACCTCCTGCGTCGCCACGCCGACGGCGCGGCGCAGCTCCTCGAGCCTCCATTTTCTCACATCGCAGCCGTCCACCGTGACCGCGCCGCCGCTCACATCATACAGGCGCATGATGAGCGAGCACAGCGTCGTTTTGCCGCTGCCGGTCGGCCCCATGATGGCAAGCGTGCTGCCCTCGGGCACGGAAAAGTCGATGTCGTGCAGCACCGTGTGCTCCCCGAAGGCAAAATCCACATGGTGAAACGCCACCTCGCCGCGCACCGTTTCGTGCGCCTCGGCGTTAGGCGCGTCAAAGACGGTCGGCTGTGCGTAATATACCTCCATGATCTTGGAGACGGAGGAGGAGCACCGCTGGAGATCATCCATATACGGGCCGATGTTGCGGATGGGGTTGGTGAGTGCAAAGGACAGGGTGGTGAACATCGCAAGCTGTCCCGCCGTGATCTCCCCGGTCATGATGAAAAAGCCGCCGACGAACACCGTGATCGCCGAAATGAGCACCGCCGTGCTCTCCATGAACGGAAATGCGGAAAGCCATGTTTTGTTGATGTCGAGATTTATCCGGCGGAACGCCTCGTTTTTCTCCCTGAACCGTGCGCGTTCATAGTCCTCGCGGACAAACGCCTTCACCACGCGGTTGCCGGCGATATTCTCCTGCGCCGCGGTGTTCATGTCCGCCATGCGCTCGCGGAACAGGTGAAACTTGCCGTGCACCCGCTTGCGGTAGCGATCGGTCACGAGCAGGATCAGCGGCACGACGAGCAGCAACAGAAGCGTCAGCTTCCAGCTATAGTATAAAAACAGCGCCAGTGCCGCACACAAAAGGGTCACGCTGTCGGTGATCTGAAAGCCGACCCACGCCACGACATGACGGCAATAGTCGGTGTCGCTCTGCAGGCGCGTCATCAGATCGCCGGTGCGGTTGCGATCGAAAAACGCCATGTCCTGATATTGCAGCTTTTCAAACAGCTTCCCCCGCAGGTGCACAAGCATATCCTGCGAGGCGTTTTCAAACAGCAGCACCATATAGTATCTAAGCGCGATGCGCACCAGCTGCACCCCCAGCATGGTCAAAAGGATCGACAGAAGGGGGTCGGGGTTCTGCGCGACGATCACATCGTCATAGAGCTTTGCAGTGAGCCACGGGTCGATGAGCTGCATCGCGCTGGTGACAATGCTGATGACAAACCCCAGCACCATCAGGCGGCGATACTTCGGACGGATGTTCTGTAACAAAAACTTCATTTGCAGCATAGCAGCCACAACCTTTCCGAAAAGGCAGGGTGTGTTCTTATCATCGCCTATTATACAGAAGTCCCCGAAAAATGAAACCCTTATTCTCCCGAAAAATGCCGCTTTTTTCCTGTTTTTTTCGGCGTTTTCACCAACCGAGAAAATGAACTTTCTCTAAACTCTTTTTCGCGCGCGTTGACTTTGGCGGAAAAACGGCACTATAATAAAGTATTCTCAATTCCTGGAGGTCGTCCTATGCTGAAGCTCTCCGACATTCATAAGTCCTACACTGCCGGTGACAGCACCGTCGAGGCGCTGCGCGGCGTGTCACTTTCCTTCCGCCGCCATGAGTTTGTGTCCATCCTCGGCCCGTCCGGCTGCGGCAAGACCACGCTGCTCAACATCATCGGCGGACTGGATCGGTATACTGCGGGCGACCTCTCCGTGAACGGACGCTCCACGGCATCCTTCAAGGACAGGGACTGGGACACCTACCGCAATCACACGATAGGCTTTGTTTTCCAGAGCTATAACCTCATCCCGCACCAGTCGGTGCTGGCCAATGTGGAGCTGGCGCTGACGCTTTCCGGCGTGTCCCGCGCCGAACGGCGGCGGCGCGCGACCGAGGCGCTCGGAAAGGTCGGGCTTGCCGACCAGCTGCACAAAAAGCCGAACCAGATGTCCGGCGGTCAGATGCAGCGCGTCGCTATCGCCAGAGCGTTGGTGAACGACCCCGAAATTCTTTTGGCGGACGAGCCGACGGGCGCGCTCGACTCCGCGACCAGCGTGCAGATCATGGAAATTCTCAAGGAGATCTCCGCGAACAAGCTCATCATCATGGTGACGCACAATCCCGAGCTTGCCGCGAAATATTCCTCCCGCATCGTGCGCCTTTTGGACGGGCAGGTTGTCAGTGACACCGACCCTTACACCGAGGAAGCACCCTCCGCCGCACCGCCGACGAAAAAGGGGCGCAAAGAGCACACCTCCATGTCCTTTTTGACGGCGCTCTCCCTGTCCACCGACAACCTGCTCACCAAAAAGGCGCGCACGCTGCTCACCGCCTTTGCGGGCAGCATCGGCATCATCGGCATCGCGCTGATCCTGGCGCTTTCCAGCGGTATCAACGCCTATATAAACGCCGTGCAGGAGGACACCCTTTCCTCCTATCCGCTGACGCTGGAGGCGGAAAATGTCGATCTCTCCTCCCTCATCACCACGCTTGCCGACGCGGGACAAAGTAAGGCGGATCACGAAAAGGACGCCGTATATGCCAACGCCGTTATGTATAAGCTGATGAACAGCATGAACACGGTCGAGACCAACAAAAACGATCTCGCCGCCTTCAAGGCCTATCTCTTGACCGACGGCAATGCCGTCACCGCGCACGCCACCGCCATTCAGTATGCCTACGGGAAAGCCCCCGCCGTCTATGCCAAAGACCCCGACGGCGAGATCGTGCGCGCCGACATCACCGACATGATGCAGCGTCTGCGCGGCGACAAGGTGAGCAGCACGGAAAACAAACAGACGCAAAACCCGTTTGCCGCCGCCATGCCCTCCGGCTCGGGGATGCAGCTTTTCGAGGAGCTGCTCACCGACAGCGACGGCAAAACGCTGCACCCGCTCCTTTCCTCCCAGTATGACCTCGTATACGGACATTGGCCGGAAAAATATGACGAGCTGGTGCTGGTGGTGGACGAAAACAACGAGGTGCAGGATGTCAGCCTCTATGCCCTCGGGCTGAAAACGACCGAGGAGCTGAAGGCGCTCATGAAAAACGAGGGGAGCACAACGACCGGCTCCGCACAGCAGTGGTCCTATGAGGACATCTGCAGCCGCTCGTTTTCCATGGTGCTGCCCGCCGACTGTTGGCAGTATGACAAGGAAAGCGGGAAATATGTCGATCTGACCGCCACCGCCGCCGGACGCGGCTATCTCTATAACAACGGGCTGACGCTGAAGATCACGGGCATCATCCGCCCGAACGCCGATGCTGCCGCCTCCATGCTCACCGGCAGCATCGGCTATACCGCCGCGCTCACCGACTATATCGCCGAAAAGAGCGCCGCCTCCCCCGCCCTCGCAGCGCAGCTTGCCGACCGCGACACCGATGTGTTCACCGGTCTGCCCTTCAAGACCGACAGCATGACCGAGCCGAGCGCCGACGAAAAGGCGGCGGCGTTCAGGGACTATGCCGCCGCGCTGCCCACCGCCGAAAAAGCGACGCTCTACGGCAAGATCGCCGCCACGCCCTCTGCCGCCTACCTGAACGGCGCAGTGGAAAATGTCATGAAGGACATGACCCGCGCTAAGATAGAGGCAGCCATGGCGGACAGCTATTCCGCGGAAATGGGTGTCAGCGCAGACACCGTGCGCGACTATGTGGCGGGGCTGTCCGACGACGAGCTTTTTGCCTATGTGCGGGACATGCTCAAGAAGCAGCTCACCGCCGACTATGCCGACGCTGCCGCAAAGCAGCTTGAAAGCCTCCCTGCGGCGCAGCTTGCCGCCATGCTGGACGCGGCGCTGCCCACCTATGATGCCGACGCGCTCGTGACCTACTATGACAGCTTTATGCCGCCCACCGTCTCGGACGCGACGCTTGACGAAAACCTCAAAACGCTCGGCTATATCGACAAGGAAAACCCGACCGCCATCAACATCTATGCCGCCACCTTCGCGGACAAGGATGCCATTTCCGACGCCATCGCCGCCTATAACGACAGCGTGGCGCAGGAGCAGAAGATCAGCTACACCGACTATGTCGCCCTCATGATGTCGTCGATCACCACCATCATCAGCGCTATTTCCTATGTCCTCATCGCCTTTGTTGCCATTTCGCTGGTGGTGTCGTCCATCATGATCGGCATCATCACCTATATCTCCGTGCTGGAGCGCACAAAGGAGATCGGCGTCCTGCGTGCCATCGGCGCGTCCAAGCGGGACATTTCGCGTGTTTTCAACGCCGAAACGCTTATCGTCGGCTTTACTGCGGGGGCAATCGGCATCGGCATCACCCTGCTTTTGTGCATTCCCATCAACGCCGTCATCCGCTCGCTGACCGGCATTGCCGGCATCGGTGCGGCGCTGCCGTGGCAGGGCGGCGTCATCCTGGTGGCGATCAGCATGTTCCTCACCTTCATTGCGGGTCTCATCCCCGCGCGCGTTGCCGCGAAGAAAGACCCCGTCGTGGCGCTGCGCACGGAATAAACGCAGAACAAGAAAGAGCCGAGGCGTGTCAAGTGACACGCCTCGGTTCCACTTCTTTATGCTCTTTTGCTTTGGGCAAGCCCTGTGCGATCTCCGGAAATTCGTTGTCGGAGTCCGCGGTCGGTTGAATGTTATAGGTGCCGTATTTGTGCACCATCTCATAGGCGTTTTGCGGCTGTCCCTCGATGGAGACGGCGGACTGCTCCGCTGTGCCGAAAGCGTCGTTTTCCGATTTCTTCTGCGGCATCATGATCCCTCCCGCAGACAGTTTGCCCGTTATGAACGCCGATATGCCTCCAAGCGGTAGATCGGCTGTCCGAGGTCGGCAAACCGTTTTTCATATTCGGTCACGATGTTTCCCTCAAAATCGCTGCAGTGCAGGTCAAGGGACACATTTTTCAGCGCATAGCCGAAGCCCGTGAGCTTTTCGATAGAATATTCAAAAAAGGCGCGGTTGTCGGTTTTTTGATGGATTTCCGCGCTTTCCGTGAGCAGCGCGTCATAGATGGGCAAAAACCGCTCGGATGTCAGCCGATGCGCGGCATAGCGCGCCTTCGGGAACGGGCAGGAAAAATTGAGATACAGCCGCTCCACCGTGTGCGGCTGCAGATACCGCGGCAGATATTCGGCGGCGCAGTTTAAGCACCGCAAATTGGGCAGCGCCAGCTCCTTCGCCTTTTCGGCAGCGGAAACGATCACATTCGCGACCTTTTCGACCGCCAGAATGTTCACCTCGGGATGCTGCCTTGCCAGCTCCGCCGCAAACTGTCCCCGTCCGCAGCCGATCTCCAGCCAAAGCGGCTGCTTCTTTTCAAAACAGCCGTCAAGGTCAAGAAACGCCGCCTGTTCCTTTGCCGCACGAAAATCGCGGTCGGCGGGCATGGCGGGGGCTTTGAGCCAGTCGGCACACTCCGCCAGCCGTGTCTCCAAATTCTTTTTGCGGCGCATACGCATAGGTTTTCCGTCTCCCTTTTGTCATTTTGCCCCATTTTATCATATTTTTTTGCAAAAAACAATTGTTTTTCCTTTTCAAACAGCGGTTTTTGTGATACCATAGAACCCAGCAACAGGAGGTTGAGGTCTTATGAAATATCTGGTCGTATTATGTGACGGCATGGCGGACAAGCCAAATGCCGCACTGCAAAACAAAACCCCCATGGAGGCGGCGCACAAGCCGCACATGGACGCGCTGGCAAAGGTGTCCGAGGTCGGGCTGTGCAAAACGGTTGCCGAGGGCCTAAAGCCCGGCAGCGATGTCGCCAACCTGTCGGTCATGGGCTATGATCCCATGAAGTGCTACACCGGGCGTTCGCCCCTGGAGGCGGCGAGCATCGGCGTGGACCTGAAGCCGACCGATGTCGCGCTGCGCTGCAATCTTGTCACACTGTCGGACGAGCCGCGCTATGAGGACAAGACCATGGTGGACTATTGCGGCGGCGATATCTCCACTGCCGAGGCGGCAGAGCTGATGAAAACCGTGCAGGAAAAGCTCGGCAGCGACCGCTTCACCTTCTACGCCGGCGTTGCCTACCGCCACTGCCTTGTGGTCGCAAACGGCACCACCGATCTCGGCACGATGACCCCGCCGCACGACATCAGCGGGCGCGTCATCGGAGACTATCTCAGCAAAAGTGAAAACGCCGCGCCGCTCATTGACCTGATGCGCCGCAGCGTGGACATTCTCAAGGATCACCCCGTCAACCTCGCCCGCATCGCGCGCGGCGAACGGCCCGTGACCTCCATTTGGCTGTGGGGCGAGGGTGTGAAGCCGACGCTCGAGGACTTCAAGGAGAAAAACGGCGTCACCGCCGGCGTCATTTCCGCCGTCGATCTTCTCAAGGGCATCGGCATCTGCGCCCATATGCAGACGCCGGAGGTCGAGGGCGCGACGGGCTATATCGACACCGACTTTGCCGGAAAGGCTGCCGCCGCCGTCAAGCTGTTTGAAAACGGCGTCGATCTTGCCTATGTGCACATTGAAGCACCCGACGAGTGCGGTCACCGCGGCGAGGCGGAAAACAAGGTGAAGGCGATCGAGGAGATCGACCGTCAGGTGCTCGCCCCCCTGCTCGACTATCTGAAGGCGCACGGGGACTGCCGCATTTTGGTCATGCCCGATCATCCGACCCCTTTGTGCACCCGCACCCATTCCTCCGACCCCGTGCCGTATCTGCTTTTCGACTCCCGCAAGACCGTTTCGGGCGTCGACACCTTCACCGAGGCGACCGCCGCCAAAACCGGCAACTTCGTTCCCCACGGCCCGTCCATCATGGACAAGCTGCTCGAAAAGTAATGCCTATATAGAGAAAAGCTCCGCTCAAAAGCGGAGCTTTTCTCAGACTGTCAAAAAAGTCCGCAGGACGCAAAAACGCATTTCGACGGAAAAGAATAAGCAAATAGTTGAGCAAGTAAGAGGCGGGTTTCTGCGAAACGCCCGCTTTTGCTGTCTTCGTCATCTGCAGGAAGCCGATATCGTCTTCCTGCCGCAATTTGCATACGCAAATTGCTTCTGCCCTAGCGTACACACATACGCCGACGGGGGCGGTTTCCTTGCTCCTGCGGTTTTTAGACAGCCTTACAGTGTGTCAAAAAAAGTTTTTTGACACACTGTAAAAGCTCCGCTCAAAAGCGGAGCTTTTCTTCTATAAAGTCCAGTATCGTTTTCATCACTTCGTCGCGGTCGTTTTCATTGAGAATTTCGTGCCGATCGTTTTCGAAAAGCCGCAGCGTGACATCGGTGTGTCCGCTCTCGCGGTAAAGCTCTGCCACGCGCTTCACGCCCTTCCCGTGATCGCCGACGGGATCGTGATCCCCCGCGATGAGCAGGATCGGAAAGTGCGGCGTTGCGGCAAAGCACGCCTTGCTGTTGGCAAAGCCGTTCACCGCAAGCAGCGAGCGGATGCCGCCGACCGAGAACATGAACCCGCACTTTTCGTCCGCGTCATATGCCCGCACATTTTCGGGATTGCGGGAAAGCCAGGCGGACGCCTCTTTTTCGGGAAAGCCCTTTGAAAAAGCGTCGAACATCAGCGCATACAAAAGGCGGGAGCGATGCTTCTCCCCCTTCACGCCGCGCAAAAGCCCCGTGAGCGCGCGTCCGACGCCGATGGCAGCCTGCGGGCCGCCCGTGCCGCACGCAATGAGTGCCGCATAGGTCGCGGGCGCTTTTGCAACGGTGCTGCGCACCACGAAGGAGCCCATGCTGTGTCCGAAAAGGACGGTCGGCAGCGACGGGTACTGTGCTTTCACATGCGCCTGCACCGCCAGCACATCCGTCACCAAAATGTCCCCGCCGTTTGCATACGGCATGTGACCGCGCTTTTTGACGGTTTTCTGCGTGTCGCCGTGCCCGATATGGTCATGCCCGAAGCACAGCATCCCGTGCTGCGCCAGAAATTCCATCACCGGCACATAGCGTTCGATATATTCCGCCATGCCGTGCACAAACTGCACAAGGCAGCGCGGCGCGCCCTGCGGCGCGACGACGATCCCGTGCAGGGTCTCCCCCTGCCACGCGGACGGTATGGAAAAGTGCTCCATGTCAAGCCTCCCGTTTCTCTTTTCCGCCGACAATCGGCAGATCCCATTTGAAAATGTTAGCGCAAACGCGGATCACCACGACGGTGACAAACCCCGCGGGCATGCAGATGCGATAGGACACATACGGCATGAGCAGCACATAGACGAGCGCGCCCGCCGCCGATGCCAGGGCATAGACATGCTTGCGGAACACAGCGGGGATCACGCCGGAAAACACATCGCGGAAGATGCCGCCGCCGATGCCGGTGATGATGCCGACAAACAGCAGCATCGCCCTGCCGGTGTAGCCCGCCTGCACGGTGGTTTCAATGCCGAGCACCGTGAAAACGCCCAGCCCCACCGTGTCGGTCACAAACAGCAGGATGTCCTCCGGGCGTTTCAGGCGCGTGCCCGCCTCCGCCTTGAGGATGTACATGAGAAAAAACAGGAAAAGCGAAGTGAGCAGCGCCACGATTGCGCACAGCGGATGCAAAAACACCGTCGGCGGCAATCTGCCGATCATCATGTCCCGCACGATACCGCCGCCGACCGCCGTCACCAGCCCCAGCACCGTCGTGCCGAACACATCCATATGATGCCGCACACCGGCGATGACACCCGAGATGGCAAACGCCACTGTGCCGACAAGCTCCATGATCTGAAAAACCCGCTCCACACGCATCCCTCCGACGGCAGTATACCATAAGAAGGGAAAAGCCGCAAGCCCCTATCACAGCCACGCCGCAAGATCGGTGGCATAGCAGTATTTCGCCGAAGTGAATTTTCCGAAGATATATTTATTGGTCGCGGACTCGCACATGGTATACAGCTTGCCGTCCACCGTGACGATCTCCTCCGCCATGGGCGGCGCTTTGATATCGGCTTTGAGGCAGGAGCTGTCAAGCACATAGCGCGGCAGCGTCTGCCCCAGCACCGTGACCTCGCCCTCGGTCTGCGGCGTACCGTAGATATACAGGTGCGAAAACGCTGCCGCATACGAGGTGGAAAGGCAGATGTTGCCCGCGTCGTCGATGCACATGCCCTGCACCAGCCCCGGGATGGAATACGCCTTTTCGACCGTGGGCGCGATGCCGCAGGGGGCATCCTTGTCGAGACGGAAGGACAAAAGCAGCGCGGGGCTTTCGTCGCCCGCCGCCGTCGTATACTTGTGGCTGTCCGGCGTGGGATAGTTCTGCTCTCTAAAAAATTCGCCGACATAGATATTTTCGCCGTCATTGTGGACAAAAGCGACTGCCAGGCTGTCGTCGGCGGTCTTTGTCGGGAAGAAACCGACCGCCGTGACCGTGCCGCCGTCGGCGGCAGCATAGAAGTCCGAAAGGGAATAGACCATCAGCCCCGCCTCGTCCGCGACATAGACAAAATCGTTTGCCACCGTGATGCCGCCGACATGGCCGAGATAAGCGCTGCCGCTCTGATCCGCAAGCGAGAGGCGCTTTTGCTCCTTGCCGTCCGCGCGGTGCACAAGGCTCACCTGCGACGCTGCACCGTCGGCGCGGTAGCCGGTGACGAAAAAGTCGCCCTTTTCTTCTTCATATGCCAACCCCTGCACGATCATGCCGTCGGACAGTCCGGGAATGACAAAGGTCTTTTCCGCGTGCCGATAGTAGCTTCTCACCGACAGGCGGAAATACTCACGCACGCCGAGCAAAAGCAGCAGCACGACACATAAAGCGATCAAAGCGGCGGTGAGGATGCGCCGCCCCGCCGACTTCTTCTTTGTTTCGGTCATTTTTGACACCTCCACCGGGCAGTATACCATACTGCGGCGCAAAATGTGTGAACAAAAAAGCAACCATGCCGCCATGGTTGCTTTTTTCTATTCCACTGTCAGAACGACCTTGCCGACATTTTCGCCGCGATACAAGATGTCCTGCGCCTTTTCGGCGTCGGTGATGGGCAGCACCTTATAGATCGTCGGGCGGATCTCCCCCGCCGCCACCTTTTGCCACACATCCCGCACAAGCGCCGAAAGGATCTGTGCTTTCACTTGCGGCGGGCGCGAGCGCAGCGTGCTGCCGATGATGCGCACATTGCGCACATAGATGTTTTTGAGGTCGATTTCCGTCTTTTGCCCGCCGAGCGCGGCAATCATGATCCACCGCGCACCGTGCGACAGAAACGGCAAACACCGCCCCATCGTTTCGCCGCTGACGCAATCGATCGCCACATCCACGCCGTGCAATTTACGGGAATGGGCATGAGCATATCGTATCTCACCGCCGCATACTGGGCATACCCTCCGCCGCCGAGCAGCGCGCAGACCCTGTCTCCGACCTGCCATGTCGACTTTTTCCTTGCGCCGTCCGCCATATCGACGATCGTTCCGGCGATCTCCAGCCCCATCCAATCGGGGCAGCCGGGCGGCGGCGGATAGTCCCCCTCACGCTGCATCAGATCCGCGCGGTTGAGCGCCGCTGCCTCGATCTTCACAAGGCAGTCATCCGCCCCCAAAACGGGATCCGACACCTCTCCCCACCGCAGTGAGCGGTCATCATTCACAAGAATGGCTTTCATTTTTGTCCCCCTTCATTGCCGCATGGCGTCACGGATGCATTTTGCGGATGTCAAAAGCGGCTGTGCCGGTGTGGCAAATGCGTCATGTTCGCAAACGCAAAGCGTCATGCAGTTGCCAAGCTCCCCGCCGATGCGTCTGAGCAGCCGACATTCCCCGCCCGAGAGAAAAAGAAACGGGATGGAAAGCGTCTTTTTGAGCATATGGATGATCCGGAGGTTTTCGATCTCCTCGTCCTCATTTTCCGCCCCGACCACGATCTTTGCGATGTCCGCGCCGCGGCTTTGGTGCGCAAGCGCAATTTCCAGCACCTTTTCCGCCGGCACAAAATGAAAAATGTGCGAGGACATCAGCACGCTTGCGCCCTTTTCGTGCAACCGATCGATGAGCGCCTTTTGCTTTTCCACGGCGGCAGTGTCATAGGTCATTTCCCCCGTCTGCCGATCGCGCTGCCGCCCTTTTCGTTTATCTCCCGTACCTTTTCCGTGAGCACCTGCTCGTTCACATCACACAAGACCGCATTGCCGCCGAGCGCCGCAAAATTCTGCGCAAACAGCAAGCCCATGCCCGACGCCGCCCCTGTCAGAACGGCGGTCTTTCCCGCAAACTGCATAGGTATCCCTCCTTTTCTCCGATTATAGGAAGAATTGCGGCGGTGTGCAATGCAGAAAACGACACTTTTTTGACTTTTTTGATACTGATTTATGATAATTTTATTTCTTTTCTTGCCAAAAGTGGTATACTGCAAGCAACAAAGGAAAGGAAGGTGTCAGCATGGAGTCGCTTAGCCGTGTCACCGTCACCGCCATCGACGACCTCCTCACCGTTTTCTCCCCCAAGGGGCGGCAGGTGAGCATTCGCAACAGGAAAAGCTATGGACTGTCCTTTTGCGCCGAGGGCAGGATCACCTATACTCTCGACGGCAAAGAGACCGTGTCCGACAACCGTCATGCCGTGCTTTTGCCGCAAGGCAGGAGCTATTCCCTGCAAGGCGACAAGACCGGCACCTTTCCCGTCATCAATTTTGACTGCGCCGCGCCGCTGTGCGACGAGATCATCGCCCTGCCGCTGCAAAGCGCCGACGAATATATACAGGCGTTCGAGACCATGAAGGCGCTGTCGCTGTTTGCGGAAAACAGAGCGAAGATCATGAGCATTTTTTATGACATGCTGCACCGCCTGGCGAGGGAGAGCGAGAAATGGCATCTGCTGATGCCGGCGATCCGCTACCTCCGGCGCTGCTATGCGCAGCCGGAGATCAAAAACGCGACACTGGCGGCGTGCTGCAACATGAGCGAGGTATATTTCCGCCGTCTGTTTGTGGCAACCTATAAGACCACGCCGCGGCAGTATCTCATCGACATTCGTCTGCACAAGGCAAAAGCACTCCTCAGTGAGGGAACGGAGAAGATCGGCGCGGTGGCGGAGTCCTGCGGGTTTTCGAGCCCCTATCACTTCTGCCGCATTTTCAAGGAAAAAACGGGGCTCACCCCCACCGCCTACCGACAGCAAAACAGAATTTTTACCATATAAGAAGATCGGTGTCCACCACAGGTGAACACCGATCTTCTTGTCAATTCAGATGTCCATGTCGGAAAAATCGGCGACGATGCCGAAATCGGCATAGTCGAAAATAGGGGCTTTGCGATCGGGGTTGATCGCAATGACCGTGCCCGCGCGCTGCATGCCCACGATGTGGTGCACCGCGCCCGAAATGCCGACGGCAATATACACCGGCGGCGCGACCGTTTGGCCGGTCAGTCCCACCTGCATCGCATACGGCAAAACGCCGTTATCCACCAAGCGACGCGACGCGGCAAGCGATGCGCCGTATCTCTCGGCAAAGGCGCGCACTCTCTCGATCTCGTTTTTCACGCCGAAGCCCGCACCGACCGTCACCGCGGCGCTTTGCACCGTGGTGCGCACCGTCGCCATGGCGGGGCGGGTGTTGCTTTTGATCTTCGCAATGACGCTGCCCGAAAGCGCGGGACGGATCATGAAAAGCGTCTTGCCGTCTGTTTCGAGCGCCGTACAGTCGGCACAAAGCCCCAGCCCGTTTTCGCCGGCGACGAGCGCCGCCGTGCGGCGACTCCGGGCGTCCGTCCCGAAAAGCACGGCGTCGGGGTCTTGCGCCCGTATCGCCGCCGCCAATGCCTTCGGCGTTTTTTCTTCGAGGCACACGACCGTTTTCCCCACCGCCTCGGCAAAGGCGCGCGGGGTCTCCCCGACGATCAGCACCTTTGTAAGCGGACAAGCCGCTTTTTCAAAGGTTACCGCTGCCGCGCTTTTTTTCTGTGCATCCGCAATGACGGCGGGCAGCTCGGCGGGGGTGATGAACCGACAGTGCCGCCGACCGGCGGTGTTTTCACGGCTTTCGATGACGCGCGTCGGTGAGCCGATAAGGCCGCAGCGGGAAACATCCGCGCCGAGCGCCGCCGCGTCCCACACCTCTAACGCGCCGCATTTTGAGCGCAGCGACGGCAGGCGCAGCGTGTTGATGCGCTCCACCGTCACGACCGCCGGAAACGGCGCACACATGTCGCCCTCATCGCGGGTCTTGCAGCAAACACCGTCCTTTGTGACCGCAATTTCCATGGCGCTTGTCACGATCGCCGCGCCGCACTGCGCCGCCAGCATCGGGCCGACCTGCCCGGTGTCGCCTATCAGTGTCTGCCGCCCGCAGAAAATGAGGTCGGGCGACAGCTTTTTTATCGCAAGCGACAGCGTATATGCCGTCGCCAGCGTGTCCGCACCCGAAAAGGCGCGATCGGTCAGCAGCACCGCGCGCGCCGCGCCGAGTCTTGTGAGGGGAGTGAGAAGATCCGCCGTTTTCGGCGGCCCCATGCTGAGCAGCGTGACCGCCGCGCCGTCCACCCGCAGCGCCGCCTCATAGGCGCAGGCGTCAAAGGGCGACAGCGCACCGTCAAGATCCTGCCGCACGCAAACCACAATATGCATCGTCAAATCTCCCGTGTTCTGTAGATCGGCGCCAGGGCGTCGTGTATCTGTTTATATACCGTAAACAGTTTGGCATATTCCGCGGTGTTCTCGATGTTGGGGCGCACCACATCCGCCGCCTTCACGCAGTGGGCGACCGCGTCCTTTGCGTCGCGGAACACGCCCGCGGCGATGCCCGCCAGCATGGCAGAGCCGAGCGAGGAGTCGCTGCTCTCGGTGGTTTTGAGCGTCATACCCAAAGCGTCCGCCGTAATCTGCCGCCAAAGCGGTCCTTTTGCGCCGCCGCCGATCAGCGTCGCCGCCGCATCATAGGGAATGTCGAGGCTGTCGAGATACCGCTTGCTGTCCAAAAGCGACAGCGCCACGCCCTCCAGCACAGCGCGGGTGAAATGCGCACGGGTGTGCGTCGCCCGCACGCCCGTAAAGCTGCCGCAAAGCTGCGGATCGGCATAGGGTGTCAGCTCGCCGTTCAGATACGGATGGAACAAAAGCCCATCGCAGCCGAGCGGCACCTCCGCCGCACCCGCATCCAGCGCGCGATAATCGCCGCCGAAGGTGTCGCGATACCAGCGATAGGACGATGCCGCCGCCTTCGTAGCGGTGCCGGGATACCAAAGCCTTTCCGCAATATGGGAATAGTTGACAAGATGGCGGTCGGGATAGGGGCGGTCGGTGATGACGCAGATGCGTCCCGCCGTCGCCAGCTTTACCGTCACATTGCCCTTTTCCACCGCGCCGGAGGCAAACACCTCCATCACCGTGTCGGTCGTGCCGCAGATGACCGGTGTACCCTTCGCCAGTCCCGTCGCCGCTGCCGCCTCATCGGTCACACGACCGACAATGTCGGTCGGACTTTTGAGCGGCGGCAGCATCTGCGGCGTGATGCCCGCAAGAGCACACAGCTCCTCGTCCCACTGCATCGTGTTGCAGTCGAACAGCATGCTGCCCTGCGCCTCGATGTAGTCGGTGCAATAGGTCGCGGTCAGGAAATAGCGGATATAGTCCTTTTCAAAGAAAATGTGCCGCACCGCAGAAAACACCTTCGGCTCGTTTTCCCGCAGCCACAAAAGCTGCGGCAGTGTCCAGATGGTGTCCGGCTTGTGGAAGGTCTTTTTGAAAATATCCTCGCCGCACTGTTCGCGCAGGCGATCCGCCTGCAGGCGGCTGCGGCTGTCCGTCCAGTGCATCGCCGGGCGCAGCGGGGTGAAATGCCTGTCGCACACAAGCGAGGTATGCGTCGCAGAATCGATAGCGATCGCCAGAATATCCGTCGGCGCAACACCGCTCTTTCCGAGCAGCGTGTGCACATTTTCACACAGCGCACCGATCCAGTCGGCGGGGCGTTGCTCGCATGCCCCCGCAGCGGGATACAGCGTCGGGTATTCCGCCGTCGCCTCCGCCGCGACCGTGCCGTCCGTCGCCAAAAGCGTTGCCTTGGACGCGCCGCCGCCGAAATCAATTCCGAGTAAATATTGCATCTTCATACCGTTCTCCGTCAATAGTGCAGCATATAGTTTTCGCCGGTGATGCCGGCAACCGCGCCGCGGGCGATGAGCGCCGCGTTGTCCACGTGCGCTAAAAGCCACTTGTTTTTGCGGAACAGCCGCTTGTCGGCAGGGGGTATGTCGCACGGCGTATTCGTGCCCTTGGGCAGCGCCACCACGCAGCCAAATCCCGTTTTCTCCACCTCACAGGGGCAGAAGTGCAGCGTTGTCGCAAACACCTCGATGACCGTTCCCGCGGGGACAAAGAACGCCGTGAGCTTGTCGCTTGAAAGCGTGCCGTTCCGAATACTGTAGGTGTGCCCCAAAATGAGCACGAGCGGCGTCACGGCGACATTGATCTCGCTTGAGGTATGCCACTCGACGGCGTTCAAAAAACGGTTGTGTCCGAAGCAGAAACCTATCTGCGTCGGCATCTGTCCGAACAGCTCATCCGCTATCGTCTTTGCGATCGGCAGCGCCTCGAAGGTCGGCTCGCTCGCCGTATACTGCGAGCCCTCCTGCGGCAGAGAAACGGCATGTGCCGCCGCAAGGAGCGGCGATACCTCCAGTCCGTCGACCACTCTGCCGAAAGTTGCAAATGCCGGATCGCCCACCGTGTGCAGGCGCAGGGAGGGATTTTTCGCTCTCAGTTGCTCCAGCATAACACTTTCCCGCCTTTTCTCAGTGGTTCTGCCAATCCTGCTCCGGATCGGCGGTCATGTAAAAGCCGCGGTTGTCGCAGCTCATCATCCACAGAAGATACCCGGTGTAGCCCGGTGCAACACAGCAGGGATGATAGCCCTTCGGTATCTCCACGATGTCGCCGTTGCGGACGGGATACGCCTCGTCGATGGCGCGGTCGGCGGTGTACACCTGCTGGATACCGTAGCCGGTGTGCTTATCGTATTCATAGTAATAAATTTCCTCGGCAAAGCCCTCGGTCGGCATGTTGTTGACATCGTGCTTGTGGCCGGGGAAGGAGGACCACTGTCCGCCGCGGATGAAGTTCTCGCCGATATAGATGCGGCAAGCCTTCATGCGCTCGTCCACCAGGAAATGCGCCTCGCGCTCGAACCCGGGCTTGCCGAGGTTCTTGACGATCACGTCGTCCGGCGTCACCAGCACCGGCGCATGATCCGCGTCGGCGGGACACTTGGCGATCATGATTTTCAGGTCGGTGTCCGCCGTCACCGTGAACGCGGTGTGACGCGGCAGATACACGGCATATGCCTTGCCGTCAAACACATTTTTGCGCTTGCCGATGTGGGCATAGTCAAAGTCGGCGCCCTTGACGGTGCAGGTGCCGCCGAGCAGCGTCAGACCGTATTCCATCTCGGCGGTATCGCCGCTGTAGGTGCTGCCCGCCTTCAAAAACAGGCCGTCGATCTCCATGGCGTGACAGCCGCTGTTGCCGCGCTTATAGAGCGGGGTGAGTCCTTCTTTTTTGTCGTCCCAATGTCTCTTATAGGTCATATCCATTCTCCTTCAAATAGTTTTTCACCGTGTCAAACGACGGCACGCTTTCTCTTGCGCCGACGCCCGTGCATTTCAACGCGGACACCGCGCTGGCGAAGTGGCAGCAGGTGTAGGGCGCAAAGCCCTTCACGAGTCCCGCCGCAAACGCCCCGTGGAACACATCGCCCGCGCCGTTGGAGTCGACGACCTTTGCGGGATAGATGGGATAGGTCCTGCCCGCGTTCCCGTCATAGTAATAGCCGCCGTCCTTGCCGCAGGTGATGACAACGACCTGCGGGTGATAGGTGTCAAAGAGCTTTTTCGCCGCATCCTCCACGGTCCCGCAGCCGGTGTGTCCGAGGGCAAATTCGCGCGACGGGATGAGATAATCCGCATGCGGCAGCAGCTTTTCCACGCCGTCATACAGCCCTCCCGCGTCATAAAGCACCCTGACACCGTTTTCTCTTGCGAGCTTTGCCGCCTCCACAGCGGCGGCAAGCTCGTTGCCGTCCACCATGAGCAGCTCTGCGGACAGGATCGCCTTTTTCTGGTTTTCGGACAGCGAAAGCGCGGGCAGGTCGCCCTTGTCGAAAACGCAGGTGCGGGTCGTTGTTGCGCGGGACAGCCAGATGACGGATGTGAACGAGCGATAGCCCGAAAGCACATCGACCGCCGCCGTGTCCACGCCGTATTTTTCAAAATCCTGCTGCAAGAACCGTCCGCCCGCGTCGTCGGACAGCACGCCGACAAAACCGGCGCTCTCGCCGAGCTTTGCCGCCGCAACAAGCCCCGTCGCGACGGGGCCGCCGCCCGCGGGCTTGCTGCTTTCGGCGCGCAGCTTGGTGTCCTCGGTCGGATAGTGCGGCAGCGTCACCAGCGTGTCCATCACGCACGCGCCGATTCCCACGATCTTACTCATACCGTTGCCTTTCCGTTTGCGCCGACAAGGCGGATCTTGTTGACCGCCAGCGCCTTAACGGACGCAATGGCGGGCTTCATGAACAGATCCACCGCCAGGCTGCGGTCGGGGTTGTTCAGCTCCGCCGTCGCGCCGTCGGCAAACGCACAGCACACATCCGTGCCGATGTTCATTTTACGCACGCCCTCCTTGATGGCGGCCTTCACCTGGTCGTCGGGGATGCCGGAGCCGCCGTGCAGCACCAGCGGGATGCCGCCGGTCGCCTTGCGGATCGCGCGCACGCGGTCGATGTCCAGCTTCGGCGGTTTCTTATAGTGACCGTGTGCGTTGCCGATGAGCACCGCAAGGCAGGTGACACCCGTCTTTTTCACGAAGTCCGCCGCTTGATCGGGATCGGTGAACGCACACATGGCATCGTCGTTGACGCTGCCGATGTGTCCGAGCTCGCCCTCGACGCCGACGCCGACCGTGCCGCAGATGTCCACGACGCGGCGGGTGAGCGCCACATTGTCCGCATATTCGTGCACCGAGCCGTCCACCATGATGCCGGTGGCGCCCCAGCGCAGCATTTTGAGCGCTTCCTTTTCGGACGGGCCGTGGTCAAGGTGCAGACAGACGGGCACGCTCGCCTTCTTCGCAGCAGCCAAAACGGCGGGGGCAATATAATAGCCGACCTGCTCGTTGACAAGACGCGGATAGACCTGCAGGATGACCGGCGCTTTTTCCTCTTCTGCCGCCTCGATCACGCCCATGACCGTCTCGATGTTGTATACATTAAAGGCGGGGACACAGAAAGTGCCCTTTTCCGCCATGCCGATGATTTCCTGTAAGGTTACCAGCATTGCTATGACCTCCTCAGCCCAAAACGAGATCTTCGATGGACAGAACCTCGATCTTGTCCTGCTTTACGTGCTTCAGCGCCCAATATTCCGAAACGGACGCCGTCACCATCGTCGTTGCGCCGATGCTCTCGGCGTTGAAAAGACGGCGGCGCGCCACCTCGTCGATGACCTCGGGGAGATATTGCGCCATCAGAATGTTGCCCGCCCAGATGGTCTCGTCGCGGTTCAGGAGCATTTCGCCGAGCACCGCATAGTTCTCGATGATCTCGCGCGGCTCCTCGATCTCGCCGAGATCGCGGGAGAGCTGGAAGGGATCTTGGAACACAACGGTCTTGCCGGTGTTCTTCGGCTGCAGCTTGCCGTCCTTCAAAAGCTTTGCCACATAGGTCGTATAGGTCACGACCGCGCAGGAAAGCTCCACGCCGTACTCTTTATAGAGCTGCTTTAACGCCTTGGCGTCGTTCGGATCATACACCACAACGGTCTTGAAGGTGTCGAGCACCTTCGCCGCAGCAGTCATCTGCTCTTTTGTTTCATTGGCAGCGCCGATGAGGAAGTCGAGCTGTGCGCCCGAGGCGGGTTCATCGGCAAGCGTCGTGAAGTCCACGCCGGCGCTCTCCAGCACCTCGATCGCCTTTTTCGCCTGCTCACACGCCATATACCGTGCGTCCACGCCGAGGAAAAGCAGCGTGTCGGTCTTTTTCTCGTGCTTTTTGATCGCCGCAGTCAGACCGTCGCAAAGCGCGGTCTTGCCATAGGCGTTGCCGGTCTCCAGGCAGTTGTCGAGCAGCGTCTGAATATAGGACGGGAGCTTGCCCTCCAGTGCCGCGTGCAGACGGGTCTCCTTTGTAAACATCACGGGATCCCAGCCGGTTACGCAAACATGGACACAGCCGCCGCAGGTCGCGCATTCATAGATGTTGTCCATGATCTCCTCGAGCGGAATGGTGTTGCGGTTGACAAGGGAGATACCGAGCGCTCTGGCGCGCGCGGTGCTGCGCTCGTGACCGGTCGCGTTGCCGATCGGACAGATATGGTGGCACATCCAGCAGAAACGGCAGGAGTCCACATGCTGTTTCGCTTTATCCGACATAACCATAGTATGTATGCTCCTTTCTTACAGTCCAAGCTTGAACGGGTTCATGATACCGTTCGGATCCAGCGTCTTTTTGAGTCCCTCGAACACCTGCATGGCGGGACCGTATTGCTCCTTCATGAGTCTGCCGAGCTTGATGCCGACGCCGTGGTGGTCGTTGACAACGCCGCCGTGTGCCAGCGCCGTGCGCACGCCGCAGGTCCAGACCGCCTGGTGCAGACGCAGCGCCTCGACCGGATCCTTGGGGACATCCTTGCCGTCGATGATGAAGCGGTCATACACCATCGCGCCCCACTCATACCAGTGTGAGAAGTGCGCAATGAACTTCGCCTGCGGGAAGTTCGTTTCGATGGCCTCCTTCATCGCCCAATAGATCTCCTCGATCTTGTCGTAGGGGGCGATGGTGTCCATCGTGCCGAACATCTGCGGAATATCCATCATGTGGCCGGGATAGAAGAAGGTGATCTTTTCGTCCCACCATTTTTCGCCGTATTCGCTGCCCATGTCCTCTGCGCCGTATTTTCTGAAGGTGTCGAGCAGGATCTTCTCCTCCACATCCACCATTTCCTTGACGCCCTCATAGGCAACATTCATGAACGCGCCCTTGCGCTCCACGCCGACGATCTTCTTGATGAGCGTTGCGGTCTCCGCCTCATCATACAGACGCATGACGGAGGGCTTGAATTTCTGGAGCAGCTCTCTTGCCGCCCGGAACGCGCCGTGCATATCCTGGAACAAAAAGCCGCGGAAACGGCGATCCTCGGGCTGATCGAAAATGCGGATCTGCGCCTTGGTGATGACGCCGAGCGTGCCCTCGGAGCCGATGAAGATCTGATTGAGGTCGGGGCCTGCCGCATGCTTGGGTGCGGAGGAGGTGTTGATGATGTCGCCGTTCGGGAGAACGACCTCCATCTGCAGCACCATGTCGTCGATCTTACCGTATTTGGTGGAGCAGACGCCGATGCCGCGGTGCGCCAAAAATCCGCCGACGGTGGAGCAGGTCAGTGAGGAGGGATAGTGCATGGTCGCCTTGCCGACCTCGTTTGCCGCCCATTCGATGTGCTTATAGATCGCACCCGTGCCGCACTCGATGTACATGCCCTCAGTGTTCACTTCATAGATCTGATTCATGCGCTTGGTGTCGAGCAGGATGCCGCCGCAAACCGGAATAGCACCGCCCTGCGTGCCGCCGCCCGCGCCCCAGGTGGTGACCGGCAGCTTATAGTAGTTGGCGATTTTGAGCACCTTCGAGACCTCGGTCGCGTCCTTCGGGCAAACGATGATGTCCGCCTCGGGCATCAGACAGCCGCGATCCGCCCACATGCGGGACAGCCAATAGTAGTCCACGCTGTGCGTGACCTTGTCGATGGCGCGGGTGGAGCAGTTCTCCTTGCCCACGGCGTCTTCCAGCTCGGTCAGGATCATGGAAAACAAAAATTCATTCATCTGATACTGCATATCTCTTACTCCTTTTTATGTACTCAAACCGTATCCGGCTTCAATGCGGGGAAATATTTGCAGAACTCCTTGATCTCCTTGGTATAGTCGCCCTCGATCTCCACAAAGTGGTGGATATACGGGCCCTCCAGCAGGCGATCCTCCACCTTTTGCAGATCCTCGAACTCACCCCAAAGATAAGTGCCGTGCGTCTTGGGGCCCTTCGTCGTGTGGCAGCACAGCGGCAGGATCATATAGCTGCCGCTCTCCTGATCCATGCGGGCGACGGTGTAGGTGCCGTCCTTGGCACGGAACCATTCACGCTGATTGACAAGGCGCGCCTCGCTGTCCGGCGCTTTCTGCGACAGCGGGAACGGCCCGCAGTGCCACAAAAGCTCGGCGTTGCGGTTTTCGGGATGCCGCACGGTGAACTCGCCGAAAAGCGGTTTCCCCTCGCCCATCGTCGCCGCCTTGAGCAGCACCATGGTCAGAGCGCAGTGCATATCGCTCTCGCACGCGACCATATACCCCATGTCGTTCAAAACGCCGTAGACGGCGCAGGGCGCCAATCCGTCGAACATAACCGGCGTCGCCGTCCAGCACTCGGCGCAAATGACATCGAGATCATATTCCTCGAAAAAGCTCTTATAGGTCAGCACCAGCGCCGCCATGCGCTCCAAATACTGCGGCGTCAGGTCGTCCATCCTGTAGTTTTTCTTATAGAACTCCTCAATCTCGACAAGCTCCTTGCCGCCCTTTTCGAGGATCTCCTTCATGCGCTGTTCCAAAATGGCGAAGTTGAGCGCACGCACCCGCACGCCGAGCTTCTCCATCAGCTCGCCCTCGTTCCAAATGACCGAGAAAAACGGCGCGGGACGCGACCCGAACTGACCGATCTTCAGCCCGCGGAAGTTTTTGACCATGCAGGTGACCCGCACGAACGAGTCAAACCCCTTTGCAAATTCCTCCGACTCCACCGTGCAGCAGGGCAGGTGGGAGAACGGGATGTGGAAACGCTGGAACTGACGGGACACGCCGAAAAGTCCGCACTGGGAGTCGGTCGGCCGCATACCGTCCACATAGTATTCATCGTCCAGCGGCGCCCACAAAAGCACCGGTTTCCCGAGCGCCTTCGCAATGTCCGCCGCCGCCTCCTCGTTGCCGAAGTTGCAGTTGATGATGAAAACGGCGTCCACCTTCTCGGTGCGGAACCGCTCCACCGCCTCTGCCGCAGAGGCGTCATCGAACACCAGGTCCTCAATGCCGATCCCCTTAGTGTCCACGAAGGTGATCTTGTCGGTGGAAAAATGCTCCTCAATGTACTTCACAAAGCGATGCCCACGCTGCTCTGCAGAATACCATGTCAGAAAAGTCCCGCGGGGACGGTCGGTCGTGTTGCGGCGCATCGGCAGCAATCCGACCTTAACAGAATACTCCTGCATACTCACTACTCCTTTGTCAAAGCTTAGACACACCACGCATCTACACTCCTACACTTTAACAAATTCCCTGCTGGTTTTCAATGGATTTGCGGAAAATATTTTCATTTTCATTGACTTTTCTCCAAAATATGTTAAAATAATGGAAATTAGTTTCATTTGGAGGCGCAAAATGGAATCCATTGTCCACAAAATGCGGTTTCTGTATCGGGAAATGGGACCCGGCGAGCGAAAGATCGCGGATTATGTTTCCGAAAATCCGTCCGAGATCGTCGGCATCTCCATCAGCGACCTTGCCAAGCGCTGCGGCTGCGGCGACGCGACGGTGGTGCGCTTTTCCCGTCGGTTGGGGTTTGAGGGGTATCAGGCGCTGAAGATCGGCATTGCGGGCGAGCTGTCGCATGTTTCCGCCGTCAGCGAGGTGGACAAATCCGACAGCTGCTTTGACATCTTCAAAAAGCGTATCCACGACATTTCCGTTTCCCTGCAAAACACCGAATCGGTGCTCGATCCTGCCGCGCTCGAACGCGCGGCAAACGCTGTCATGCACGCGCGACGCATCGTCATCTTCGGACTGGGCAATTCCGCCGCCATCGCCATGGACGCAGCGCACAAATTCCTGCGTCTGGGGCTGCATGCACAGGCGTGCAGCGACAACCACCTGCAGGCGATCATCGCCTCCCATCTTGACCGCCAGAGCGTCGCCGTCGGCATTTCCCACTCCGGCTCGTCGGTGGACATCGTGGAGGCGATGCAGCTTTCCAAGGTCGGCGGCGCTACCACCATCGGCATCTCGAACTACGGCGCATCTCCGCTCTCCGAAACGGTGGACATTTCGCTTTGCACCAAGTCCGACGAAACGCGGCACTCCATCCTCGCCATGAGCTCCCGCATCGCGCAGCTCGCCATTTTCGACGCGATCTACACCTATATCGTCGTCAACGCCGACCGCGCCGCCGTGCAGGCGATCTATAACACCGAGACCGCCCTGCAGCACAAGAAATACTGATCTGCACACCAAAAAAAATCCTCCGCTGACGCGAAAGTCAGCGGAGGATTTTTTCTTATACATTCGCCGGAAGGGAGGTCTTGAGATCGGCAAGATGCGCGTCCATGCCGACGGCGACAAGGGTGAATTTTCCGTTTTCAAAGGTCGCCTCGGTGACGGAGGCATTGCTCACCCACGGCACATCCTTCATGTTGCAGGCGGGTATACCCTGCACAAAGCACTGAAACACCCGCACCGGCAGCGCATGCGTCGCAACGACCACGGTCCTGCCGTCGTTTTCGGCGGCAAGCCTTTCGAGCGCCCCGACCACCCGCTCTGAGACCTCCGCGACGCTCTCGCCGCCGGTACAGGCGGACTCGCCGACATCGGCAAGCCATCTGCCAAAATCCGCCGGATATTCCGCTGCCAGGCGGTCAAACCGCTTGCCCTCCCATTCGCCCGCAAAAATTTCGCGCAGCGCCGGCACGGGCGTGACCGTCAGATGCAGCTTTTTTGCCGTGCACGCCGCCGTTTCCATGGCGCGGTCGAGATCGCTGCTGTACACCCGATCGACGGCATAGTGCGCCGTCAGGAACGCCGCCGTTCTTTCTGCCTGCTCGTGCCCGAGGGGCGAAAGCGGCACATTATAGTGACCGGCGAAGATCTCTCCGACATTCGCCATGCTCTGCCCGTGCCGCACGATAAGTAGTCTTGTCATGGTTATCTCCTATACTATTTGTATATTTTACAGTTTATTTGTCAATGTGTATATCCATCTGCGGATACGGGATGCTGATCCCCGCCGCATCAAACGCCGCTTTGACCTGCTCCTGCATATTATAATAAACCGCCCAATAGTTGCTTCTGTCGCACCACACATACAGCGTATAGACAAGCGCGCTGTCCCCGTGAGACAAAAGGCGCACCACGGGGGCGGGATCGTCCATCACGAGCGGATCGTCCGCCGCGACCTTTGTGAGCACCGCCTTGACCTTTTCCGCATCGCAGGTGTAGGACGCGGAAAAGGTCAGATCGATGCGGCGCAGCGGCTCGGCGCTGCAGTTGGTGACGGCGGCGTTGGTGAGCGCGCCGTTCGGCAGCGTGATGTGCCGATGATCCAGAGTCTGCAGGGTGGTGTAGACGACCGTGATGTCGATGACCGTGCCCTCGCCGTTTGCGGTCACGATATAGTCCCCGACGCGAAAGGGCTTGAAAAGCAAAATGAGCAGTCCGCCCGCGAAATTCGCCAAAGCGCCCTGCAGCGCCAGACCGATCGCCACGCCTGCGGACGCCACCAGCGTCATCACCGAGGCGGTCGGGATGCCGAGCACCATCGCCGCCGACAAAAACAGCAGCGTATACAGCACTGTGATCACAAAGCTTTCCGCGAAGGCGTGCACGCTCTTGTCCATTTTCTGAAATGCGCGTCCCGTTTTCATGAAACGGCGCAGCCTTTTTATGAGCTTTGCGCCGACGACGAGCAGCACGATCGCCAGAAGAAGGTCAATGGCAAACTTCGTCACATTGCCGAGCAGCTCCTGTTTGAGATTTTCCCACATCGCTCTCACTCCTTCTTACATGCCGCATACAAATATTGTCGCAGCGGGCGCGCGCCGGAGCGCAAAAGCAGCCAGAGCCCGCAAATTCCCGCGCCGCCTGTCACGATAAGCCCCCCGATGTCGGCGGGACGCCCCTTTGCCGCTACGAAGATGAGCGACAGAAAAAGCGGCAAAAAGCATACCGCGAGCGCCGTTCCGAGAAACAGCATCGGTATGCTTTTACGGATATGATACCGCACGGCGCAGCCGTTTTCCGTCGGCAGCACCCTACCGCACAGCATGTCGGCGCGGTGGCGCAGCACCCGTCCGTGACGGGCAGCATGAAATTTCAGCCAAAAGCGGTCGCCGTCGGTGCGGATGACAAAGGTATCGCGGTCGCGATACGGCAAATTGCGGCGCACCTGCGGTTCAGCGTGTGCCCGCAGGCGATTCATCACCTGTTCGGGTGCAAGAGCGGTCATGAGTGTCGGCATCGGTATGCCCCCTTTTTTCTGCGTACTGTATAAGGGTAACACATTTTTTGCCGACAATCAAGAATACAGCATCATTTTTTTGTTCGGACACGGTGAGCTGCTCCACCGTGCGCCCTTTTTTGTGCTTATCGCAATAGACGGCGGTGCATTTTTTGAAGCGTGCAAACTGTCTTCTTGCCGCCTCAACCTCGCCGTATACCTTTCTTTTCTCCCCTGTCAAATGTTTGTCAAAAAGGGCGGAATATACAAAGCGGCGACACCCATCACAGGTGTCGCCGCAAAGATCCGTTTTGTTATGCTTTTTTCGCAATGGCAGCGTTCACCCGCTCGCGCATGGCGGGCAAAAATGCGCCGTCGCGCGGATATTCCGAGAAGGTGATGCCGTCTGTGCCCTGCTCCAACAGCTGCAGCGTATATTCCCGCCCATACAGGCTCTCACACAGCGCGAGCGCCCGCATGTCCTGCAGGCCGTCATAAAACACCTCCAGCCGCAGCGATGCATACGGTGTGCCGTCCGGCGCGGGATAGACCGAGAAGGTGTCGCCCGCAGGCGCGAAATAGTCGCCGTCGGTGATCATGAGCGGGTTGACCGTTTCCATCGAGAACTGCGAGAAATAGAAGTTATAGCCCCAGTGCAAAAAGCCCGCGATGCCGTATTTATACATCTGCGCGCCGAGAATGCGGGTGCGCGCGGAGGACATGGCGACAAAGCGGTTGGAGACCTTTTTGCTCTGTCCGACGCAATAATAGCACCACAGTCCCTTGACCCCGTGGGCAAGGAACGGCTCGATGTGATCGGTCGCGGCGACGGGGATGTCAACGACGCCCTGCTCATAAAATTCATAGTTCGACAGCGCGTCCATGATCGGATAGCCGCGCAGCAGCGCCGTCACCTGTGCGCGCGCCGCGGCATACTGCGCCAGATGCTCCTCGTTCGGCTCGTCCGAAATATGGAAGAAGCAGCGCTTGTCCCAACCGTTTTTCTCCCGCAAAAATGCCAAAAGTGCGGGAATGAGCGCCTGCAAAAACGCGCCGTATTCCGCGCCGGCGGCGTCGGTGTCCCAGCCGAAAATGCGGCGGTATTCCCCGTCGACGGTCGCCATGACCTTCGGCGCATGCTCTGCACCCCACTGGGTGAAGAAATGCGCGATCTCCAGATACTGTATGCCGATGCGGTCGCACATGTCGACCCATCTGCCGAGCTTTTCGAACCCGAAGGTATAGACACCGTCCTGCAGCTGCACGTCCACCAGCTGCGTTGTCGGGCGTTCTCTGCCGACGGCGGTGTCGAGCGCGGGGGTGAAGATCGGGGTGAGCAGCATGTTGACGCCGTTCTTGACCGCCGTTTTTGCATAGCTCTCGATGATCTGCCAATGCCGCTCGTCAAAGCTCTCCGTGCCGTATTGCACCCGAAGGCAATCGCAATAGAACCACTGCGTGAATTTCAGCGTCTGCGGCGGCAGCGCGGCGCCGATGACGGTAAGTGTGCAGGTCGCTTCCTCAACGACCTCATTCCCGTCGACTAACTGCACCGTCAGCGGATAGTCCCCGGCGGCGACGGCACCTTTCGGGTCGATCTCCAAAAAGAGCGACTCGAGATTTTTCTGCAAAAACAGCTGCCCATCCTCGGCAAGCGGCACGAGCATGTCGGGATAGAGTCCCGGCGCGGTGGTGATATAGTCATCCGCCACCGTTTCTCCGGGGTTGCACGCCATGCGCACCGGCACATGCACGACCTTGCGCACCGCAACATATGCCGCAAGCGGTGAAACGACGCGCAGCGTCACCGCGCGTTTGGCGGCATCGGGATCGTCCGCCGTAAAGCAGACACCGAGGTGAAACCGCTCGTTTTTCAAAAAAGAACCGCTTGAAAAGGTCGCCTTGTCGGCGATATTGTCCGAAAGAAAGCATTTTTCCAAAGAAGATACAAATTTCAGTGCCATAAAAAATCTCCTCCCATCCCGTTCATTCTATCATGAAGTATCGCGAATGACTATAGGTTTTTTTGCTGTTTTTCTGCACAATCGTGTGAAATGAACACTTGACTTTTCGGAAGAAGGCGACTATACTGTGATTGAGTTTAGGAGATGCAAGCACCGACAAGGGGTGTCTGCGTCTTTTTTTGTTTTGGAGGGATCATGATGGACACACATGCGCTGTGTGCGCTTTTGGAGGCGTCTCCCGTGATCGCGGCGGTGACGGAGGAACGGTTCAAGGCGGCAGTGGAGTCGCCCGCCGCCGTTTTGTTTCATCTGCGCGCCAACCTGCTGCACATCAAAGCGCAGATCGACGAAGCGCACAAGGCGGGCAAATGCATTTTGGTGCATCTCGATCTTGCCGAGGGCATCGGCAAGGACAGAGTGGGCATCGACTATCTGCGGCAATGCGGCGTCGACGGCATCCTCACCACTCGCGGTCAGCTCGTGCGGCAGGCAAAGGAGCTGGGGCTGCCGACGGTGCAGCGCTTTTTTGCGCTGGACTCGCAGGGGGTCGCCGGCATCCACGAGCAGCTGCAAAACACCCGCCCCGATCTCATGGAGATCATGCCGGGCACGGTCGACAAGGTGCTTGCCGCCTTTGCCGCGACCGGCATTCCCGTCATCGCGGGCGGTCTAATCGAAACGAAAGCGGAGATCACGACGGCGCTTTCAAGCGGCGCTGTCGCCGTTTCCACCGGCAAAAAGGAGCTATGGTATGTTTGATGTTGTCATTATCGGCGCGGGCGTGACCGGCGGCATGCTGGCGCGCGCCCTTTCCCGCTACCGCCTGTCGGTGTGCGTTGTCGAAAAGGCGTCGGATGTTGCGTGCGGTGCTTCCAAAGCAAACAGCGGCATTATCCACGGCGGCTATGACCCGCTGCCCCACACGCTGAAAGCAAAGCTCAACACCGCCGGTGTGCCGCTGCTCTATAAGGCAGCGGACGAGCTGCATGTGCCGTATCGCAAAACGGGCTCACTCGTTTGCGCATTCGGCGCTGAGGAAGAAAAAACGCTTGCCGCCCTTTTTGCACGCGGCAAGGAAAACGGCATCCCCGATCTGAAGCTTCTGTCGGGCGACGCGGCGCGGGCAATCGAGCCGGCGCTGTCCGCAGAGGTGACGGGCGCGCTGCTCGTGCCGTCTGCGGGCGTCATCTGTCCGTATATGCTGACGATCGCCGCCATCGGCAACGCCATGGACAACGGCGTCACCCTGCTGCGCGATTTCGCCGTCTGCGGCATCGCCCGCGACAAAGACGGATTCACCGTGCGCGCCGCGAGCGGCGACACGGTGCGCGGGCGGTTTGTCGCCAACTGTGCGGGCGGCTTTGCGGACAGAATTTCCGAAATGGCGGGCGACAACAGCTTCACCCTTCTCCCCCGCGCAGGCGAATATCTGCTGCTCGACAAGACGGAAGGAGCGCGCGTGTCGCACACGATCTTCAGGGTGCCGAGCGCGGCGGGCAAGGGCGTTTTGGTCACGCCGACGGCAGACGGCAATCTGCTTGTCGGTCCGACCGCCGACGCGGTCAAAACGCCCGAAAGCACCGAAACGACCCCCGCGGGTCTCGCAAAGGTGGCGACGCTTGCCAAAAAGAGCGTCCCCTCCCTCGATCTGCGGCAGGTCATCACCTCCTTTGCCGGTGTGCGTGCATCGGAAAAGGGCGGCGATTTCATCATCAAAATGAGCGACACCGTCGCGGGACTTTTGCAGGTCGCGGCGATCGACTCGCCGGGGCTTACCGCCTCTGCCGCCATCGCGGAATATGCCGTCGAGCTGCTTGGCAGAGCAGGGCTGCCCCTTGAAGATAATCCCGCCTATTGCGGCGAGCGCGCCGACAGCTTTGCCTTCCGTCACATGTCCGACGAGGAAAAGGATGCCTACATCAAGGCACATCCCGCCTACGGCAGAGTGATCTGCCGCTGTGAAACGGTGAGCGAGGGCGAAATTCGCGATGCCATCCGCCGCAACCCGAAAGCGGTGGACACGGACGGCGTCAAGCGCCGCACCCGCGCCGGCATGGGCAGGTGTCAGGGCGGGTTCTGCCTGCCGTATGTCCGGCGCCTGTTGGCGGAGGAAAACAGCGTTCCCTGTGCGTCCGTCACGAAAAAGGGCGGCGAAAGCTATCTTACCGTCGGCAAGCTGTAAGGAGAAAAAAGTATGTTGCAACATGATATTGTGATCGTCGGCGGCGGCCCCGCCGGCATGGCAGCTGCCGTCAAGGCATATGACAGCGGCGTGCGGGATGTCGTCATCATCGACCGCGAGGAAACGCCGGGCGGCATCCTCCGCCAGTGCATCCACAACGGCTTCGGTCTGCACAAGCTGGGACGCGAGCTGACAGGGCCGGAATATGCGGCAGTGTATGCGGAAATGGTGAAGGAGCGCGGTATTCGCGTCTACACCGAGACTACCGTCACCGCCGTCACCGCCGACCGCACCGTCACCGCGCAAAGTCGCGACGGGATGTTGAAAGTGCAGGCGGGCGCCGTCGTGCTCGCCATGGGTTGCCGCGAACGCAGCCGCGGCGCGCTGAACATTGCGGGCACGCGCCCTGCGGGCGTCTACAGCGCAGGCACGGCACAAAAGCTCATGAACTGTGAGGGCTTTTCCGTCGGTAGGCGCGCGGTCATTCTGGGATCGGGCGACATCGGGCTCATCATGGCACGGCGCATGTCGCTGGAGGGTGCAAAGGTGGAGGCGGTGTGCGAGCTGATGCCCTATTCGGGCGGTCTTGCCCGCAATATCGAGCAGTGTCTGCACGACTTTGACATTCCGCTCTATCTTTCCCACACCGTCGCCGAAATTCACGGCGACGAGCGCCTCGCGGGCGTCACCGTCGCCGCCGTAGACGAGCACCGCCGCATCATCGACAGCACCCGCCGCTTTATCCCCTGCGACACGCTGCTGCTGTCGGTGGGGCTCATCCCCGAAAACGAGCTCACCCGTGCGGCGGGCATCCCGATCGATCCCGTCACGAACGGTGCTGTCGTGGACGAACACCGCCAGACCGCCATCCCCGGCATTTTTGCCTGCGGCAATGTGCTGCAGGTTCACGACCTTGTGGACTATGTTTCCGACGAGGCGGAATTGGCGGGCGCCGGCGCGGCGGCATATGTGCTGGCAAAGCACGCAGACAGTGAAACGACCGTCGCAGACAACATCACTGTACCGACCGTCGCGGGAGACGGTGTGCGGTATGTGCTGCCGCAGCGGGTGCATCCGCAAAGCGGTGATGTGGCACTGTTTCTGCGTGTCAGCGCGCCCGCGGGACGGGTGCGTTTCACCGTGCGGGCGGGCGACACCGTTCTTGCCACCGCCGTGCGGCCGAAGGCCGCGCCCGGCGAAATGGAAAAGCTCCCCGTGAAAGCGGAAAAGCTCGCCGGCGTGACAACGCCCATCACGGTCAGCATGGAGGAACTGGCATGAAAAGAGAATTAACCTGTATCATCTGTCCGCGCGGCTGTCTTTTGACCGCCGAGATCGAAAACGGCAGCGTCACGGTGCGCGGCAACGGCTGCCCGCGCGGCGTGACCTATGCCGAGACGGAATGTACCCACCCCCGGCGCACCGTTACCTCAACCGTGCGGGTTTCAAACCGCGAAAACACCATGGTGAGCGTCAAAACACGCGAGCCGGTGGACAAGGCGGACATGTTCAAGGTGATGGAGCGGCTGCGCGCAGCCGCCGTCAGCGCGCCCGTTGCCATCGGCGACATCGTGCTTGCCGATGTGTGCGGGACGGATATTGTCGCCACCAAGGCGATTGACTGAGGAGGTTGTCAGCATGGATACAGTCAAAATCGATGCAAAAAGCACCAAAATGATTGCGCACCGCGGACTGAGCGGCATCGAACGGGAAAACACCGCCGCCGCGTTCGTGGCAGCGGGCAACCGTTCCTATTTCGGCATTGAAACCGATGTGCACAAGACCGCCGACGGACAGTATATCGTCATTCACGACGACTCCACCGGACGGGTGGCGGGCGAAAACCTGCAGGTGGAGCAAAGCACCTTTGCCGCCCTGCGGGCGCTGCACCTCACCGACCGCGACGGTGAGCCGCGCCGTGATCTGTGCCTGCCGTCGCTCGCGGAATATCTGCACATCTGCAAGACCTATGACAAAACGGCGGTCTTAGAGCTGAAAAATCACTTTGAAAAGGCGGACATCGCGGAAATTCTCGCCATCGTCGAAAAGGAATATACCCCCGAAAAGCTCATTTTCATTTCCTTTGACTATGAGAATATGGTGAATCTGCGGGCTCTGTCCGACAAGCTCACCCTGCAGTTTCTCTGCACCTGTGAGGTGAACGAAACTCTGATCGAAAAGCTCCGCCGCCACGCGCTGGATCTGGACATTCTGGAGTCCCGCCTCACCGCGCAGAACATCGCGCTTTTGCACCAAAACGGCATTCGCGTCAACTGCTGGGTGGCGGACGACCGCGACCGTGCGCAGGCGCTTGCCGATTGGCACGTTGATTATATCACCTCTAACATTGTCGAAGGACAATGACCGTTCAAAATTGAGAGCCGTCATGCAAATGCACGACGGCTCTCGTTTTTATAATATGATCTTTTATTTATTGCGGGAAGGTCACCGTTACGGTCGTGCCCTCGTCGGGAACGCTTTTCAGGACGATGCTGCCGCCGTGATACTGCACGGCGTGCTTCACGATGGAAAGCCCCAGTCCCGTGCCGCCGTAGGCCTTGGAGCGGCTCTTGTCCACGCGGTAAAACCGCTCGAAAACGCGCGACTGCTCTTCGGGCGGGATACCGATGCCGGTGTCCTTCACCTGCAGCGTGCAGATGCCGCCCTTTGCGCCGACCGTCACCGCGACCGTGCCGCCGTCCTTGTTATACTTGATGGCGTTGTCGCACAGGTTGAAAAGGATTTCATACAGCAGTCTGCGCACCCCGTGCAGCACCGTTTCCCCGCCGCTCACGGAAAGCGTCACATTTTTTGCGGCAGCCGCCGCGGCAAGGTCGGTCTTGACCTCGCGCGCAACCGCAAACAGGTCAACATCCTCGCGCGGCATTTCCTTACCCTCGTCGAGCTGCGACAGGCGCAGAATGTCCTCGATGAGGGACAAAAGGCGGGTCGCCTCTTTCCTGATATGTCCGACAAAGCGCGGCAGATCCTCTTCCTTCACCATGCCCGAGGCGATCAGCTCCGCGCTGCCGATGATGCCCTGCAGCGGCGTTTTCAGCTCATGCGACACATTGCCGGTGAACTCCCTCCGGCTCTGCTCCGCGCGCATCTGCTCGGTGACATCGAACACCAAAACGACCGCGCCGAGCATCACACCGTCCGATTCGATGCGGCTGACATTCACGCGATACTGTCTGCCGCCATACTCACAGAAAATTTCACTGTGTCCCGCCAGCAGTGCGTCCGCAATGGCGGCACGCATGCTGTGGCTGCGATCAACGCAGAGAAAGCTCTCCCCTGCCGTCGCATCCACCTCAAAAATGCGTTTTGCGGCAGGGTTGATGCTCACGACCTTCTGCTTGCTGTCCAGCAGCACCAGTCCCTCCGCCATATTTTGGGTGATCTGCGTGAACTCGTCCTGCTTTTGCCGCAGCGCCGTCACCTGCGCGTCGATCTCCTTGCGCTGACGGTCGATGCGCACGAGCAGCGGCGCTAATTCCTCATAGGTCTCGTTTTTCAGCGGGTGCTCCAGATCGAGAGCATTGAGCGGCCCGACAATGCGCTTGGAAAGACGGTTTGCCAAAACGGCAGACAAGATCAGCGCACACAGCAGCACCACCAAAAACGGCTGCAGCATACCGAGCAATATGACACCGACGCTGTTTTGCGCCACGGACATACGCAGCACCGTGCCGTCCTTCAAACGGCGGGCGACATAGATGGTCTTTTCGAGCAGCGTGTCGGAATAGCGCACGCTTTTGCCCGTGCCGGTCTCGAGTGCCTCCTTGACCTCGGTGCGCTCCCTGTGGTTTTCCATGTCGGCGGCGCCCGTCGCGGTGTCATACAGAACACTGCCGTCGGCGGCAATGAGCGTTAAGCGATAGCGGGTGTCGGACAGCGCCTTCAGATAGGTGTCGCCGTCCTTTTCCACCGCCGTTGCCGCAAGCTGCACCGCGTCCTGCAGCTCCCTTTCCTCCACCGTACCGAAATAGGAATACAGAACGCAGAACAGGATCGCCATGCCGACGATCAGCACCGACGCCGCCACCAACACGATAGAGCGAAAAATTTTTCTCGTCATACTTTTTCCTCCCAACGGTAGCCGATACCGCGCACGGTCTGTATCCGCGCGCCGTATGCCCCCAGTTTTTGCCGCAGCGTGCGGATATGCATATCCACCGTGCGGGTCTCACCGCAAAAATCCATGCCCCACACCTCGTTGAAGATCTGATCGCGGTTGAAGGCGGTCCCTTTGTGGGACAAAAACAGCGCCAAAAGCGCAAATTCCTTGTAGGTCAGCGTGACAGGCTTGCCGTCCGCCGTCACGGTATGTGCGGAAAGCTGCAGGGAAAGACCGCCGTCCTTCAATGTATCCGCCGTTTCCTGCGGCGCACAGCGGCGCAGCACCGCCTTCACGCAGGAAACAAATTCCATCACGCCGAACGGCTTGACAAGATAATAATCGGCGCCGAGATCCAGCCCCTTTATCTTGTCATATTCCTCGCCCTTTGCCGTCGCCATGATGACCGGGATGTCCGCGAAAGCGGGCGTACCCTTGAGCTGCCGCAAAAGGGTGATGCCGTCCACCCCCGGCAGCATGACATCGAGAACGATGAGCTGCGGCTTTTCCTTTGCCAGCGCCGCCGTGAATGTCGCGCCGTCCGCAAAGCCGCGCGCCGCAAAGCCCGTCGACTGCAGCGCATACACCTCGATGTCCCGGATGCCGGCATCGTCCTCCACACAAAAGATCATGCTTACTCCTCCTTGTGCATCCCCGTCACGGAGAAAATCACCCACTCGGCGATGTTCACGGCATGGTCGCCGATGCGCTCAAAGTACTTGGCAATCATCAGCAGATCCAAAGCAAAAGCACCGTCCTGCGGGTTTTTCGCAATACGGGCGATGAGCTCGTCTTTCACACTGTCGAAATAGGCATCCACGGTATCGTCGTCCGCGATCGCCGCCTTTGCTATCATTATATCATGTTTTACGAAAGCATCAACACTTTCCGTCACCATTTTTATCACAGCGCGTGCCATTTTTCGCAAAAGCTCGCCCTGCTCGATCGGTCTTGGCGGCAAAAAGCGGATAAGCTCCGCAATGTCCTTTGCCTGATCGCCGATGCGCTCCATGTCGGTGATCATTTTGAGCGCCGCGGAAATCTGCCGCAGATCGCGGGCGACCGGCTGCTGCTGCAACAGCAGCTTTAAGCACAAGGCCTCGATGTCCCGCTCCTTTTGGTCGATCTTTTCGTCCACGGGCGCCACCGTCTTTGCCAGTCCCGCGTCCGCCCTTGTCAGCGCGTCGACCGCAAGGGCAATGACCTCTTCGCACAAAGCGCCCATTTCGATCAGCTCCGTGTTGAGCTTGGATAACTGTTCATCAAACCGTGTACGCATCAGCCAAACCTCCCCGTGATATAATCCTCGGTGCGCTTGTCGGTCGGATCGGAGAAAAGCGTCTCCGTCTTTCCGTATTCCACAAGCTCGCCGAGCAGGAAAAACGCCGTGTTATCCGAAATACGCACCGCCTGCTGCATATTGTGGGTGACGATGACGATGGTGTATTTCTCCTTGAGGCTCATCGCCAGCTCCTCGATCTTGGAGGTGGAGATGGGGTCAAGCGCGCTTGTCGGCTCGTCCATCAGCAGCACCGTCGGCTCCACCGCCAGTGCGCGGGCGATGCACAGCCGTTGCTGCTGACCGCCGGAAAGACCGAGCGCGTTTTTCTTCAAACGATCCTTTACCTCGTCCCAGATCGCCGCACCGCGCAGCGACTGCTCGACGATCTCGTCCAGCCGCGCCTTGTTGCGCACGCCGTGAGTGCGCGGGCCGTAGGCAACATTGTCATAAATACTCATCGGGAACGGGTTGGGCTTCTGAAACACCATGCCCACCTCCCGCCGCAGCGCATTCACATCCACGCCCGGGGCGAAAATGTCCTCGTCCTTATATTTCACCTCGCCGGTGATGCGCACACCGTCCACCAGATCGTTCATGCGGTTGAGCGTTTTGAGAAAGGTGGATTTGCCGCAGCCGGACGGGCCGATGAAGGCGGTGATGCTTTTCTCGGGGATGTCGATGCTGACCCCCTTCAGTGCCTCATGCGCCCCATACCACAGGTGCAGATCCTTGACCGAAAACACATTCATGTGCGTTTCCTCCTTTCAAAATAGCGCCCGACAAGCGTCGTCAGCGCGTTGATGAGCAGCGTGAGCAGCATGAGGATGGCGGCGATGGCAAACGCCACCTCAAACTCGCCCTCCTCCTTTGCATAGACATACAGTGCGACCGTGAGCGTCGCGCCCGCGCTGTTCAGTCCCTCAAAAACACCGTTTAAGGTGTGGGCAAAGCCCGCCGTGAACAGCAGCGCCGCCGACTCGCCGAGGATGCGCCCGACCGACAGGATGCAGCCGGTGATGATGCCGTCCACGCAGTCGGGCAGCACCACCGTGCGAATGACCCGCCATTTTCCCGCGCCCAGTCCGAACGCGCCTTCGCGGTAGGACTGCGGCACGGTCTTGAGGCTTTCCTGCGTCGTGCGCATCACGGTGGGCAGGTTCATGATGACCAGTGTGAGAGCACCCGCCAAAAGCGAGGTCTTCATGTTCAGAAACTGGCAGAAAAACAGCATGCCGACCAGGCCGTAGATGATGGAGGGGATGCCCGATAGCGTCTCGGCGGCATATTCGATGGCGGCGACAAGCCGCTTGCTTTTGGCATATTCCGTCAGATACACCGCCGCGCCGACGCCGAGCGGCAGCACGATGAGCAGCGTCGCCAGCACGATGTACAGCGTGTTGAGGATGTCGGGTAGAATGCCGATCTTCTCGGAAAGGTAGCTCGGAGAGCCGGACAGAAACTCCCACGAAATGTGCGGCAGACCCTTTGCCAGCACATAGATTACCATGAACGCCGCCAGCGCCGCCGTGCAGACAGCTGCCGCGACGCACAGTGCTTTCATACCGCCGTTATACAGGCGGCGAAGTGTTCCGCTTGATTTTTTCATGCCACTCCCTCCTTGTCCCGTTTCAGGAAGAAATGCAGCGCCGCGTTGATGAGCATGATGAACAAAAACAGCACCAGTGCGATGGAAAACAGCGCCTGCCGCTGCAGACCCGCGGAATAGGACATTTCGCTTGCCACCGCCGTTGTCAGAAACCGCACGCTTTGGAACAGGCTCGGCATGTTCGGCGCATTGCCGGACACCATCATAACCGCCATCGCCTCGCCGATCGCTCTGCCGACGCCGAGCACGACGGCGGTCGCGATGCCGCTTTTCGCGGCGGGAACGGACACGCGGAAATAGGTCTCGGTCGCGGTCGCGCCGAGCGCCAGCGACGCATCCTCATATTCCCGCGGCACCGCCGAAAGCGCGGTCATGGACACCTTGACGATGGACGGCAAAATCATGATGGCAAGAACGATGATCGCTGCCAAAAGGCTCGATCCGTCCGACAGGTGAAACACGCTGCGGATGGCGGGCACCAAAATGAGCATGCCCACAAGACCGTAGACCACCGAGGGGATGCCGGCAAGCAGACTCACCGCCGCTTCCATCACGCTGCGCACCTTTGCGGGCGCCATCTTTGCGAGATACACGGCGGTCAGAAAGCCGATCGGCACGCCGATGAGAATCGCCCCCGCCGTACCGTAGACGCTGGTGAGGATGAAAGGCAGGATGCCGAAGGACGGAGTTGCCGCCGTGGATGCCCAGGTCTTGCCGAACAGAAATTGTATAAGGCCGATCTGCCGTATGGCGGGAATGCCGGAAATGATGAGATACACGGTGATGAGCAGCACAAAGCCGACCGTGATGAGTCCCAAAATGAGGAAGATCCCGCCGATGATGCGCTCTTTACCTTTCATATCTTTCGTCCTTTCTATCTAAACGCGGTAAAGACGGCTTGCACCGTTCAGACTGTCAAAAAAGTCCGCAGGACGCAAAGCACACTATTTGTAAAAACGATAGCTACTACCGCACAGCAAATACGCACACGTCCCTTCGGGTGTGTTTCTGCGAAACACATGCTTTGCTGTCTGCGTCAACCGCCCCCTGCCGTATACACATACGCCGACGGAGGCGGTTTCCTTGCTCCTGCGGTTTTTAGACAGCCTCCCCGCGTTTCAAAAATGCTTTTTGAAACGCGGTAAAGACGGCTTGCGCCGTCTTCCGCTTATCTCATTTTCAGTTTGCCGGAACAGCGCCCTGCTTGGTGATGATGTCCGCCGCGTCCTTTGAGGTAACATAGTCGAAGAACTTCTGCGCCGTGTCGGAGAGCTTGGTGTCCTTCTTCGTGACCAGGACGAACGGACGCTGGATCACATAGCTGGCATTCTTAACCGTTTCCTCGGTCGGCTTGACGCCGTTCACGGTGACCGCCTTGACGCTGTCCTTGACGGAGGCAAGGGAGGCATACCCGATGGCGTTCGGGTTCTTGGAAACGGTGGTGATGACATCACCGGTGGAGGTCAGCTCCTGGCGGTATTTGCAGGCGTCCTTGGTGCCGGTGATGGACTCAAAGCCGTCTCTCGTACCGCTGCCTGCCTCTCTGCCGATGAGCACGATCTCGGCGTCGTTGCCGCCGACATCCTTCCAGTTGGTGATCTCACCTTTATAGATTCTGGCGATCGTTTCGGTTTTGAGATCGGCTACGGGGTTGTCAGGGTGAACGATGATCGCGATGCCGTCATACGCCAGCACCGTGCCTACCAGTCCCTTGGCAGTTTCCTCATCTTTCAGCGCTCTGCTTGAAAGGCCGATGTCGCAGCGTCCCTCCGTCACCGCCTGGATACCCGAACCCGAACCGGTGGGGTTATAGGTAAAGGTGGTGCCGTCGTTCTGCGCCATGAACGCTTCGCCCAGTGCGCCGATCACCTTCTGCATGGAAGTCGAGCCGTCGGTCGCGACCGTACCGTCCGCTTTGCTGCCGCAACCTGCGAAAATGGCGATGCAAAGCACCGCTGCCGATAAAACGCCGAGAAGTTTTTTCATAACTTTTTCCCTCTTTCATTTTTCCTCTTTTTTGCTCTTCGCAACTATTATGATACGGACGGCAGGTAAAATGCAAAAGCGCTCTTTTGTAAAATCGGCGTAAAAAAAGAAACGCCGCTTTTGCGGCGTTTCAGAGGGCGGCTCCCCTTGTCAGGAGAGCCGTCGGCAAGGCCGACTGAGGGGTAGTCAAAAGTCTCTCCCGCTGTCACAGCTTACGCTGCGACACCTCCCTCATCAGAGGGAGGCGATGTCCCTTGTTCCGAAAATGCTGTAGTTGCTGTTGTGAAAGGTGTCTGCACCGTTCATGGCGGTGCGGCAGAGATAATAGATCTTCCCGTTTTCGATGAAGAAATCCACATACTGGAAACCGATCTTCTGCGGATCTTCGTCGCCGCAGTTCATGATGTCGGCAAAAAGCTCCCAGTTTTCCGCATCCTTTGAGGTCAGGATCGACAGGATGTTGCGCGCCCCTCTGTGTTCTTCGTCCGTGATGCGCGAAACGATCGCATAATAGCGCGCCGTTTTTTCATCAAACTGTATCTCAAACTTTGCGTTGTTGCCGGGAAACTCAATGCAGTGGCTGTAGGTAAGCGGCGCGGCGGGATCGTCCGTGTTCACCGCATACGCCACCGCAAGCCCCCATTTGCGGGAGAGCTTTCACATGTCATAGCGCATGATGTTATATAGTTTTCCGTTCACCACCGCGAGACAGCCCTCGATGTTGCCCGTGCTCGGCCCGGCGGGCACGCCCGGCCAGGTGGGATCATACCGCACCGGCTCGCTGAAAGTCCAGTTGTCCGCCTCCAAAAGATCGGCGTCGGCGGGCGCGCTCATCACCATCGGCGCATGATACCCGCGTCCCCAGTTGCCCCATTCGAGCGTGTTATACAGCCGTCCGCCGAAGGTGACGACCGGCTGCGGATTTTTGTGCACACCTGCCTCGGCATGCTTGCCGCCGCTCCCGCGCAGCAGCACCGTCGGCTCGCCAAAGGTCTTGCCGCCGTCGTCCGAGCTGCCGATGAGCAGATCGCCGTATTCGGTAGAGCAGGCGATCATGAACACGCGCTCCCCCTGCAAAAACAGCTTGCCCCAGAAGCAGGGGAACAGCTCACACTGATAGTGCCAGGTCTTGCCGTCGTCGTCCGAACGGAAAATGAGCGTCAGATTCTGCGGATGGTCGTCCGCAAAAAGATCCATCGACGCCAGGAGCGAACCGTCGGGCAGGCGCAAAAGCGAGGGACTGCAAAGAAAGCGGCCGGAAAAGCGATAGGCGTCATCCTCGGGATGCAGATAGTTGACCGTCGTGCCGAACGCCGTCCCGCAGCGTGCAAGGCGGGTGCGGCTCTTTTTGCCGTCCGCCTCGACGAAAAAGGCGTATTCCGCGCCCGTTTCCAGTCCCGTGATGCAAAAGGTCGCATCCGTCGTTTCGCCAACCGGCTGCGGCGTTTCGCCGCGCCGCGCACAGCAGACCGTATAGGTCGCAGCGCCCGTGGGCAGCCAAAAGAAGGTGATGCTGTCCGCGTCGGGCACGACGCGGCAAATGTAGATGTCGCCCACCTCAAAGAACGGCGGACGGTAGGGCGCATAGCTCCACGCCTTATGTGTTTTCATCGAAACAGCTCCTTTCCTGCCGCAGCGGCGAGGGTCTCCATCTGCTCCACCGTCAGCTTTTGATACAGTGTCAGCAGCTTTTCGTCCGCGCTGCGGGCAGCGGTGTTCATCGGCACGCCGTGCGCGTTCAGATACCATTTCGCCGTGCAGGGATAGGCGGGACTTTCCGTCCACGCCATCATGGCGAGCAGCGCGGACAGCCGCGCCGCCCTTTCGCCGTCCTCGGCAAAGTGCGCGCAGAGATAGTTGAAAAGTTCCGGATGAAAATTCGCCATGATGCCGGAATAGCCCGCCGCGCCCCGCTCCAGGGAATACAAAAGCGTTTGCGCGTTGGCGTTAAAGAGCATAAGATCGCTCCCGCGCAGCTTGCCGAGCCGTTCCTCGAGCATCGTCGGATCGCAGCAGGTGTCCTTGATGAACAAAAATCGCTTTGTCGCCAGACACCAGTCGAGAATGCGCGGCGTCAAAAGCCGTTTATACGGCTTCGGACATTCATAGATGCCGAGCGGCACCTCCCCCGTCTTGTCCAAAAGGCGGGCGGCGTTGTCGATCCACGCATCGTCGCCGTCATGATGCAGGTCGAGCCGATTGCTCACGAGCACAAACGCATCCACACCGGTCGCAGCGATCTCGCGCACCTCTTTTGCCTGCTCCGACAGCGTTTCGGCGCAATGCCCCGACGCGACGACGCTCACGCTGCCGTTTGCCGTCTCGACGACGGTCGCGGCGAGCTTCACCCGCTCGGCAAGGCTCAAAAATGCCATCTCACTCGACTGGCACACGGCGAAAATGCCGGTGCAGCCTTTTTCCATATACCATTCCGTCAAACGCCGCACTGCGGCATAGTCGATCTCGCCGTCCTTTGTATACGGCGTGATCATGGTGGGATATACCCCTTTTCGGATCTGTTTCATAGGCTCACCTCTACGGTCAGCATACACCGATCCCGACGGGTTTTCCATATCCGCAAAAGACAAAAAACTATCTCATTCGGACATTCAGCGCGCGGCGGTATGCCGCGGGCGGCAATCCCTCATGCCGCTTGAAAAAGCGGCCGAGCGCAAACGCATCGGCAAAGCCGACCTCTGCCGCAATGGCGGCAAGAGGCATATCCGTTTCGGACAACAGTGCACGGATCTTCTCCATTTGGATCGACTCCCGCAGCGCGCGCGGCGTCATGCCCGCCCCTTTGACGCACAGGCGGTAGAACTGTCGCTCGCTCATGTAAAACTGCGCGGCGATCTCCCGCACAGTGAAGCCGCAGGAAAGGTTGTCGATCATGAACTGCCGCACGGCGGGCAGGCAGTCGGCGGCATCGAAGGCGGCGGTCTCCTGCCGCTGCGGCACAAAGCGGCGCAGCGAGAGCACATACAAAAGCTCCAGCTGCCCCACCATGACCGCATATGCCCCGTCGCTCGGCGCAGCAGCAAGGGAAAGCAGCAAATCGACCGCCCTGTCCGTTTCCGGCGGCGCCGCTGTCGGCTGCGGCGAGGAAAGCGCTGCCGCAAGCGCCGCTCCCGACGCCTGTGGCGCTTTGAACCCCCAAACAAACTTGCGAAAATCGGCGGAAAGGTCGAGGAGCGTGTGCGGCATACGCGGCGGCAGCAGCAAAAGCTGCCCCTTTTTCAGCGTCACCATGATCTGATACCTGTCTCCGACGGCGAACACCGCCGGTGCGGTTTTGAACATAAAAAGCACTCCCCTTATGATAGAGTATCATAAGGGGAGTGTAGCACACTGTGTGCGGTTTTTCAATCCCGCTTTTTGCCCTCGATCGCTGCGGGGGCGGAGAAAATTGCCGCAATTTGCTCCGGCGGGAATTTCGGCGCGCGGTCATAGGTGTAAAGACCGTTTTGCTCCTGCTCCACATCGGTCAGCTGGGTATAGCAGAAACCGAAGATGTACGGATTGTCCAGCAGCGCGTCGGTGAGCCCCTTGAGCCGCTCCAAAAATTCCTCCTCGGTCTTCGGCGCGTCGCCGTAGCCCCAGCCGTTTCTGTCGTTGCTCCAGCGGATGCCGCCGTATTCGCTGACAAAGAACGGTCTTTCGCCGTCATACTGCTGGCGGTGATTGCCGCAGGTGTCGTCGACGCTCTGCGGCAGCGTGGCATAGCGCGCGGCACAGCTCTTCGGATCCTGGTCATAGCAGTGGACATCATAGATGTCGGACTTGCCCGCATGATAGTTGCCGCTGACATCCAGGCACGGACGGGTCGGGTCGATTGCCTTGGTGACCTCATAGGTCAGCTCCTGCAGCGAGCCGTCCCGCTGTCTGCCCGCATAATCCCACGTTTCGTTGAAGGGACACCAGCCGACGATGGCGGGATGGTTGCGGTCGCGCCGCACCTCCTCGATCCATTCGGGCAGCGTGTTATACAGCACGTCCCGGTTCGAGGGATCAAGACCCCAGTCGGGGAACTCGCCCCACACGATGTAGCCCTTGCGGTCGCAGTGATACAAAAAGCGTTCCTCAAAGATCTTTTCGTGCAGACGCGCGCCGTTGAAGCCCATCGCCATGGAACGGTCGATGTCCGCAACAAGCTCGGCGTCGTCCGGCGCGGTATAGATGCCGTCGGGATAGAATCCCTGATCCAGCACAAGCCGCTGAAACACCGATTTGCCGTTCAAGAAAAATGCACGGTCGCGATAGGCGATGCTGCGCAGACCGAAATAGCTCTCAACGGCGTCGTCACCGAAGCCGAACGAAAGGTCATACAGCCCGCCTTTCCCGATCTCCCACAGGTGCTTTTCCGCAAGCGGCAGCGTGAATGTCACCGTGTCCGAAGCCGACGGCAGCGTGATCTCGCCCATCGGCTTGCCCGCAAACGCTGCCTTGAGCGTCAGATCGGCACAGCCGACAAGCGTTGCCTGCACCGTCAGCGCCCCCGCCGTCACATCCGGCAGCAGCGTGAAGTCCGCAATATAGGTGTGCGGCGTGAACTCCAGCCACACTGTCTGCCAAATGCCGATGGTGCGGGTATAAAAGCAGCCGGAGGAACGCAGCTCCATGCTTTGCTTGCCGCTCGGGATGCGCCGGTCCCGCTCATCGTCGCGCGCCAGCACGGTCACGATGTTGTCGCCGGTGTGCACTGCCTTTGTGATGTCCACGGCAAAGGAAACATAGCCGCCCCTGTGCGTGCCGCACAGCGTTCCGTTCACATAGATGTACGCCTCATAGTCCACCGCACCGAAGTGCAGCACCACTCTGCCCGCCGCCGTCTTTTCATCCAGCGTGAAGTGCCGCCGATACCACACGGCACGCAGAAAGTCGGTCTCCCCGATGCCCGACAGCTTGCTCTGCGGGCAAAACGGCACATGGATAACCCGTTCAAACGCCGCCGTCGGCGAAAAGAGCGCGCGCTCTCTGCCGCTGTCGGCGTGATCAAACTCAAATTCCCATTCGCCGTTCAGATTTTGCCAATTCTTGCGGCAAAACTGCGGCTTCGGATGTTCTTTTCTATACATTTCGTCGCCTCCCTGACCTACAGTATACCAGTATATTGACTGCGTTTCAATACTTTTTTATTGCAAAGTTGACATATCCTACTGAAAAATGCCATCCGAGGACGGCATTTCCGTCACCGCACAATGTCGTAGATGAGCGGTTTTTCCTCCGGCGGAGCATCGCCGACGGTGATTGCCGACACATATCGCGCCGCAGCATCACGCAGCGTTTCCCGCTTTCCCGTATACAGCGTACACAGCGTCTCGCCGACCGTCACGCGGTCGCCTGTCTTTTTGGAAAGCAGGATGCCCGCCGTCGGGTCGATCGTGTCGGTCTTGACCACCCTGCCCGCGCCGAGCACCGACGCGACCGCGCCGATCTCCTCGGCGTTCATGGCGGTGACAAAGCCGTCAGCGGTGCTTTTGACCGCCATGCTGTAAGGCGCACAGGCAAACCGCGCGGGATCATCGATACAGCGCACATCGCCGCCCTGCGCCCTGATCCATTCGCGCAGCTTGGCGAAAGCCGCTCCGCTGTCTATCGCCCTGCGCACCCGCTCTTCGGCATTTTCGGGCGTCATGCCGGAAAACAGCACCAGCATTTCGGTCGCGAGCGCCTCGCACACCGCGCGCAGTGCGCCGCCGCTCTCGCCGCGCAGCACGGCGATCGCCTCTTTCACCTCAAGAATGTTGCCGACAGCGTTGCCGAGCGGCGTATCCATGTCGGTGATGAGGGCGGCGGTGTTTCTGCCGCACGCCTTGCCGATCTTCACCATTTCGGCGGCAAGCGCTCTTGCATCCTCTGCCGTTTTCATGAACGCACCGCTGCCGACCTTGACATCGAGCACGATGTTCTTTGAGCCAGCCGCCAGCTTTTTGCTCATGATGCTGGCGGTGATGAGCGGGATGCTGTCCACCGTTGCCGTCACATCCCGCAGCGCATACAGCTTTTTGTCCGCGGGCGCCAGATTGCCCGACTGCCCGATGACGGCGACGCCGATGTCCTCCGCCTGCTGCAGGAAAGCGGCAGGAGAGAGCGTCGTCCTATAGCCGGGGATGGCTTCGAGCTTATCGACCGTGCCGCCCGTGTGTCCCAGCCCTCTGCCGGACATTTTCGTGACCTTGCCGCCGAGAGCGGCGATGACGGGCGCGACGATGAGCGTCGTTTTGTCTCCGACGCCGCCCGTGCTGTGTTTGTCGACCGAACGGTCGCCGAAGGCAGACAGATCCACCGTGTCGCCCGAGCGCGCCATCGCCATCGTGAGCGCGGCGGTCTCTGCCTCCGTCATGCCGCGCAGAAAGATCGCCATCAAAAGCGCCGACGCCTGATAGTCGGGAATGTTCCCCGCCGTATACCCTTCGACGAACCACGCGATCTCCGCATCGGAGAGCGGCAGTCCGTCCCGCTTTTTATGCAAAATATCATACATGCGCATAGCCGACACCTCACAAAGAAAACGCCAGCGGCAGCAGCGCGCCGAGCGTCGTTTTTTCATAGCTGTCCGCGCCGGTCAAGAGCAGCACCGGCATCTCAGGTTTGCAGAATTCCGACAGCGCCTGACGGCACACGCCGCAGGGCGGAAACCGCCCCGTGACCGCGCCGCCCTTGCCGCCCGCCACCGCGAGCATCACAAAATCGCGCGCGCCCTCGCTCACCGCCTTGAAAAGGGCGGTACGCTCCGCGCAGACGGTCGGCGTGAACGCGGCATTTTCAATGTTGCAGCCGGAAAACACGCGCCCGTCCGCCGTCAGCAGCGCTGCGCCGACGGTATAGCCCGAATAGGGCGCATAGGCATATGCCATCGCGGCAAGCGCCGCCTTACACAATGTCTTTTCGTCCATATCTCACCTCAGAATTTGCGGCAGAAAGCTCTCGCCGGCACCCGCAAAGGGCACGCCGAGCCAGTCCGTCACCGTCGCCGCGATGTCGGAAAAGGTGCTCCGTGTGCCGAGATTTTTCGGCTGTATGGGAGCGCCGAACAGCAAAAGCGGCGTATATTCCCGCGTGTGATCGGTGCTGTCGTCGCCGGGGTCACAGCCGTGATCGGCGGTGATGAGCAGGATGTCCTCCTTTTGCAGCTTTTGGAGGAGCTGCGGCAAAAAGCGGTCAAAAGCCGCAAACGCCGCGGCATAGCCGTCGACATCCTGCCGATGCCCGTAAAGCATGTCGAAATCGACGAGGTTAATGAAGCAAAGTCCCCCGAAATCCTCGTCCGCAAGGGACAGCGCCGCCGCCATGCCCTCGGTGTTGTCGTGGGTGTGCACCGCTTTTGTCACGCCGCGACCGGCAAAGATGTCCGAAATTTTGCCGACGGCGATGACCTCTTCTCCCGCCGCGCTGATCGCGTCGAGCATCGTCTCCCGCGGCGGGGCGAGCGAAAAGTCGCGGCGGTTTTTCGTGCGGTAAAAATCGGGCGCACTGCCCGCAAACGGGCGGGCGATCACCCGACCGACCGCATGCTTGCCGCAAAGAATTTTCCGCGCCGCCTCGCAATAGCCATACAGCGTTTCGAGCGGCACGACATCCTCGTGCGCCGCAATTTGAAACACACTGTCCGCCGAGGTATACACGATGAGATCGCCCGTTTTCACATGCTGCTCGCCGAAGTCCCTTATGACCTCCGTGCCGGAATAGGGGCGGTTGCACAAAACCCCTCTCCCCGTCGCCTGCCGAAAGGCATCGATCACTGCGGACGGAAACCCGTGCGGATAGGTCGGGAGCGGCTCTGCGGACACAAGTCCCGCGATCTCCCAGTGACCGATCGTGGTGTCCTTGCCGCGGGAGCGCTCCGCCATGCGGGCGACAGCCGCCGTCGGCTGCGGTTCTCTGCCGAGGAAGGAAAGACCGTCGATGTTGCCGAGTCCCAATTTGCACATGTTGACGGCGGAAAACTTTTCCGATTTGGAGATGCGCAAAAGGGTGTTGCAGTCATGGTCACCGAACGCCGCCGCGTCCGGCATTTCTCCCGCACCGCAGGAGTCGAGAACGATGAGAAAGGCCCGTTTCATGTTATCCTTCCTTTCTCACAGCGCTGCCGCCGTTTCCAGCGCCAGGCGCATCATATCCCGGAAGGTGGCGCGGCGTTCGTCGGCGGTCGTGGTCTCGCCGGTCACGATGTGATCCGACACGGTGCAGATAGCCAGCGCATTTTTGCCGCAGCGCGCCGCGTTCATATACAGCGCCGCCGCTTCCATCTCCACCGCGAGAACACCCATTTTCGCAAACGCCCTGTTGGAGGTAAGCCCCGCGGGCAGGTCGGCGTCGTCGTTATAGAAGGTGTCGGAGGAAAGAAGGTTGCCGACATGAACGGGAATTTGCTCCCGCTGTGCCGCCGCGGTGCAGGCGTGCAGCAGGTCATAGCTGCAGATGGGCGCAAATGTCCCCGGCAGGTGATACTGCGCGGCGAAATGGGAATTGGTACAGGCGCCCATGCCGAGCACGATGTCCCGCACCCGCAGCTTTTCCGACAGTGCCCCCGCCGAGCCGATACGCAAAATGTTTTCCACTTCAAAAAACTGAAACAGCTCATAGGAATAAATGCCCATCGAGGGCATCCCCATGCCGCTTGCCATGACCGAGACCGGCACACCCTTATAGCTGCCGGTATACCCCTGCACCCCGCGCACATTGTTGACAAGGCGGGGTGCTATCAGATAATTCTCGGCGATGAACTGTGCTCTTTGCGGGTCGCCGGGCATGAGAACGGTCGCGGCAAAATCCGCGGGCGTCGCCGCGATGTGCGGCGTGGGATAGGCAGGATGACTCATAGCAAATTCCCTTCTTTCACCAGTTTTACGATGCGGCTCGTGCCGAGGCGATCCGCCCCAAGCTCCAAAAACCGCTCGGCGTCGGCAAGCGAGGCGATCCCGCCCGCCGCCTTTATCTTCAGATGCGGGGCGACATGGGCGGCAAACAGCGCCACATCCTCCGCCGTCGCGCCGCCGCCCGCAAAGCCCGTGGAGGTCTTGATATAGTCCGCACCCGACGCGGACACGACCTCACACATTCTGATCTTTTCTTCCCTTGTCAAAAGGCAGGTCTCGACGATGACCTTGAGCACCCGTCCGTCGCAGGCGGCGCGCACCGCGCGGATGTCGGACAGCACAGCGGCAAAGTCTCCCGCCTTGACAGCGCCGAGTGGGATCACCATGTCGATCTCCGCCGCGCCGTTTTCCACGGCGTCTGCCGTTTCAAAGCACTTTGCCGCCGTTGTGGCATAGCCGTTCGGAAACCCGATGACGGTGCAGACGGGCAGCCTGTCGCCGACATGCGCCTTTGCCGCCTTCACGAACACGGGCGGGATGCACACTGACGCGGTGTGATAGAAAAGACCCTCGTCGCAGGTCGCAAGGATGTCCGCCGTCGTTGCGGTCGGAGCCAGCAGTGTGTGATCCACATGCCGCAAAATCTCTTTCACATTCATCGGCATATCCCCAGCATCTCCCGCACGACCGGCTCGATGACCGCCGCCATGCGGTGGAAACCGAGATCGTTCGGATGGGTGTTGTCAACGGTGCAAAGCCAGGCGTCCGCGCCCGCAAGCAGCGTTTCGCCGTCGATGAACCAAACATGCTTATCCCCTGCCGCGACCGCATGGTCATAGGTCGCGCGCACGGCGGCGCGGCGCGCCTTCTTGCCCTCGGAATATTCCGCGGCGGGCATCGTCAGAAACAGCACCGGCAGCGTCGGCTGCTTTTCGCGGATGCGGCGGAAAAACGCCTCGTGCGTGTTCCAAAGATGCTGAGCGCTCGGCGCGTTGTGGTCATAGTCCATGACGAACGCCTTCACGGGGACGGTGTTGATATAGTCCGCCATGGCAAGCTCGCCCTTGGCGCTGTTCGAGAACCCGAAGTTATAAAAATCGAGGTCAAGATGGCGGGAAATGAGCATGTTATAGGCGTTGAATGCATTGCAGGCACAGCCGCCCTCGGTGATGGACGAGCCGTAATACAAAACGGGGCCGTTGGCATACGGCGTCGGCGCCGCCACCTGCGCCTCGTCCGGCACCTCGATCCACAGATCCGCCACCACCTCGTTGCGCGGCAGGATGACGGTCACATCCTCCATGCCCTCACCCTTGGTGATGCCGACGGAGGCTTTCTTTGTCTCATAGTCGGCTGGCGTCGCCAACCCGCCGAAGCGGGCGTTTTTCCAGTCGCCGAGCATGACCGTCGCCGACTGCGCGCCGAACATGGACATGCCGCTGTCCTTCATGAGGGTGGCAAGGGTCATGTGCACCGTGAAATGCGCCGCGTCGGTGCGAAACCGCACCCGCACGGCGGGCGTGCGCGTGCCGATGCGCCCGTCCAGTCCCAGTGTGTCGATGAGTGCCTGCGGCAAACGCCGCAGCTCCTTTTCGCCGTGATAAAACGGCAGTCCGCACACCTTGAGCGGTGCGTCATAAAAATGATACGCCTTCATATTCTCTCCCTCATTCCAATTCAAATGCGCCGGTATACAGCTGATAATAGACACCCTTCTGTGCGATGAGCGCCCGGTGGTCGCCGCGTTCGATAATGCTGCCGTGATCGAGCACCATGATGACATCGGCGTTGCGCACGGTGGACAGGCGGTGGGCGATGACGAACACCGTCCTGCCCTCCATCAGCTTATCCATGCCGCGCTGCACGATCGCCTCGGTGCGGGTGTCGATGGAGGAGGTCGCCTCATCGAGGATCATGACGGGCGGGTCAGCCACGGCGGCGCGCGCAATGGCAATGAGCTGCCGCTGTCCCTGCGACAGGTTTGCGCCGTTGTTGACAAGCGGCGTTTCATAGCCCTTTGGCAGCCGTCCGATGAAATCGTCCGCACCCGCCAGCTTTGCCGCCTTGACGCATTCCGCATCCGTCGCGTCCAGCCGTCCATAGCGGATGTTGTCCATCACCGTGCCCGTGAACAGGTTGGTGTCCTGCAGCACGATGCCGAGCGAGCGGCGCAGATCCGCTTTCTTTATCTTGTTGATGTTGATGCCGTCATACCGCACCTTGCCGTCGGCAATGTCATAAAAGCGGTTGATAAGGTTGGTGATGGTCGTCTTGCCTGCGCCCGTCGCACCGACAAACGCCACCTTCTGCCCCGGCTCGGCATACACCGTAACACCGTGCAGCACATCCTTACCCTTTTCATAGGCAAAGTTCACATCCGTCAGCCGCACATCGCCCGCAAGCGGCGTATAGGTCACGCTGCCGTCGCTGTGCGGATGCCGCCACGCCCAGCGCCCCGTGCGCTTTTCGCTTTCGCAAAGCGTCCCGTCGGCGCTTTCGGTCACATTCACCAGCGTGACATAGCCATCGTCCACCTCGGGCGGCTCATCCATGAGCGAAAAGATACGGGTCGCGCCCGCAAGACCCATGACGATGGCGTTGATCTGCTGTGAAAACTGGTTGATGTTGCCGGTGAACTGCTTGGTCATGTTGAGGAAGGGCACCAGGATGCTGATGGAAAACGGCAGCCCCGACAGGCTCACATTCGGCATGCCGGACAGCAAAAACACGCCGCCCGCCACCGCGATGATGACATAGAGGATATTGCCGATATTCATGATGATGGGCCCGAGCGTATTGGCATAGGCATGCGCACGGCGGCTGTCGTCATACAGCGCCGTGTTGACGGCGTCGAAATCCCGCTCGGCGGCATCCTCGTGGCAAAACACCTTGACGACCTTTTGCCCGTTCATCATTTCCTGCGCAAAGCCCTCGACCTTGCCCATCGCCGTCTGCTGACGGATGAAAAAGCGCGCCGAGCCGCCGCCGACCTTTTTGGACACAAGAAGCATCGCCGCCACACCCAAAAGCAGTACGAGCGTCATAGGGATGCTGTAATACAGCATGATACCGAGCACGCACAAGACAACCGTTGCCGATTGCAGCAGCGACGGCAGCGCCTGCGAAACCAGCTCCCGCAGTGCGTCGATGTCGTTGGTGTAATAGCTCATGATGTCGCCGTGCTTATGCGTGTCGAAAAAGCGGATGGGCAGGCTCTGCATCCCGTCGAACATCCTTTGGCGGGTCTTGGTCAAAAAGCCCTGCGTCATATAGGCCATGAGCTGCGTCTGCGCCGTGATGGCGAGCATGGACAGGGTGTAAAGCCCCGCCAGTATAAAAATCTTCGGAAAAATGTCCGCGCTTGCCGCCGCCCAGTCGCCCGTTTCCTGCCATGCCTCGATGACGGCGAGCACCTTCTGAATGAACACAGCGGGGATGGCGGACGCCGCCGCGGAAAACAGGATGCAAAAGACCGTCACCGGCACGAGCACGGGATAAAACCCGCACAGCATCCGCAGCACCCGCAAAAGGCCGCCCCTTTTCGCTTTATTCTTCGGCATCCGTCTCACCTCCGCTCGTCTGCTGCTCATAGATCTCACGGTAGATGGCGCACTCCCGCAGCAGCGTCTCATGGTCGCCCACGGCGACGATGCGCCCGCCGTCCATCACCGCGATCTTGTCCGCATCCTGTACTGAGGAGATGCGCTGCGCCACAATGATCTTGGTGGTCTCCGGAATATAGCTCTTGAAGCCGGCGCGGATACAGGCGTCGGTTTTGGTATCCACCGCACTGGTGGAGTCGTCGAGAATGAGGATCTTCGGCTTTTTGAGCAGCGCTCTGGCGATGCAAAGGCGCTGCTTTTGCCCGCCGGACACATTGGTGCCGCCCTGCTCGATCTTAGTGTCATAGCCGTCGGAAAAGCTCATGACAAAGTCATGCGCCTGCGCCAGCTTGCACGCCTCGATAAGCTCGTCATCTGTCGCGTCGGGGTTGCCCCAGCGCAGATTTTCCCGCACCGTGCCGGAGAAAAGCTCATTTTTCTGCAGCACCATCGCCACGGCGCTGCGCAGCGGCTCCAACCCATATTGCCGCACATCGACGCCGCCGACGCGCACGCAGCCCTTTGTCACATCATAAAGCCGCAAAATGAGCTGTAAAAGCGTCGTTTTGCCCGTGCCCGTGCCGCCGATGATGCCGACCGTCTCGCCGGAGGCGATGTGCAGGTCGATGTCGGACAGGGCGTATTTTTTCGCCGTGCCGCTGTATTTGAACGAAACGCCGTCAAAATCCACGCTGCCGTTTTCCACCGTCGCAATCGGATCGTCGGGATCGGTCAAAAGCGGCTGCTCGGACAGCACCTCGCCGATACGGCGGATGGACTCGGCGGAAATGGTGAGGATGACATACACCATCGCCAGCATCATGAGCGACATGAGGATTTGGAAGCCGTAGGTCAGCATGGCGGAGATCTGTCCGACATCCACCGTCTGCCCGCCGCCCGTGATCGCCATGCGTGAGCCGACGACCAGAACGAAAATCATGTTGAAATAGAGGCAGATCTGCATGAGCGGCGTGTCGAGCGCCACGATGCGCTCCGCACGGGTGAAGTCCTTGCAGATGTCCATGGCGGCAGCGCCGAACTTCTTTTTCTCATACGGCTCACGGGCAAAGCCCTTCACCACCCGCATGCCGCGGACATTTTCCTCGATCGACTCGTTGAGACGGTCATATTTTTTGAACACGCGGTTGAAAGCGGGCAGAGCGCTTTTGCCGATGAGGATAAGTCCCACCGTTAAAACGGGGATAACCACGACAAACGCCGTCGCCAAAACCCCGCCCATCACATACGCCATGACGACCGAAAAGATCAGCATGAGCGGACAGCGCACAGCGGTGCGGATGATCATCATATAGGCAAGCTGCACATTGTTGACATCGGTCGTCATGCGGGTGACCAGCGACGCAGGGGAAAAGCGGTCGATGTTTTCGAACGCAAAGCCCTCGATGCTGTGAAACAGGTCATGCCGCAGATTTTTCGCAAAGCCCGCAGATGCCTTGGCGCAGGTCAGTCCCGCCGCCCCGCCGCAGCACAGCGACACGACCGCCAGCCCCGCCAGGATAAGCCCCATCAGCAGCAGCTGCCGCATCTCCATGCCTGCTTTTATCTGATTGACAAGGCGCGCCGTGATGAACGGAATGAGTGTTTCCGCCACCGCCTCACCCACGATGAACACGAGCGTAAGAACGGTCGCGCGCTTATATTCTCTGATGCATTTCGTCAGTTTCTTCCACATAGAAATTCTTTCCTCCCGTCCTTTTATTTTATATCAGATATCCCTTAAATTGCAAGCCCTTTTCGGCGGGTTTTTGCTTGACAAATTTCGTCCGTTTGCTAGAATAAAAATATATTTATGAGGATTTTTCCCTGCCGAAAACGGACACGGCGATCTATCTCCGCGTCTGCGAAAAAAATGGAGGACATCCTGTAAGGAGGCAACACGATGAAGCTACAATATCTCGGAACGGCAGCCGCCGAGGGCATTCCGGCGCTTTTCTGCAACTGCCCCGTCTGCACGGCGGCGCGGCAGAAAAAGGGCAAGGAGATCAAAACGCGCAGCCAGGCGATCCTCGATGACACGCTGCTCATCGACTTCCCCGCCGACACCTATATGCATGCGCTGCGCTTCGGCGTGGATCTCCCATCCGTTCATACGCTCATCATCACCCATTGCCACTCCGATCACCTGTATGAGCGCGATTTCTGGTGCCGCAACCCCCATGTGGCGCACGACATCGACGAAAAACCGCTCGCCGTTTATGCGACGGCGGCGGGCTGCAAAAAAATCGCCGAAATGACGGTCATCGACCCACACCGCACCGCGGTGCACGAGATGGCGCCGTTTGTCCCCTTTGAGGCAGAGGGTTATCGCATCGTGCCCCTCAAAGCGGATCACGACCCCGCGACCGATCCCGTCTTTTTCATCATTGAAAAGGGCGACAAAACGCTGCTGTATGCGCACGACACGGGGTGGTTCCCGGAGGAAACCTGGGACTTTCTCGCGCACTATGACCGCAAATTCGACTGCGTTTCGCTCGACTGCACCTGCATGCTCGTGGAATTCCGCGAAGGGCACATGGGTCTTGCCGCCTGCCGCGATACCTATGCAAGGCTCACGGAAATGGGGCTTTGCGACGAGACGACCGTCGCCTGTGTCAACCATTTCAGCCACAACGGCAACGCCACTCACGAGCAATTTGAAACAGAAGCCGCAAACTGCGGTTTTCTCACTGCCTTTGACGGCATGACCGTGGAATTTTGATCCCAAAGAAAAAACTGCCGCCGCGCAAGGCATATGACGCCGCGCCGGTCGAAAATGACTCCTTCGTGGTGCTGCAAAGACAAAGAAATCCCGCCTTTTCAATGGAGAAGGCGGGATTTCTTATCCTTCTTATTTAATTATACGGGTTTACATAGCTCAGCGGATTGACACGCTTGCCGTTTTTCCACACCTCAAAGTGCAGATGCGGACCGGAGCTTCTGCCGGAGCTGCCGATAATACCGATGACCTGACCGCGCGTGACCTTCTGACCGGTCACGACGCTCAGCGACTGACAGTGTGCATACACCGTCTCAAGGCCGTTGCTGTGACGGATGCGGATCATGTTGCCATAGCCGCCGTTCCACCCTTTGGAAGCGGAAATGACCGTTCCGCCGTCCGCCGCCAGGAACGGCTTGCCGCGCACCGTGACAGGGCCGTTGCAGATATCGAGTGCGTAGTGTCCTCTGCCATAGCCGCGGGACATGTTGCGGCAAATGGGCACCGGCCACAGCAGGACGCCCGTCGAAACGCCGTCGCCGATGACAATTTCCGTATGGCCGACCGTCACCTTCTGTGTGCCGACCTCGACCACCTTGTTGACCGCATTCTTGGTCACATCGATCGCAAGAATGTTGCGGTTTTGCTCCACACCGTCGATGAAGGTAATCTCCGCCGTCACCGTCTGACTGCCCTTGACGCCCGCCGTCTTGACCTTTTCATAGGTGACGGGCTTTTGATCGTTTTTCACCTTTTCGGTGGAGAACGGAATTTCCTCCGTATACTGCACGGTGCGCACCACTTTGACGCGCAAGAAAGGCTGCGGCCGCTGCACGGTCAGGCTTTGCCCCTGATAGATGGTGTCGCCCTTCAGGGAAGGGTTCATGGCGCGCAGCTCGGACAGCGTCATGTCGAGGCTTCGCGCAATGCCGCCGAGCGTGTCGCCGGACTGCACGGTGTATTCCTTTTTCACGACTGCCTGCGCCATCAGCTTTTCCTGCATCTGCGCCGCCGACACGACCGAGTCGGACAGGAAAAGCCCGTCCACCTGCTCCACGGTCTGGATGAACTCCGCGCGTTCCTTTTCGTCGCCGGTGCAATAGGTCTTCTTGATGCCGTCGAGCACCGTCGCCAGCTCCGCCGCCGACTCCATCGAGGCAACAAAGCTGCCGTCCACGTAGAGTCCCGTCGCCTCCGCGATCGCGTCGCCCTTGGTGCGCAGAATTTCATCGCACAGCTCGCCGCTGTCCAGCATCGGTGCGGCATGCACCAGCGTCACCGACATTTTCGGCGTGTCGCTGATGGTGAAGGTGCCGTTTTCGTCATACACACGGGAGCGCGCAAGCTCCGCCGCCTGATGATAGGTCGTTTCGTCGGAAATGCAGCCGAGTTGCGTCCCGTCATATTCCACCTCGATACCGAAGGTGGCGGAGGTCCAATAGGACAGCGTGACCGCCAGCGCCACCGCTGCCAACAGCGGCGCGCCGACGGCGGCAATGCGTCCGAAAACGCGCGGATTGCCGCGCACCACGCCCGCAAAGCGGGAGAAAATCTCGGAAAGCGCCGCCAGCGGATGCCGCCGAAAAGAGGTCTCGCGTCCGACAAACACGCCGCGCAGCGCAGAGAACAGCACGGAAAACTTCCCGCCGATCACATGCAGCCACGCGCCGACCGTGCGGCCGAAGCCGTTGCGTATCCAAATGTACATCGGGCGCAGCTCCCGCCGCAGATACCGCAGAAAGCGGGCAAGACGCACCAGCACATACATGCCGAACGCATAGTACCAGCTGTACAAGCTGCTGCACGGGCGCTTTTCGTCCCTTTGCTTTTTCGCCATACGGGAGTCTCCTTTCTGTACAAAGCTATCTTTGAAAAGGTTACAAACCTGTAACCTTTTCCTACCATTATACACTTTTTTTCGGAAAACGCAATGCAATGCGGAAAAGTTCGTGAACTCTTCACAAAACATATGTTTTTTCGTAAAAAATCAACACCGCCCGTCAAGCATCTGCAGAACGGGCGGCGGTTTTGGAAAAATGCGGTTTTTTCTTTCTGTGAAAAATGCTAGTCGGCGGACACCAAGGACAGCACCTCGACGCCGGAAACATAGAAATCCATGCTTTGTACGGCAGCGTCACCGAGCGGCGTGTCCGCCGTGATGCGGACATTGCCGTCCGTATCGGTCACATCGGCAGCCGTCCCGTCGCATTTTCCGCCGGAAACGGTGAGCGCCCTGCCGGAAAACACATCAAAGCCGGACAGAAATTGCTTTTCCGTCGCCGCGATCGGCTCATGCAGGTTCACCTCGCCGAGATTGCCGCCTTCAAAGGACTGCAGCGCCTTGTCGGCATAGCCGAGATAGGTGTTTTCATACACTGCCGTCTCCTTATGCAAAGCGCTGCGCATACGGTCGGAGAACACATTTTGCAGCATGGGGCGCACGCCGAAAAACACCGTATCGTCCGCATCGGCGGGCACAGTGTAGAGGCTGCACACCTTCATGTTCAGCTCCTTTGCCGCGGCGGCGACCGTGCCGCCGTATGCCAGCTGCAGCAGCGTGTCACAGTCCGCCTTTGCCAGCGTGAGAACGGCATCACGCTCCGCCGTTTCATTTTGCTCCGCTCCGGTGTAGACCGCCGCAACGGTCGCTTTCGGGTTGACGGCGCGCGCACCGAGCGCAAAAGCGTTTATCTGCGCCTTGCGCTCCGCCGTTTCCGCGCCCCCCGCAACGACGCCGAGCCGGTCCTTTTTGCTGTTCACCGCGGCGGCAACACCACAAAGGTATGCCCCCTGATAGGTGCGCACGCGGAAGGTGTGGTAGTTTTGGAGCGTCTCATCCGCAGCACCCATCTGCAAAAAGGTGACCGTCGGGTATTCCGCCGCCAGATTTTTCATCGTCCCGGCATATCCCTCTGCCGTCCCGATGATAAGCGCGCACCCGCGCTGGATGCAATCGCGCACCGCCTCCTCGGCAAATGCGCCGTTGGCGGCGGGGATGTCCGTTTTGATGATGAGCTGACTCGTTTTCAGTCCCGCACCCTTGCAGGCGGCGATCGCCTGTTTGCCGAAGGCGACGCCGTCGCCGTTTTTCTGACTGCGCGGAGCAAGGCAGATGACGCCGACCTTGAGGGTCTCCTTGTTTATCTCCTCCGGCACGGCCTCCCCGCATCCCGCCGCAAGCAGCAGAAAAAGGGCAAGCACCGCACACAGTATCCGTTTCATGGCACAGCCTCCCATCTCTATCTATCTATCTATCTATCTATCTATAGAAAGATTTTACCAAAGCCGCCGCAAGTTGGCAACCTTTTTTTGCAAAGGGATTGCAGAATGTCCCCAAAAATGCTATACTGTTATAAATTACGGAAAGGAGGGAACCGCCTTTGGATATACAAGTGGGCGACCGTCTGGAAATGCGCAAGCCGCATCCCTGCGGCAACCACACCTTTGAGGTGCTGCGCATCGGCATGGATTTCCGCCTGCGCTGCGTCGGCTGCGGGCGGGAATTCCTCGCTCCGCGCCTGAAGATCGAAAAACACATCAAAGCGGTTCACCGCTAGCCTCTTTCTGTTTTCACAAAACAGAAAGGAGAAATTTCTCATGACCGAAGATCTTTCGGCGCTGCAAAGCCGCTTTGAGGAGCTGACGCAGCGTCTGTGCGATCCCGCCGTTTTGGCGGATCCCGCGCTGTATCAAAAAACGCTCAGGGACGCAAACGAGATAAAGCCCCTCTCCGACGCGGCTGCTGCCCTGCAAAGGGCAAAGGAAAAAGCCGCAGACGCAACGGCGCTTCTCGGCGACCCCGAGCTTTCCGCCCTTGCCGCCGAGGAGCTGGAGGCGGCGAAAAAGGACATGGACCGTCTGACACAAACGATAAAAGAGCTGATGCTGCCGCGCGACCCGATGGACGACAAGGACATCATCGTCGAGATCCGCGCAGGTGCGGGCGGTGAGGAGTCGGCGCTGTTTGCCGCGTCGCTTTTCCGCATGTACAGCATGTTTGCGGAGAAATGCGGCTTTTCGACCGAGAAGATGGGCGAAAACGCCACCGAGCTCGGCGGCTGCAAGGAGGTCTGCTTCTCCGTCAGCGGACAGGGGGCATACAGCCGCTTCAAATTTGAAAGCGGCGTGCACCGTGTGCAGCGCGTGCCGGAGACGGAGACCGGCGGCAGAATTCACACCTCCACCGTCACCGTGGCGGTGCTGCCGCAGATGGACGAGGTGGAGGTCGAGATCCGTCCGCAGGACTTAAAGATCGACACCTACCGTGCGAGCGGCGCGGGCGGACAGCATATCAACAAGACCGACTCCGCCATCCGCATCACCCACCTGCCGACGGGCATGGTGGTGGAATGTCAGGACGAACGCAGCCAGTTCAAAAATAAGGACAAGGCGCTGCGGGTGCTGCGCGCCCGCCTTTTTGAGCGGGAAAAGACCGCAAGGGACGCCGCCTATGCCGCCGACCGCAAGGCACAGGTGGGCACAGGCGACCGCAGCGAGCGCATCCGCACCTATAACTTCCCGCAGGGGCGGGTGACCGATCATCGCATCGGTCTGACGCTCTATCGCATTGACAGTATTCTCGACGGCGATCTTTCCGAGATCGTGGACGCACTGCACGCCGCCGACCGTGCCGCAAAACTGCAGGCACAGGGAAAGGAGGCATAACCCATGCAAACAAAGCTTCTTGCCGCCGACGCCGACGGCATCGCCGCAGCGGGCAAGCTGCTGGCCGCGGGAGAGCTTGTCGCCATCCCGACCGAAACGGTCTATGGGCTGGCGGCGGACGCCATGAACGGCGAGGCGGTCGCGCATATTTTTGCCGCCAAGGGCAGACCGGCGGACAACCCGCTCATCGTGCACATCGCAGCGCTCGACGACTGGGCGCCGCTCGTCACTGCCATCCCACCCATCGCCGAAAAGCTGGCGGCGGCGTTTTGGCCGGGTCCGCTCACGATGATCCTGCCCGCCGCTCCCTGTGTACCGCACGAGGTGACGGCGGGACTTTCCACCGTTGCGGTGCGTTTTCCCGCCCACCCTGTGGCAAGAGCGGTCATCGCCGCCGCAGGCTGTCCGCTCGCTGCACCGTCAGCGAACCGTTCGGGCAGCCCCAGTCCCACGAACGCCGCCCGCACCATGGAGGACATGGACGGGCGCATTGCCGCCGTTTTGGACGGCGGGGACTGTGCGGTGGGGGTGGAGTCCACCGTTCTCGATCTGGCGCACGGCACGCCGCGCCTTTTGCGCCCGGGCGGCATCACGCCCGCCATGCTGCGCGCCGTCTGCGGCGATCTGGAGATCCATCCGGCGGTCACCGCCGCCTTGAAGGACGGCACGGTCGCAGCGTCTCCCGGCATGAAATATAAGCACTATGCGCCGCGGGCGCATGTCATTTTGGTCAAAGGCAGCCCCGCCGCCTTTGCGGCGTTTGTGAACGGTCATGCGGCAGAAAAGCCGACAGCTCTGTGCTTTGACGGCGAGGAGCAGCTGCTCTCTGTGCCGTATCTCACCTATGGTGCGCGCGACGATCACGCGGCGCAGGCACGAGAGGTGTTTGACGCGCTGCGTCGGCTTGACGACCGCGGGGCGACGCTTGTCTATGCCGCCTGCCCCGACGCAGACGGCGTGGGTCTTGCGGTGTATAACCGTCTGCTGCGCGCCGCAGGATTTGAGGTGATTGACCTTGATTAAGCTGGGGCTGACAGGCCCGACGGGGGCGGGAAAATCCACCGTCGCACGTCTGCTTGAACAAAACGGCATTCCTCTTGTGGACGCCGACGCGATTGCCCGCACCGTGACCGAAAAAGGCTCGCCCGTTTTGTCCGCTCTGGCGGACACCTTCGGAAAAGACATCCTTTTCCCCGACGGCAGTCTTGACCGCAGGGCGCTTGCCGCCGTCGCCTTTTCCTCGAAGGAAAACACAGAAAAGCTCAACGCCGTCTCCCATCCCGCCATCCTTGCCCGCATCCGGCGGGCGCTTGCGGATGCCACAGGCGACGCCGTCGTTCTCGATGCGCCGCTGCTGTTTGAAACGGGGCTTGACGCCCTTTGCGATCACACAGTGGCGATCGTCGCCGACGAGGCGGTGCGCCTTGCCCGCATCACGGCGCGGGACGGCATTTCCGAGGAGGCGGCGAAAAAGCGTATGGCGGTGCAGCCGGACACGGCATTTTATGCCGCCCACGCGGACATACTACTGTATAACAACGGCGACAGGTCGCCGGCAATGCTTGCCTCCGATCTTTTGGCGCAGATCGGCAGGTGGCGTACATGAAACGAAAATGCACCGCCCACGCGCTGCGGCTGACGGCAATCCTGCTGCTCATCCTGTGCGGCGTCGGCGTGCTGCTGTATAACGGCTACCGTCGCTATATCCGCACGGAGTATCCCCTCGCCTATACGGAGCTCATCGAAAAATACAGCACGGAATACGGCATCACTCCGTCGCTCATCTGTGCGGTCATCTGTGTCGAAAGTCACTATGACCCCGCAGTCATTTCCCATGCGGGCGCTATCGGGCTGATGCAGCTCACGCCCGACACCTTCGAATGGGCACAGCGCCGCGCGGGTGTCAAGGAAAAACAGGACGCCGCGGCGCTCACCGACCCCGAGACCAACATCCGTTTCGGCACCTACACGCTGGCGCTGCTATACGAGCAATTTGAGGACGAAAATACCGTTCTCGCCGCCTATAACGCGGGGCAGGGCAATGTGCGGCGCTGGCTTGCCGACAGCCGCTATTCCGACGACGGCGTCCGCCTCAATGACATTCCCTATGACGAGACGGCGACCTATGTCCGTCGCATCGAAAAAGCCCAAAGGGTTTATCAAAATCTATATTATATACGGTAAGGAGCGAGACATCATGGAAAACACGAAAAACGCAAAGGATCTGTGCTTTGCCACCGCAAACGGTGCAAAGACGCTGGATGCCGCCGCCGTCAAGGCCGCGGACGACTACTGCAAGGCATACATGCAGTTCTTAAACGACGCCAAGACCGAGCGCGAGGCGGTGTGTGCCGCCGTGCGTCTGGCGGAGAAAAACGGTTTTGTGCCCTTTGACCCGTCGGCAGCGCTCAAAGCGGGCGACAAGGTCTATGTCAACAATCGCGGCAAGTCCCTCATTCTTGCCACCATCGGCAAAAAGCCGCTCACCGACGGCGTGTCCATCGCAGCGGCGCACATCGACTCCCCGCGTCTGGATCTGAAGCCTAACCCGCTGTATGAGGACAGCGAGCTTGCCTATCTCGATACGCACTACTACGGCGGCATCAAGAAATACCAGTGGACGGCAACGCCGCTTTCCCTGCACGGCGTCGTGGTGAAGAAGGACGGCACGGCGGTCAATGTGTGCATCGGCGAGGACGACAACGATCCCGTTTTCTGCGTCACCGACCTTTTGCCGCATCTCGGCAAGGAGCAGATGGAGCGCAAGGCGACCGAGGTCGTGAAGGGCGAGGATCTCAACCTGCTCATCGGCTCGCGCGCGCTCGCCGGCGAGGAGGACAACGCCGTCAAGCTGAACATCCTCGCGCTTCTCAACGAAAAATACGGCATCACCGAGGCGGACTTCCTCTCCGCCGAGCTGGAAATCGTGCCCGCCTTCAAGGCGCGCGACCTCGGCCTTGACCGCAGCATGATCGGCGCCTACGGCCACGATGACCGCGTTTGCGCCTATCCCGCGCTGACGGCGCTGTTTGAAAATCCGCATCCCGCCTATACGGCGGTCACCGTTCTCGCAGACAAAGAGGAGATCGGCTCGGTCGGCGCGACCGGCATGCAGTCCTCTTTCCTGCCCTATTTCATCGAGGATCTCGCGGCGGCAACCGGTGTGGCGGGGCGCCATGTGCTCTCGAAATCCGTCTGCCTGTCCGCGGATGTCAACGCCGCTTTTGACCCGATCTATCCCGAGGTCATGGTGAAGTCCAACAGCTGCCAGTTGAACTACGGCGTCTGCATCACGAAATACACCGGCGCGCGCGGCAAGTATGACACCAACGACGCCTCCGCCGAGCTGATGGCGGAGATCCGCCGCGTGCTGGACGACAACAAAGTCCTCTGGCAGATCGGCGAGATGGGCAAGGTGGACGCCGGCGGCGGCGGCACGGTCGCCATGTATATCGCCAACCTGAATGTGGACACGGTGGATCTCGGCGTGCCGGTGCTGTCTATGCATGCGCCGTTTGAGGTCGTTTCCAAGATCGATGTGCACATGGCGCACAGAGCGTTCTCCGCTCTGTTTGCCCGCTGAGGCGCGCCATGCGTATCGGACATGGCTATGATGTACACCGCCTGACCGAGGGGCGGCGGCTCATTCTCGGCGGCGTGGACATTCCGTTTGAAAAGGGACTGCTCGGACATTCCGATGCCGATGTGTTGGCGCACGCGATCGCGGACGCCCTTTTGGGCGCGGCGGCGCTCGGTGACATCGGCAAGCTGTTTCCCGACACCGACCCCGCGTTTGCGGGTGCGGACAGCCTCAAATTGCTGGCCGGGGTGGCAAAACGGGTGCGCGCGGCGGGATTTTCCATCGGCAATGTGGACGCCACCTTGCTGGCGCAGGCGCCGAAGCTCTCCCCCTTCATCCCGCAGATGCGGGAAAATCTCGCCGACGCCATGGGCATTGCCGTCGAGGCGTGCAGCGTCAAGGCGACGACCGAGGAGGGGCTTGGGTTCACCGGCAGCGGTGAGGGCATCGCCGCACACGCCGTGTGTCTGCTCACCTGACGACAGAATTTTTCCTGTTTCGACGACAGCTTTCCCGTATATTTTCATCAAAAAGGTCTTATCCTTATGGATAGGGCCTTTTCTTTTTGCTCAGAAAGGATGTTTGAGATGGTAGAGGTAAAATTGGAGCGTGCGGGCGACTCCCTCACCGCGCTGCTGCGCGGCGAGATCGATCATCACGCCGCCGGCGGTCTGCGTGAGGAAATCGACACGGCGGTCATGCAAGCGGGCGCCAAAACGCTCATTTTGGATTTTTCCGGCATTTCCTTCATGGACAGCTCGGGCATCGGGCTGATCCTCGGGCGCTACCGCATGATGAAAGGGCGCGGCGGTACGCTTTCGGTACGCTGCACCTCCGCGCGACAGCTGCTTGTCATGAAAATGGCGGGACTGGAAAAATTGCAGATCTTACAGCAGGAAAGGACAGAAAATCATGAAACCGATCAATGAAACCCGCATTTCCTTCCCCGCCCGTTCCGCGAACGAGGGCTTTGCCCGCGCAGCGGCGGCGGCTTTTGTCAGTCAGCTCGATCCCGCGGTGGACGAGCTTGCCGACCTGCGCACCGCCGTTTCCGAGGCGGTGACCAACTGCATTGTCCACGCCTATCCCAACAGCATCGGCACGGTGACGCTCTCCGTAAAGCTGTTTGAAAACGGGCGCGTAGTGGTGCGCATCCGCGACCGCGGCTGCGGTATTCCCGACATCAAAAAGGCAATGGAGCCGCTGTTCACCACGGGCGGCGAGGAACGCTCGGGACTCGGATTTTCGGTGATGCAGAGCTTCACCGACAAGGTGCGCGTCACCTCCCACCCCGGCAAGGGCACGACGGTCACGCTGGAGAAATACATACGCATGCGCGGTGAGGTGCACACTTGACGCGGGAGGAAATGATCTGCGGCAACATCGGACTGGTACACAGCTGTGCCCGCCGCTTTCGGGACAGGGGGTTGGAATATGACGACCTGTTTCAGGCAGGCTGTTTGGGGCTTACAAAGGCAGTCGACGGCTTTGACGCCTCGCGCGGTCTGCAGTTTTCCACCTATGCCGTGCCGGTGATCCTCGGGGAGATCCGACGGCTGTTTCGTGAGGGCGGAGCGGTGAAGGTCAGTCGGTCGCTCAAGGAACTGTCCCTGCAGGTGAGCCGTGCGCGCGAAAAGCTATCGACAACGCTTTCCCGCGAGCCGACAGTCGGCGAGATTGCCGAAAGCCTGTCCCGCACGCCCGAGGAGGTCGCCGAGGCGTTGCAGGCGGGGCTGCCGCCTCTGTCCCTCACCCGCGAAAGCGATGAGGACGACGGCGAGGAAATGGCGCTCCCCACCGCCGCCCCGCAGGAGGCGGTGACCGAGCGACTGGCGCTGCGGCAAGTGCTCGACACGCTCCCGCCGCGCGACCGTGCGCTGATTCTTTTGCGCTATATCGGCAACAACACCCAGACCGTGACCGCAGAGCGTCTCGGCATGACGCAGGTGCAGGTCTCCCGCTGTGAACACAAAATTCTCGAAAAGCTCCGCCGCCAGCTGACGGGGTAAATGAAGAAAGCAACAGGAAGCAAAGAGCCGCCCCTTGCAGGGACGGCTTTTCTGTGGTATACTGTCCTCATGGAGGAGATCGGCATGCTGCATGAATTTTCGAGAACGGCGCTGCTGTTGGGCGACGCCTGCATGGAACGGCTGGCGGCGGCGCGCGTCGCCGTGTTCGGTGTCGGCGGTGTCGGCGGCTATGCCGTCGAGGCGCTGGCGCGCTCCGGCGTCGGTGCATTGGACCTCATCGACAACGACCGCATCAGCCTCACGAACATCAACCGCCAGATCCTCGCAACGCACGAAACGGTCGGGCGCTCCAAGGTGGAGGTCGCGCGCGAGCGCGTGCTTGCCATCAACCCCGCCTGTGCCGTGAAAACCTATGAGACCTTCTATCTGCCCGAGACCGCCGATCGGTTCGATTTCTCGGCTTATGATTATATCATCGACGCCATCGACACGGTGTCCGGCAAGCTGGCGCTCGTCGAAAACGCCAAAAAAGCCGGCACGCCCATCATCTGCTCCATGGGCGCGGGCAACAAGCTGGATCCGACCGCTTTCCGCGTCGCGGACATTTACGAAACGGCGGTGTGCCCGCTTGCCAAGGTGATGCGCGCCCAATGCCGCAAGCGCGGCATCGAGCACCTGCGGGTGGTCTATTCCGAAGAGTTACCCTTGCGCCCTGCCGCGAGCGAGGAACAGAAAGGTACTGCCGGCCGCGCCGTCCCCGGCTCGACCGCGTTTGTGCCGTCGGTCGTCGGACTCATCATCGCGGGAGAGGTCATCAAAGATCTTTCAGGCTATCAGCACCCCTAAATGGGATACAAATTGTATTTTCATCATAACAGTATCCAATCTGTATACCATCGGTTAACAAGGGCAAACAAGCCTGCCGCCGCGACTTTTCGGCGCTTTTTGTCCTTTTTACCTTGACGGGCTGCAGCCCGTCTATGACGCAAAAAAATCCATCGGCGGCAGGTGCAAAGCAGTTTTGTCGGAGCAGAAATGTGCTCAGACAAGGAAAGGCGCGCAGGGAATACTGTTCGTATTTTCAAGCGTCTTGACGCAGTATGCGTGCATTTATGCCCGTCAAAACCTTGTCTTCCCTTGTTGATCGATGGTAAAAAAGGGGTTTGAGTACATGAACCGCAAAATTGCCATCCTTTTCGCCCTCGTGCTTTTCTGTGTCGCGTCGGCGGGATGCGCGCAGAAAACAGCGCAGGAAGAAACCCCCATCGTCACCGAAATGACCTTTGACATCGACAAAGACGGTGAGGAGGAAGCATGCGTCATCGACACCGGCCCCACCTCCGGCATCATGTCCTTCCTGCTGAGTGCCAAGGCCGAGAATACCCTCAAATACTGCAGCATGGTGACGGTCATTCCGGACGGCACGCCCACCTTTGTGAAGGTGGGCAAGGAAACGCGCCTGCGGCTGCTGCCCCTTTCGGAGGAAAAGTCCATCGACTTTTCCTTCTCCGCCGCGGACGGCGAGCTCGTTCTCACCCCGTGCGGCGAAAACGCCGCCTATTGGCGGCAGCGGGGGTCCCTCCCCCTGTCGGCGCGCTCCTACATCAAAGAGCGCCATGCCGTGACCCCGTCCGATCAGATGCAGCAGAAGATCAAAAATAAGGAATATGTCATCACGACGCCGTATGTCGAGACCACGCTATCGGGCTTCATGGTCGCGAACAACACCTATGCCCACCGTCTGGAGATCACAGGAAGGCTCGGCGGCGCTGCCAAAAACACGACCTATCTTGTGCTTGCCAACCGAGAGGACATCACCTGCGATGAGACCTGGCGGGCAAGCGGCCTTTCGAGCAACACCGACGACTATTTCGATCCCAAGGACGCCGTCATCGTCGGCTATAAACTGTTTACATGACGCAAAATGCCGCCTGCAAAAAGCGAAGTGCTCATAAAACAGTTAACAGCCACAATAGGTTGAACCGCTGTGTCTGTTCTTGTATTTTATCCTGTTATGTGATAATGTGGAACCGAACACTCCTGCAAATCGGAATGGACAGAGTTTTGAAACACAAAAGGAGAGAAAAAAATATGATTGAACAAATTTTTACATTAACACAAGGCAATGAAAAAACAGTTGAAAAGGTAATTATTGATGAAAATATACACTATATGCATATGATCTTAAATAAGGGTGAATGTCTGCCAGAGCATTTTTCAAATGCAAAAAATGTGTATATTACAGTTGTTCGCGGAACATTATCAGCGACTTTGAATGAACAGGAA
>SFCS01000041.1 GCA_004558485.1 Ruminococcus sp. | reverse complement strand
ACCGGCGACTATGCGTACCGTCGTCTGGACGGAGTGTATGTTGTTCCGATTGGATGCCTAAAGGATTAAGAGCAAATGATATCAAAAAGTGAATGTAAAAATTGGGAACGATACATTTTGAATTATTACATCCTTCCTTTGCGCTCCTATGCAACATCGTCATTTTTATGATTGTGTTTTATTTCTAACACTTCCGTGTGACTTAAATCTTGCAAAACGGTCTAATTCAAGTCGGCTGAACCAAAGCATTAAGTATTGTGAAATCAACTCTTTTTCGTCTACAACCTCTAATACTGTATAGACATTACTTATCAAAAATCCTCCTTTGCAAGTACATTGTACCGCAAAAGAGGACTATTGAAAAATGTGCGTTTTTTGAAATATGATTGTACGTTCCGGTATGTTTATTAAATCCCTTATGAACATCCGTACCACAAGAAAAACCAGCGTAAACGCTGGTTTTTCTTTATTTCATGCGGTTTTACAGTCTACATATTTATTGTTTTTAGCGCTTTTTCAACCTAAAAAACGCTAAAAACTTCCCACAACTTCCCACGAAACTTCCCACGAAATTATTTCTTATTTTCTGCCGCCTGTTTCTCTTGAAACTTCGTGCGCTTTTCCGCTTTCCGGCGCTGTGTCTCCTGCGCGACTTCCTCAATCGGTGACAGCTCTTCCTCGCTATCGAATAACGCCGTTCTCTCCGCTTCGTCGAGCATGGCTTCCACGGCATCCTCTGTCCGTGTGGCGGTATAGTAGGTGTCGCTGTAGGCGTTCGCGCCCGCCCGCTCCGGCGTTTCCGTCCGCTGCGCGGCGCCTCCCGCAAAGCAATGTCCGTCTCCGACTCTCCCGCAACGGCCGCTGTGCATTTTTTCCGAAGTTTTGCATATACTGACTATTGACATCACTTCTATCTCGTGATACAGTGATGTCAGAGACCGATGTATGCATGGAGCCGGAGTTTTCTCCGCGACTCCCTACGAACCGATCGGAAGTCCTGGACTTCTGTGGTGTTTGGCGCTGCATCGGCCTTTTTATTTTTCCGACATTGTACACGGTGCCGACGCCGTCCTTCATGCCGATAGATATTGTCACGGCATATCGTGTGCCGTGTGCAACATCGGTTTCTATAATAACTCCGTTGTGTCCTCCCTCTTTGGCTTGACGGACAAGCGGTGCTTCATGCGCGGGATCGGAAAATTCTTTAAGCGAAAGCTTGGCATACAAAGGATTTTGCATGCTGAGATATGCGCTGACGACGCGATCGCCGTCCCGTTCTTCTGCCTTTGCCTCGGCATACTCCTTCGTTTCCGAAAACCAATACACACCGCTTTTGGAGTCAAACACGGTGAAGTCCTCATTTGTTCCGTGATACACCCCCTTCGGCGTGCCGTCCTCATTCACAACCTTGCTTGCATCCTCCGGATGGTTTTGCCAATCCCCGAACCACCGCTTAAACTGCTGCGATTGTGTGGCATCCACAATTTTCATGTTGACTTTTTCGTCAAAGCTGCGTATAATAGGACTGGAAGTCATCATTTCTTGAATTCGTACGGGGAATCGTACCCCGGCGGGGATCAAGGTGGTGGCTTCCTTTTTTGCATAATAAACGCCGACTTCTCCGATGTTCTCCTGTGCGATCGCTTCTTTTACGAGGGAGACAACATTCCTCTCATATGCCGATGATAAAACATTGACATCCATTTGTTCGCCGTTGACTGTCCGTTCTGCCGTGATCTCAAAATGTCCATCCGGTTTGTTGAGCAAAGGAAATATGAATGCACAAAAAATGCGCCAGTCCGAAAACCGGACTTGCGCATTTTTTGGCAGCTCGCTATCTGTTTTATCGCACAGATCAAAAAATCAAATGTCTTTTTCCTTCAGCAGCGCCTCCACTGCATCGGCGGCGGGGGCAAGCTCCTCGCAAAGCGCCTTCTCGATCTCGCCGCTGTCGCACAGAGCGGCGACCTTACCGTCCATCGGCAGGCGGGCGAGCACGCGGCTGCCCATCGCCTCGACGGCTTTTTCCGTGGCGGCGTCATCGCCGAAGACGGCGATGCGCTTGCCGCAATCGGGGCACTGCACATAGCTCATATTCTCCACGACGCCCAGCACCGAAATATTCAGCATCTGTGCCATTCTGTATGCCTTTTCGACGACCATCTGCACCAGCGACTGCGGCGTGGTGACAATGACATTGCCGGAAATGGGCAGGCTCTGATATACCGTCAGCGGCACATCACCGGTTCCGGGCGGCATGTCGATGAACAGAACATCCAGCTCGCCCCAGACAACATCGCTCCAAAACTGTTTCACGGCACCCGCAAGAACGGGGCCGCGCCACACCACGGGCTGCGCGGGATCTTCCAAAAGCAGGTTGACGGACATGACCTTGATGCCCATGTGCGTCTCGGCGGGCAGGATACCGAGATCGTTTGCCCGCGCTTTCTGCGTGATACCGAAGGCCTTGGGGATGGACGGGCCGGTGATGTCCGCGTCCAAAACGCCCACCTTATACCCGCGCCGTGCCATCAGCACAGCGAGCATCGCTGTGACGGAGGATTTGCCGACGCCGCCCTTGCCGCTGCTGACAGCAACCACTTGCTTTATCGCACTGTAGGCGTTTGCCGGTTCATGAAGATCCTGCTCCTCGCATTTGCTGCTGCAGGTGCTGCAATCGTGTGTACATTCGCTCATGACTGATCGACCCTTTCTTTTTCAATGCGTCGACTTTTGAAAACGCATTGCACACAGTATACCACATTCCTCAGTCTTCGTCAATTCCTATCTGTTTATACTGGACTTTTGTTGTACAATGAGGTATACTGAACTATATACCTATCGAAAAAGCAAAACGGGAGGCGCACTATGAAGGATGGATTTTTGCGGGTGGCTGCCGCCACGCCGTCTATTCGTGTTGCGGATTGTCAACATAACGCCGAGCAAATTTTGAAGCAAGTGCTTGAAGCCGCGCCGGATACGGCGGTTCTGGTGTTTCCGGAGCTGTGCATCACAGGCTATACCTGTTCGGATCTATTCCTGCAGCCCACACTGCTGCAGGCGGCAGAAAACGCACTCTCTTTCCTGCTGCACAAGACCGCGGGGCTTGACACCGTTCTCATCGTCGGTCTGCCGGTCGCCGAGGGTGCGGCGCTCTACAACTGTGCTGCCGTCATGCAGCGCGGACAGCTTTTGGGGCTGGTGCCGAAGATGCACATTCCCTCCTATTCCGAGTTTTATGAAGGAAGGCATTTTACCGCCGGTGAAAGCGTACCGCACGCTTTCACCTTCGCCGGACAGCAAACTTCTCTCGGCGCAGGACAGCTCTTTGCCTGCCGCGAGATGCCCGCTTTTCGCCTCGGCGTGGAGATCTGCGAGGATCTTTGGGTCGGCGAGCAACCGTCGCAAAAGCTCGCTGCGGCGGGTGCAACCGTCATCGCCAACCTTTCCGCAAGCGACGAGAGCATCGGCAAGGGCGCTTATCGACGGCAGCTGGTGAGTATGCAGTCCGCAAGGCTGGCCTGCGCCTATATCTATGCGGACGCCGGCGAGGGCGAGTCCACCACTGATCTTATCTTCTCCGGACACAACCTCATCGGCGAAAACGGTGTCATCCTCGCGGAGAGTCAGCGTTTCAAGGCCGGCGTCATCAGTGCCGAGGTGGATCTCGAACGCCTGCTTTTTGACCGTCGCCGCATCACCACCTGCCAAAACGGGCAGCCGATGCCGACCGTTTCGTTCTCGTTCCCGCTGCGTCCGCTGACGCTGACGCGCCGATTTGACAAATACCCCTTTGTGCCGCAGGACACGACCGACCGCACCGCGCGCGCGGAGGAAATCCTCACCATGCAGGCGACGGGGCTTGCGGGGCGCATACGGCACACGCACGCCTGCACTGTCGTCGGGCTTTCGGGCGGACTGGACTCCGCTCTGGCACTACTCGTGATCTGCCGCGCCTATGACATGCTGGGCCTTTCCCGCCGTGATATCCACGCCGTCACCATGCCCTGCTTCGGCACGACCGGCAGAACGCTCGGCAACGCCCGCGCGCTGGCGCAGGCGACCGGCACAACGCTGCACGAGATCGACATCACCCCCGCCGTGCGGCAGCATCTTGCCGACATCGGGCACGAAGAGACCACCCTTGATGTCACCTATGAAAACGCCCAGGCGCGTGAGCGCACACAGGTGCTCATGGACATCGCCAACAAATACGGTGCGCTTGTCATCGGCACGGGCGATCTGTCCGAGCTGGCGCTCGGCTGGGCGACCTATAACGGCGATCATATGTCCATGTACGGTGTCAACGCCTCCGTTCCGAAAACGCTCGTGCGCTATCTCGTGGATCACGAGGCGCGGCGCATCGGCGGTGAAACGGGGAGCGCCCTTTTTGACATTCTCGCAACACCTGTCAGCCCCGAGCTGCTGCCGCCGAAGGACGGCGAAATCTCGCAGCAGACCGAGGCGTTGGTCGGTCCGTATATGCTGCACGACTTTTTCCTGTATTATATGATTCGTTTCGGTTTTCCGCCGGCAAAGATCTACCGCCTTGCCTGCGCGACCTTTGCCGACGAGACCTCCCCCGCCGTCATCAAGCATTGGCTCATGACCTTCGTGCGCCGTTTCTTTGCGCAGCAGTTCAAGCGCTCCTGCCTGCCGGACGGTCCCAAGGTGGGCAGCGTAACACTCTCGCCGCGCGGCGACTGGCGTATGCCGTCCGATGCGGTGGCGACCCTGTGGCTGCAACAGCTCGAGGAGCTGTGATAACGGGGACGGCAGCATTGCGGTTTTCCCCGGCAAAGCGGTTATAAAAGATAACAGAAAGCCGGTCGGTGCGAGCAGGCGTTGCCCGCGCCTTCGGCGCTCGGGTTCGAGTCCCCTTGTTTCATAAATCAAAAGAGACTGCCTAAAGGCAGTCTCTTTTGATTGGCGGAGAAGGAGGGACAAAAACTGCCCTCTTGCGGTGCCCGAAAAAATCTTCGGGCTGCCGCTTTTCCTCGATTTTTTCGACCGCTGCGCCAAC
>SFCS01000016.1 GCA_004558485.1 Ruminococcus sp. | reverse complement strand
CATAGACTCTGTTTCTTCTGTCGGTAAAATTAGTTGGTTGAAAGGTGTTATTGTTTCAAGCTCATCAGGCTCCATACGGTTTATGTATTTAGCAAACGCAGATGAAATACATACTGTGTTAAGCGACTTGATTATATCGCGTCAAGGCAAAAATGCAAACACAATAATAAAACAAGAAGTCCCACAAAGCAATGCGGATGAATTAAAAAAATATAAAGAGTTGCTTGATAGCGAAACAATCACAAAAGAAGAATTTGATGCAAAGAAAAAAGAATTGCTTGGATTATAAAGCCAAAACAGCTCACACTTAATCGGTGTGAGCTGTTTTTTCATATTCAAATCATTTATACTTATTTAAAAAACTATCCTTTACAGTACGACCCTTGCGGCTTGCCGTCCTGTTTTTCTGCTCGTTTATTGTGCGATGAAATGATATTCGCAGACGGTATAATCGCCTGTCGGGAACGGCACAGGGATGCCGACCTTCATGAGCGTCGCGCCCGTCGCGGTCATATCCAGCTCCGGCACGAAATAGCGGGTATCCGCGCACAGCCCCTGCATCTTCACGCGCTTTGTCTCCGCGTTGGCGACCGTATGCCGCCGATACACGAGGAGATAGGCGCTTTTTTTGTCCTTTGCCACCAACGCCTCCGAGAAGAAGTTGCCCGTGTTCGGATCGTCGATGCGGTAAAGGTCGCCGGAAAGCACCAGCTGCTCCTTTTCGGCATATGCCGCCGTCTGCTCGCGGACAGCTTTCAGCTCCTCGGCGGACAGCTTGGTGAGATCCAGCTCATAGCCCGTCGCGCCGAGCTGTGCGATCGCCGCGCGCGTGGCAAACGGGGTGGTGCGACCCGTCTGATGGTTGGGGCACACCGACACATGACAGCTCATGGCAGACAGCGGATAGACAAGGGATGTGCCGTACTGGATACGGGTGCGCTCCTCGGCATCGGTGTCGTCGGAGGTCCAGATCTGCGGGAAATAGTACAGCATGGCGGGGTCAAACCGCGCGCCGCCGCTGGCGCAGCCCTCAAAAAAGACATGGGGGTGCGTCAGGATGATGCGCTCACAGATGTCATACAGTCCCAGCGCATAGCGGTGCGCAAACTCACACTGCCGTGCGGGAGCTCTGCCGACCGAGAACGACTCGGTCACATTGCGGTTATAGTCCCACTTGACATAGGCAATATCGTTTTCGTCCAACACACGGTTGACGGCGTTCACGATATAGTCCCGCACATCCGCCCGCGTCAGATCCAGAACGAACTGGTGACGGCCATAGCACGGCGCACGGTCGGGCGCCTTGATGGCATAGTCGGGGTGTGCGCGGTAGAGGTCGGAGTCCTCGTTCACCATCTCCGGCTCGAACCACAGCCCGAACTGCATGCCCTTTTCGTGGACATGATCGATGATGCGCGTGAGTCCCCCTTTGAGCTTATCGGTGTTCACCACCCAGTCGCCGAGTCCCGCGTTGTCCTCGTTGCGCGCACCGAACCAGCCGTCATCCAAAACGAAGGTGTCGATGCCCGTGCCCGCTGCCGCGTCCGCAAGCGCGATGAGCTTCTCGTTGTCAAAGCGCATATAGGTCGCTTCCCAGTTGTTCACCACCAGCGGGCGGTGCGCATGGACATAGCGCGGGTTGATGAGATATGTACGGTAGGCATCGTGATAGGCGCGGCTCATGCCGCCGAGACCCGCGTCGGAATAGGCAATGACGATCTCCGGCGTCTCAAAGGTCTCCCCCGCCGCCAGATGCCATGAAAAATCAAAATCGTTGATGCCGCCCGTCACCATGGCCTCGCCGTTCGCCGTGACCTCCGCCTTGAGCACAAAGGACGAGGAATAGACAAGACTGAAGCCGAACACCTCGCCCTTTGTCTCGGTCGTGCCCTTTTCGGTGACGGCAACAAAGGGGTTGAGCGGGGCGGATGAGGAGGTGCGCTTGGAGTCCACGGAAACGACGCCGTGGTGCAGCGGGATGCGCTCAATTTGCCGTTCTCTTGCCCACGAGCCGTACAGCGACAGAAATTCATATTCACCCGTCGGCAGCCCCATAGAGAACGAATAGGCGCGGCGCAGCGTGACATCCGTCTTGCCGCCGTTGCGGTAGACGACGCGGCGCGCGATGACATCGCAGTCGGGATAGACCGTGTAATAGAGGTCGGCACCGAAGGCGGAAACGGCGTCCCGCAAATGCAAGAGGAGCGTTTCCCCGCCGCTCATGGACGGCATGCCCGCCATTTTCGGCTTTTCGGGCAGAATTTCATGCCCGACATACAAAAGATCCGACAGGCGGTCGCCCGTCGCATTTTGCACCTGCACCGCCGGTTCACGGAAATCGCCCGTCCCGAAAAACGCCAGCTCCGCACCACAGCGATTATAGGTGTATTCCGAGGCATCGAGATCGTCGCGTCCCGGCGGGGTCGCGTTCTTCGACCGCGCACCGATGGCGCGGGTATAGGTGATGGCATCATGGCCGATGCGGCTGCCGAGATACAGATGCTCGGGATAGCCGATCGGGTTGATGTAAAAAGCATAAGTGATGCTTTTGCCGTCGAGATAGAAGATCCTTGTCGCGTTGTCAAAGGTAATCGCCATAGTTTTCTCTCCCTATGCTTTCACGATGTGCAGCAGCACTTCCACCATCTTGTCAAGCGCATCTGCGGGGATGGCTTCATAGATGCTGTGGAAATTCATGCCGCCGGTGCAGAGGTTCGGGCAGGGCAGCCCCATGAAGGACAGCCGCGCACCGTCCGTGCCGCCGCGGATGGGAAGAATTTCCGGCGTCATGCCGACCGCCGTCATCGCCGCCTTCGCGCGCTCCACAATGTCCATGTGCTGCTCGATGACCTCGCGCATGTTATAATAGCTGTCGGTGACAGTCAGCTCGAAGGTGCCGTCGCCGTATTTTTCGTTCAGATAGGCAACGGTCGTTTGGAGAAACTGCTTTCTGTTTTCAAAGCAGGCTCTGTCGTGATCGCGCACGATCATCGAGAGCCTTGCAGTCGTTTCGTCGCCCTCGATGTGCGCGACATGGTAAAAGCCCTCGCGCCCCTCGGTGTGTGCGGGTGTCTGCTCCGCGGGCAGCAGGGACATGAATTCGTGCAAAAAGAGCACGGCATTGCGCATTTTATTTTTTGCCGTGCCGGGGTGGGTGTTGACGCCGTGCACCGTGAGGGTGACACCGGCGGCGTTGAAGTTTTCGTATTCGATCTCGCCGAGCTCGCCGCCGTCCACCGTATAGGCAAAGTCCGCGCCGAACCGCGCAAGGTCAAACCTGTCCGCGCCGCACCCGATCTCCTCGTCGGGTGTAAACCCGATGCATACCGTGCCGTGACGCACCGTTTTGTCGCTGCACAGCACCGCGCACAGCTCCACGATCTCCGCGACGCCCGCCTTGTCGTCCGCACCGAGCAGCGTCGTCTGATCGGAAACGACCATTTCACGACCGATATATTTTTTGTCCACCATCGGCAGGTTGTCGCCGTCGAAGGTCACGATGCGCGGTCGGACATTTTTGCCGCTGACATCCGGCGAGGTATCCATGTGGGCGACAAGCCCGATCTTCGGGAGACTCTCACAGCCCGCTGTTGCGGGGATATGTCCATAGACATAGCCGTTTTCATCCCGCATCGCGTCCGCAACGCCAACGGAAAGCAGCTCCTTCACCAAACGGTCGGCGAAAACCAGCTGCACCGCCGTCGACGGGCAGGCATCGTTTTCCTCATCCGAGGTCGTTTCGAAGGTCACATATTGCAAAAATCTATCCAGTGCGCTCATATCCATCTTCCTTTCTGCCATATTGTACCACACCCGCGCACCGTTGGCAAGACAAAGAAAAATGCCTGTACCGAAATCGATACAGGCATTTTCTTATGCTTTAGAGAGGCTTAGCCCTCAACATACGCATACTGGAGATACCAATAGCCGTACGGGCTGTGCCAAGAGCCCTTCAGGGTCGAGCTCTGCAGCCAGAAGTCGTTGTAGTACGCAACCGGAATGCAGGCATAATCATTCATCATGATCTTCTCGGCCTCGTGCAGAGCAGCAAAGTGCTCCTTGACGTCGGCGACCTTGGATTTCTCCATCGCCGCGTCAAATTCCTTGCTGTTGTACTTACCGTCGTTGTTGCCGTTGGTGGAGGTTAACAGCTCGATCATGTTGGACGCATCGTTGTAGTCCATGACCCAGCCGTTACGCGCCATCTCATAGTTACCGGCACGGCGCTGTGCCGTGAAGGAACTCCATTCCACCTTTTCAATCTTCAGGTTGACACCGATCTTCTTGTAGGCTTCCTGGAGATACTCGGCAAGCGGAGTGTGATAGCCGGCATCGTTGGTCGAATAGGTAATGGTCGGCAGGCCCTCGCCGTTCGGATAGCCCGCTTCGGCAAGCGCCTTCTTCGCCTCTGCGAGGTTGGCTTCATAGTCCTTGCTGATGTAGGGCTTGCCGCCGTTCTCCTTCACGGCGTTGTCGAAGAACATACCGTCGGCATCAATGATGTTAGGGCCGACAAAGTTATACGCCGGGGAATACGTGCCCTGCATGATGGTGTTCGCAACATACTCACGGTCAATGGCGAGGGACAGAGCCTTGCGGACATTGATGTTGTTAAACGGCTCCTTGTTGAGGTTCATGCTCAGGTAGTAGGTGCCGAGGTTGGTGTCGACATAGAAGTCGCCACCGTCGGTGGACTTCTTCAGGCTCGGGATCTCCTCGGTGGGAACATCCTTAATGAGCTGTGCCGTGCCGTTGGTGTAAGCGGTGTAGGCAGCGCTGGAGTCCTCAAGAAGCAGGAAGTTCAGCGTCTTGGTGACGATCTTGGAGGAGTCCCAACCGCCGTTGTAGTTCTCGTTCTTGGTGCAGACGATGCGCTCGCTCGGCGTCCACTCGGAAATGGTGTACGGACCGTTGCAGACATAGGTCTCCGGCTTGGTCGCCCAAGCGTCGCCGTTGGCTTCGACCGTCGCCTTCTGCACCGGGCTCATGGTGCCGAACGCAACAATCTTGTCAAAGTAGGAGCAGGGATACGCCAGCTTCACAGTCAGCGTCTTGCCGTCGTCGCTTGCCTTGACATTCAGCAGATCGAGGTTAACCGGCGTGGTGGGGTTGCCTTCTTCGTCGGGATTGCCGATAGCATCCTTATAGCCATCGATCATACCGCAAACCGTCTCCGCATAAGGAGCGGCGAGCTTCGGGTCGACGACACGCTTGAAGGTGTATTCAAAGTCCTTCGCGTTCAGTTCAGTGCCATCGGACCACTTCAGACCGTCACGCATGGTGAAGGTCCAGGTCAAGCCATCCGGGCTGACATCATAGGACGCAGCCTGTCCGGGCTGAACCTTGTTATCCTGATCGATGATAAGCAGCGTCTCAAACAGAGTAACGAGCATGTTGCCGCCGTCCACAGCGCTGTTCAGCGCGGGATCAAGCGTCTCAGGGTTCGGGCCGATCTGGACCGTCACACTGTCGCTCACCTTCTTGTCGCCGCATGCGCTCATGCAGGCAAGCATGGACACTGCCAATGCCATGACAAGGATAACGGAGATGAGTTTTTTGATTTTCATCAGAGATCCCCTCTTCTTTCCTGCGGCTGTGCCGCAAATTTTTATTATATCCACTGTGCATGAATGCGTCCCACACACAGTAAATACCGAAAATCAGTCCTTCACACGGTCAAGGTGGTGGCACGCGGCATAATGGCCGGCGCTCACTTCCTTAAATTGCGGACATTCCGCTGCGCACTGCTCGTCCGCATAGGGACAGCGGGTGCGGAAACGGCAGCCGCTCGGCGGGTTCAAAGGACTCGGGACATCGCCCTGCAACGGGACACGCCTGTTGGCGCGCGCCGACTTGGGGTCTGCCTCGGGAATGGCGGAAATGAGGCTGCGGGTATAGGGGTGCACACTGTGCGCGATCAGCTCAAAGCTGTCCGCCAGCTCCACCAGATGCCCGAGATACATCACGCCGATGCGGTCAGAAATATGCCGCACCACGCTCAGGTCGTGTGCAATGAACAGATAGGTCAGCCCCAGATCCTTTTGCAGATCCTCAAACATGTTGACGACCTGCGCCTGAATGGACACATCGAGCGCCGACACCGGCTCGTCACAGACGATAAACTCCGGATCGACCGCCAGTGCGCGGGCGATGCCCACGCGCTGCCGCTGGCCGCCGGAAAACTCGTGCGGATAGCGGTTGGCGTGCTCGCTGTTCAGCCCCACGCGCTCCAAAAGAGAAATGATGCGATCGCGCCGCTCTTTTTTGTTGGGGGCGAGCTTATGAATGTCGATGGACTCACCGACGATGTCGCCGATGGTCATGCGCGGATCAAGGCTGGCATACGGATCCTGGAACACCATCTGCATCTTGCGACGATACGGCAGCATATCCGCGGCAATCTTCTGTTCTTTATCGAAGATCACATCGCCGTCATAGATGATCGTGCCGTCGGTCGGCTCATACAGACGCAGAAGCGTTCTGCCCACCGTGGTCTTGCCGCAGCCGGATTCGCCGACCAGTCCCAGCGTTTCGCCGCGACGGATGAAAAAGGAGACATCGTCCACTGCCTGCACAACGGCTTTTTTGCCGTTCGTGCCGCGCGCGGGGAAGTGTTGCTGCAGATGCAGCACTTCCACCAGCTTTTCGTTTTCACTCACAGCTACCGTCTCCTTCCTCAAAGGCTTCCTTCTGCAACAGCCAGCAATAGCTGTAGTGGGTGTCGCTCAATTCGGTGCACGGCGGCATCTGCGACAGGCAGATCTTCATGCAGTGTGCACAGCGCGGCGCAAACGGGCAGCCTGCGGGGGGATTGAGCAGATCCACCGGCTGTCCCTCGATGGGGACAAGACGCTCGGTCTTTTCCACATTGAGCTTCGGAATGGACTTGATAAGACCCTTTGTATATTCATGGCGCGGCTCATAGAAAATTTCATCGGCAGTGCCGTATTCCACAATGTGACCCGCATACATAACGGCGATCTTTTCGCACATGCTGGCGACAACGCCGAGGTCATGCGTGATCAAAATGATGCTCATGCCGAGCTTTCTGCGCAGCTCCTGCATCAATTCCAAAATCTGCGCCTGGATCGTCACATCGAGCGCCGTTGTCGGCTCGTCCGCAATGAGCAGCTTCGGCTCGCAGGCAAGAGCAATGGCGATCATCACGCGCTGCCGCATGCCGCCGGACAGCTCGTGCGGATACTGCTTGAGACGCTTTGCCGGCTCGTTGATGCCGACAAGCTCCAACAGCTCGCGCGCACGGTCATAGGCTTCTTCCTTGGTCTTTTCCGTGTGCAGACGGATAACCTCGACGATCTGGTTACCGATGGTATACACCGGGTTGAGACTTGTCATCGGGTCCTGGAAAATGATCGAAACCTCGTTGCCGCGAATTTTGCGGAAATCCTTTTCGGTCATTTCATCGACCTGATGTCCGTTGAAACGGATCGTGCCCCCGATCAGCTTGCCGGGGTAGGCGGTCAGTCCCATGATGGAATATGCCGTCACCGACTTGCCCGAACCGGACTCGCCGACGATGCCGAGCACTTCTCCCTCTTTCATGGAAAGGGACACGCCGTTTAATGCCTTGACCTCACCTGCGGGGGTGAAGAAGGACAGGCGTTCGTCTTTAATTTCCAGCAGCTTTTCGCCCAAAGTTCCTCGCTCCCCTCTCAGTTTTTCAGCTTCGGATCAAACGCATCGCGCAGACCGTCGCCGAACAGGTTGAAGGCCAGAATGGTCACGCTGATGATGATTGCCGGCAAAAACAGCAGATGCGGATAGGTGTTCATGCCCTTGACCGCATCGGTCGCAAGCGAGCCGAGCGACGGCATCGGGGCAGCAACACCCAGTCCCAAAAAGCTCAGATAGCTCTCCGTGAAGATCGCGGAGGGGATTTGCAGCGTCGTCGTCACGATCAGCGTGCCGATGCAGTTGGTCAGAAGGTGCTTGCGGATGATGCGCGATTTGCCGGCGCCGAGCGCGCGGGCAGCCGTTACATATTCGGACTCCTTGAGCACCAACACCTGCGAACGGGTGATACGCGCCATGCCGACCCAATAGAGCAGCACGAACACGAGGAAAATGGCAACAAGGTTCGGGCCGACCGTCTGCATCCATCGGAAGCCCGGCACTTCCGCGAGCGAATTCAGTCGGTCGCGCAGCGACATGGACAAAATGATGATAAGCAGAATGTCGGGGATGGTATACAGAATATCGGTGATACGCATCATGATGTTATCCGTCCAACCGCCGACGAAACCGGCGATCGCACCGTAGGTCGCGCCGACCAGCAGCACCAGGGCGGCGCAGACAAGGCCGACCGTCAGGCTGATGCGCGTGCCCATCATCAGACGCACGGCATAGTCACGCCCCAGCTTATCTGTGCCGCAGATGTGCGGAAACACGCTCTCGCCGGCGTTGATACGCGCCTGCTCGGCGCTGCCGTATTCAAAGGGAGCGAGGTTTTCGCTCGTCTGAATCTGCTGGCTGTAGCTGTACGGCCAAAAGGCGGGCAGCACATACGCAAAAACTACGATGAGCAGGATAAAGCACAGGCTCACCATCGCAATTCTATTCTTGCGCAGGCGGCGCAGACCGTCCCGCCAAAAGTTCACGCTGTCCCGCATGACGACAAGGCTTTGCTTTTCGTCGGGTGTGGCGGGAATAAAATCGTCGGCATTGAGATGCAAACTCGGCAACTTCTTGTTCATTGTCTTTTCTCGCCACTCCTCACTTCAGTTTAATACGCGGATCGATCACCTTGTACAGAATATCCACGACCACGTTGGCGGTGATGATCAGCGTCGCCAGAATGATGGTGGTACCCATGATCATAGTGTAATCGCGGTTGGTGATCGCGGAAACAAAATCGCGTCCGAGACCGGGGATCGTGAAGATCTTCTCCACGACGAACGAGCCGGTCATCAGGTTGGCGAGCATCGGACCGACATAGGTAATGACCGGCAGCACCGCGTTGCGCAGCGCATGCTTAAACAGGATCTTGAAATTGGAAAGGCCCTTTGCCTTGGCGGTGCGGATGTAATCCTGTCCCATGACATCCAGAAGGCTCGAACGCATAAGGCGGGTGATGTATGCTGTCGGATAGAACGCCAGCGCCGTCACCGGCATGATATATGCCGACACGGAGTTGAGACCTATGGTCGGCAATATGTTGAGCTTACTGCCGAAGGTGTATAAGAGAAATACACTGGTGATAAAGCTCGGGATCGCAATACCGCAGGTCGCCAATACGATGATGAGGTTATCGGCAAATTTGCCGCGGTTATAGGCGGAGATACACCCGAGCGGAATACCGATCAAAAGGGCGACCAAGACCGCCACGCCCGCCAGACGCGCGGACACGGGGAATTTCGAGAAGATGATGTCGTTGACCGTTCTGCCGCGCTGCCGCAGGCTCAGTCCCATATCCCCCTTGATGAAATCGGTCATATAGGTGGCATACCGTTCCATGATGGGTTTGTCCAACCCGTATTTCGCGGCAAGTGCCGCCTGCGCCTCTTTACTGATGGATTTTTCCGCGACGAACGGACCGCCCGGCACCAAATTCATCAAAAAGAAGGTCAGTGTGGCAACGACAAAGACACTGAGGATGCCCATTGCCACGCGCTTTATGATATATCTCGCCAACCGTTTCAACTCCCTAATTTCTTGGTCATGCAGCCGCATATAGATACAGCGGTGCTATAATATGCAGATTATCATAACACACCTGCGCGAAAAATGCAAGTTTGAATTGCATTTTGCTTATTTTTTCTTTACAAGACCAGCAATTCCTTGGGGCTTTTTGTCAGGTCGATGCAGCCGTCGGCGGTCACAAACACCATATCCTCGATGCGCACGCCGAAACGGTTTTCGAGATAGATGCCCGGCTCGACCGTCATGACCGTACCCGCCTTCAGCACCGTGTCGCAGCGGGTGTTGAAGTTCGGGCGCTCGTGGATCTCCACCCCGACGCTGTGTCCCAGTCCGTGACCGAAGCAGCCTTCATAGCCGGCGGCATAAATGAGATCGCGAGCGATCTTGTCGATGTCCCTGCAGACAACGCCGCTCTTCACGGCGTCGATGGCGGTAAGCTGTGCTTTGAGCACGGTGTCATACACCCGTTTCTGCTCGTCGCTCACCGCACCGATCGCGACCGTGCGGGTCATGTCGGAATGATATCCGCCGACGACCGCGCCGAAATCCATCGTGACGAAATCGCCGCGTTCGATCTTCTTGTCGGTGGGCACGCCGTGCGGCAACGAGGAATTCTTGCCGGACACGACGATGAAGTCAAAGGAAACCCCCTGTGAGCCGAGGCGGCGCATATAAAACTCCATGTCAAGCATGACTTCCCGCTCGGTGCGTCCCGCCTCGATGCGCTCTACGATATAGGAGAAGGTGTCGTCCGTCAGCTTCTGCGCCTGCTGCATGAGAGACAGCTCCGTCTCGCTCTTGACGCTGCGCATATCCCGCAGCAGCGTGTCGAAACGGTCGTCGGCGACGATCTCGGTCGGTTTCACGGCAGCGGCGAGATCCTTTTGCAGCGACATGGATACATAGTTATTTTCGACATACAGGTGAGAAACGCCGTGCTGCTCACACAGCGCACGAATTTCCTCCATCGGCGACACGGAAAGCTGTACAGCGCAGCTCTTCACCGTTTCCTTTGCCTTTTCGACATAGCGGAAATCGATGAGAAACACCGCCGCTTCCTTTGTGATGAACACATAGCCGTCGCTCGTTTCAAAGCCGGTGAGATAAAACCGGTTGGGCACGCTCGCCACCAGCAGTGCGCTTTTTTTGTCCAGGTCCTTTTGGATGGTCTTTACCGCTTCCTTTTGCATGCTTCACAACTCCTCAATAATTTTCGGCCCGCCGCAGAACGGGGCTGCAACGGCGGAAAATGCGCAAAGCGAACCAACCGCCGACTGCGCCGCCTCGGCGGCAGCCTTTGTTTCAAAAAGACCGATCACGGCAGAGCCGCTGCCGGTCATGCAGGCGCCCAAAGCGCCCGCCTTTTTTAATGCGTCGCACAGCCTGTCCACCTCCGCAAGACGCAGCACCTGTGCAAAGCGGTTTTCCATGGCAGCGCCGACGGCGAAAAGATCGCCCGTTTGCAGCGCCCTTTGCATCGCGTCCGTCGCAGGCAGGAACGGGGCGCCGTCCACCGCCGCATATGCCGCTGCGGTCGAGACACCGAAGGCAGGCTTTGCAATCACAAAACAGCAATCGGGCAGCGGCGGCAGGGGCGCAAGCGCCGTGCCGATCCCCGTCGCCAGCATCGTTCCGCCGCGCAGGCAAAACGGCACATCCGCGCCGACCTTCGCGCCGAGCGCACACAGCTCGTCCGCCGTCAGCGGCGTTTTGCACAGTTTGTTCAGCGCAACCAGCGTACCGGCAGCGTCGGCGCTGCCGCCCGCCAGTCCCGCCTGAAGGGGGATATGCTTTTGGATGGTAATGCGAAAATGCGGCAAAACGCCCGCCGCGTCGGCAAACAGCGTCGCCGCGCGGTGGGCGGTGTTGTCCGCCTCGTTTTCCGTGAGCGGCATATCCGCCGCAATGTGCAGCCCTTGTGCCTTCTCTGCCGTCACGCAATCAAAAAGCGTCACCGTCTGCATCACCATTTCCACCGCGTGATAGCCGTTTTCAAGGCGCGCGGGGATGTGCAGCGTCAGGTTGACCTTCGCCGGTGCGGCGACCGTTATCCTTTTCATCGGCAGTGCTCCGCAAGGAACGCCTGCATGGTGTCCATCGCCATGGTGATGTGCTTGAGCGAATAGCAATAGGAAATGCGGACAAAGCCCTCGCCGCAGTCGCCGAACGCCGTGCCGGGAATGACCGCGACATGCTTTTCCTTCAAAAGGCGGGTGCAAAACTCCTCCGAGGTCATGCCGGTCCCCGCAATGCACGGGAACACATAGAAAGCCCCCTCCGGCTCAAAGCACGGCAGCCCCATATCCCGCAAACGCTGCAATATGTAGCGGCGGCGCATATCGTATTCATTGCGCATGGTGACGACATCCTCGTCCCCGTTCTCCATCGCCTCGATCGCCGCATACTGGGCGGTCGTCGGCGCGCACATCAGCGCATACTGGTGCAGCTTTAACATCTGCTTCATGATCGGCTGCGGCCCGCAGACATAGCCGAGTCGCCAGCCGGTCATGGCAAACGCCTTGGAAAAGCCGCTGATGCGCACGGTTCGCTCCTTCATGCCGTCGATCGCGGCAATGCTCACATGCGGCGTATCGCCGTAGGTCAATTCTCCGTAGATTTCGTCCGAAATGACCACGATGTCGGTGTCGCGCAGCACCGCCGCCACCGCCTCCAGATCCTCGCGGCGCATCACGCCGCCGGTCGGGTTGTTCGGAAAGGGAAAAATGAGCGCCTTGGTGCGCGGGGTGATGGCGGCGCGCAGCGCGTCCGCCGTCAGCCGAAAGCTGTCCTTCTCCGTCGTCACAACCGGCACCGCCGTCGCACCCGTCAGCCTCGCCAGCGGTGCATAGCACACAAACGACGGTTCAGGCACCAGCACCTCGTCCCCCGCCTGCAGCAGCACGCGCAGCGAAAGGTCGATTGCCTCGCTGCCGCCGACCGTGACGATGATCTCATCCTTCGGGTCATAGGAAAGCGAAAAATGCCGCTCGCAATAGGCGGAGATCGCCTCGCGCAGGCGGAGCATACCCGCATTGGCGCTGTACCAGGTCTTGCCGTCCTCCAGCGTTTTGATGCCCGCCTGCCGTATGTGCCACGGCGTCGAAAAGTCGGGCTCGCCGATGGTGAGGGAGATCACATTCTCCATCTCGGCGGCAATGTCAAAAAACCGTCGGATGCCGGAGGGCTTCAATTCCTGCACGGTTTTGTTCATCAGCTTTGCATAGTCCATGGGTTACAGGGCACCTCTCTCATCCACATCCTCGCCGAGAAACAGCACTCCGCGATCCTTATACCGCCGCAGCACAAAGTGTGTCGCGGTCGAAACGACCGAGTCGAGCGTCGACAGCCGCTTTGCGACAAACATCGCCACATCCTTGAAGGTGCAGCCGTTGACGATGACCATGAGGTCAAAGCCGCCGGACATGAGATAGACCGTCTCCACCTCCTCAAACTTCATGATGCGCTCCGCCAGATCGTCAAAGCCGCAGTTACGCTGTGGCGTGACGCGCAGCTCGATGAGCGCCGTCACATATTTGCGGTCGGTGCGATCCCAGTCGATGAGCGCCTTATAGCCGCGCACCACGCCCGCCTTTTCCAGCTCCGCCATCTGCGCCTTCACCGCATCCTCGGTCGTGCCGAGCATGGTCGCCATTTCCGCCGTCGTCAGACGCGCGTTCGTATCCAGCAGTTTCAACAGTCTTTCCATTTAAGTGTCCTCCCTATCCTTGACCGGCCTTGCTACGCCGTCTTTATCCACAATATAGGTATTGTCCAGGGTCGCCTTCATGTTGCGGCGCACCGCCGCCACATATGCCGTGCGCAGAGCGGTCTGCTCCGCCTTCTCGGCATCGGTCAGCCCCGTTTCCTTTGCTTTTCTCGCCAGCGCGTTGATGCGGGCGATGTCTTCCTTTGTCATATTATACTCCTTCCAATCGGATATAGCGGCTGTTGGCATAGCCGAGAAGCCCGTTATAGTCGATAACATACCAATCCTCATATCTTCCGGTCACCTGCATGGCCCCGCCGTTCGGGATCGACCCGATCACCGTGCCGTCCGCAGAGGGATAGGCGCGGACATTGAGGTTGCCGCCGCCCGTCGTGACGACGCCGCTGCGAATGGGGATCGGCTCGACAAACGGCAGTCCGAAATAGTCATTGACCGACTGCGACAGGTTGCGCGCGATGGCGGGAATATTTCCGGCAATCCAGTTGGCGTCGTCCGCATTGTCGTGATAGGCAATCTCCACCAAAACAGCGGGCGCCCTTGTGCGGGTGACCTCCGCCAGGCGGGTGGTCGCCAGCGCGCGCACGCGGTCGGGCAGCGGATAGATGTCCTTGAAATTATCCGCGATGATATAGGCGGCGCGCTGCCCGTTGTTGCTGCCCTCGGCATAATACACATCCGTGCCGCGCACCCTGCCCGCATTCGCCGCGCCCGCGGCGTTGGAATGGAGCGCCAGATGCAGGTCATAGGTGCCGCTGTTGGACTGGTTGATAGAGGCCGTCACCGTCCCTGCGGGGTTGTTGCGGGTGAACGCAATGCCGTTGGCGCGCAGGTACGGCTCCATGGCATCCGCCACCAAATTCATGTAGTATTCCTCGCTGCCCCCGATGACATAGGGGTTCTGATCCTGCGTCGAGGGGCTCAAAAACAAACTGGGCATATATATCTCTCCTTTCCGTCCACTATATGACGGAAAGGCTTGTCTCTATGCCCCTGCGATTTTCAGACAGCCTCATTCATCGGAGGGTTCCGTTTCGCCGTCTAAGATCTGTTTTGCCTCCGCCTGCGACAGCGAGGAGACCTCGGACAGCCGCCGCCGGATCTGGCGGGTGCGCACGCCCACGAGCTTGTCCAGCTCTTTGTTTGCCTGCTCCAGGCGGTTCTGCGCCGCCGTGATGACCGCCTCAAAGGTCTCAAACTCGGTCTTGACGGCGCCGAGCACCTTCCACACCTCACCGGAGCGCTTCTGAATGGCAAGCGTGCGGAAGCCCATTTGCAGGCTGTTGAGGATGGCAGCCATCGTGGTCGGACCGGCGATGTTCACACGACAGTCGCGCTGGAGCTGCTCCACCATGCCGCGCCGCACCACCTCGGCATACAGCCCCTCGATCGGCAGAAACATGATGCCGAAATCGGTGGTGTGCGGAGGATCGATATATTTGTCGCGGATGTCCTTCGCAAACTGGCGGATGCGTGTTTCGAGCACCTTGCCCGCCGCCTCGATGAGCGCCGTGTCTGCCGCGTCATAGGCATCGGTAAGCTGATGGTACGCATCGAGCGGAAATTTCGCGTCGATGGGCAGATACACCACATCGTCGCCCGCTCCCGGCATCCTCACGGCATATTCCACAAAGTTCTTGCTGCCGGGCTTTGTGATGACATTCGCCTCATATTGCTCCGGCGACAGAATTTCCTCCAAAATCGCGCCGAGCTGAATTTCTCCGAGCACGCCGCGGGTCTTGACATTGGACAGCACCTTTTTCAGATCGCCGACGCCGGAGGCAAGCGTCTGCATCTCGCCGAGTCCCTTATACACCTGCTCTAAGCGTTCGTTGACGAGCTTGAAGGACTGCGAAATGCGTTCATCCAGCGTCTTTTGCAGCTTTTCGTCCACGGTGGCGCGCATCTGTTCGAGCTGACGGCTGTTTTCACCCCGAATTTCGCGCATGCCGTCCTGAACGGATTTGCGGGTGTTTTCCATCGCGTCGATGTTCGCCTTGTTTGCCTGCGCCTGTGCCGTGAGCAGCATTTCGCTCATGTTCTTGACCGACGCCTGCACGCTGCGGCTGCTCTCCTCACGGTTCTCCCGCAGCTGGGACAGCATGTCCGCACGCAGGGTGTCGATCCTCTGCGCCGTTTCCCCGCCGCTGCGGCGCAAAAGCACCAGCAAAAGCAGCAGCACAAAAAGCAGCAGCACACATGCCGCCACGGCAAAAAACAGCGTATATTCCGTCATGTGTCATCCCCCTCCCTTCGCCGCTGCACCTGCGCGCCGTCCGTCGGCTCGTCGGTGAACACGGCGTCCTCTTCCGTATCGTCCTCCAGATTGAGCGCGCGCATCGCCCGTCTGTCCGCCTCGGGATGCGCCGCATAGTAGGGATCGATCATGGTCTTTTTAATGAACGGGAAAATGGTGAACTGGATGAGCAGCGACCGAAACGCCGGATAGATCAGCGCATAAATGAGCAGCAGCATACACATCCACACGCGGTAGTCAAGAAACAGAAACGGCGTCGCCAGCACTGCGATGACGCCCAGCATGCACACCGCGATAAGCAGATTTTTATACAGGTTCGCCATGGCAAAGATGGCGGCGTTTTTGTAGATTTGTTTCAGCTTCAGCGAAAAGGTCACGATCTGCACACTGACATAATAGTTGAGAAAATCGAAAAACAGCATGCCAAACAGATTGACAAACAGCATCAGCCACGGAACAAACCCCGCTTTTGCGCCGTCGATGCGGAAAAAGATCTGCACAGCGTAAAAATATATGTTAAATCCTAAAATCAGATTGACGATCAGTTTGATAATGCCCGCAGGCAGTGCCTGTTTCCAGGAGCGACGGACAGCGCCGAAGAAGTCGGCACAGGGGTAGGCAAACTTTTCTCTTGCCGCGTTGCGGGTGATATAGGTCAGTCCCACATCGGCAAGTCCGCCGGTCACAAGCGGGAGAGACAGCAGAAAATACAGAAGATTGGCACGCAAAAGCGCCGACCACTTTCTGCCGAAAATCTCAAAAAAGCGGCGATATGCACTCTTTTTCTGTTCATGGTCGCGGTAAACCCCCGCGCCCTCCCGCGTGTAAAATCGGTTAAGAAAGCCCATTTGTACCTCCTACAAGAGCCACGCCTGACACAAAAGACGCAGCAGCACATCTAAAATTCCCGCGCCGAGCGCGATCGTGAGAAAGACCGCAAAGCGCAACAGATACAGCTTGAAATCGCGCGGCATCCCGCCGCAGACATTGCGCTGCGGCAATAGTTGCCCGCACAAAAGCAGCGACATACGCATCGACTCGGCGCACGCCATCAGAAGCCCCGCCGCCTTGCAGAACATCGGCGGCACCAACAGCACCGCCACCAGCAAAACGCCCTTTATGCCGGTGCTGTAATAGTATGCCGCGCTCATGCCCGCGCCCATGCCGAAAAACAGCGGCACCGCCAAAATCAGCGGCAGCGAGCAAGCGGACAGCCCGCAGAAAAACAAAACAATGAGCAGCAGCACCGGCAGAAAGCAGGCGCTGTACAAAGCGCCCGCAAGCGCCTTCACGCCCTTTTCCAGTCGCGTGACCGCAAGCACCGTGCCGAGAAAGGTGTCCTGCTCCTCCCCGAAAATGCCGAAAAGGCGGCAGCCGATCAGAAAACCGACGAGCAGCAGCGACAAAAAGAGCAAAAGGCGGCGGTGACTCTGCACAAAGCGTTTGCAGCCTTTGAGCGAAAAACGGCTTGTCCGAAGCATATACATCCCTCCGAGGCATGTATATGCCGTCCCGCTGCAACATATGCGCAAAAGGGCAGCCGCGCGGCTGCCCTTTTCTCACCTCTTATTCACACCGAGCATGCCGCCCGCCATGCCGCCCGCAAGCAGCAAAAAGAGCTTCAAAAGCCACATGCCCGCACGCAGCTCTCGGTGTATACATATGCCGACAACAAAAAGCAGCAAAAACAGCGCTGCGCCGCACAAAAGTCCCATCAGCCAGCCCTTTTCTCCGGACAGCCGTGCCGTGAAAAAGCCACCGACAAACGCACCGCCGACCGCAGCCGCAACGGCAAACGCCGTCACCGCCGCCGGCAGAAGATCCCAAAGCGTCATCAAAAGGGCAAACAGCAGCAGAAATGCCGCTCCTGCCGCAAGCGCCGCCGGTATCCCGATCAGCAGCGACCGATACGGTGCACCGCCGACCGCCTCCCGTTGTCTCATACCAAATCCCCCCGCGTGCCGTATTCTATACTGCACTATATGCGGGGTAATCGCAATTTATGAGCGATCAATCCTCATCGTCATCGTCATCGTCGTCATCGACCATGTCGTTGTCCTCGTGCACGGTATCCACCGACTGAATTGCCCATTTCTTGATGGTCATTTTGTTGCGGTCGGCGCCCGTCTCGATGATGAGCGTGTCGTCCTTGACATTCACGACTCTGCCGCAGATGCCGCCGATGGTGGTGAGCTCATCGCCCACGCGCACGCCGTTGCGCATTTTCTGCTCTTCCTGCTGCTTTTTCTTCTGCGGACGGATCATGATGAAATACATCAAAACGATGATCAGCAGGAAGGGGCTCAACTGCAGCAGCATAGAGAGCCACGCATTACCGCCCGCGGCGGTTCCGGCGGCAGTCGTTGCCGTCGTATCCAGTAAAAACATATTCACAATACTTTACCTATCCTTTCAAAAATTCTCTTGTTATCATACAGGTTTTTCACGGCAATTGCAAGCCATTTGCAAAAATTTACAATTATTTTATATCCGTCTGTCCAGCCGCCCGACATTTTCGCGGTAGAAGTCCTCAAATGTGCCGTCGTCGAGACGGGCGCGGATCTTTTCCATCAGCGTGTTGTAGAAATAGAGGTTATGCATCACGCACAGCCGCATCGCCAGCATCTCCCCCGCCTTGAACAGGTGGTGGATATATGCCCGCGAATGACGGCGGCAGGTGGGGCAGTCGCACGCCTCGTCAAGCGGCGCAGTATCCCGTGCATATTTGCTGTTGAGCATGTTGCGGTGTCCGCTCCAAGTGAACACATGAGCGTGTCTGGCATTGCGTGCCGGCATGACGCAATCGAAAAGATCGACACCGCGGTGCACCGCCTCCAAAATGTTTTCCGGGGTGCCGACGCCCATGAGATACCGCGGCTTGTCCTGCGGCATATACGGCTCGACGCTCTCGATGATGCGGTACATTTCCTCCGTCGGCTCGCCGACCGCCAGTCCGCCGATGGCATAACCGTCGAGATCCAGCTTGGCAATGTCCTTCATATGGGCGATGCGCAGATCGTCGAAGGTGCAGCCCTGGTTGATGCCGAAAAGCATCTGTTTTGGGTTCACCGTGTCCGGCAGACTGTTCAGGCGGGCAAGCTCCTCCTTACAGCGGTAGAGCCAGCGGGTAGTGCGCTCGCACGACGCCTTGGCATAGGCATAGGCGGCGGGGTTTTCCACACATTCGTCAAACGCCATTGCGATGGTCGAGCCGAGGTTTGATTGGATCTGCATGCTCTGCTCCGGCCCGATGAACAGCTTTCTGCCGTCAATGTGCGACGCGAAATAGACGCCCTCCTCCTTTATCCTGCGCAGCTTCGAGAGCGAGAATACCTGAAAGCCGCCGCTGTCGGTCAAAATCGGACCGTCCCAGCCCGTGAACGCATGCAGTCCGCCGAGCGCCTTGACCGTCTCATCGCCGGGGCGCAGGTGCAAATGGTAGGTGTTGCAAAGCTGCACCTGGCATTTGAGCTCCTTGAGATCAAAGGCAGACACAGCACCCTTGATCGCGCCGCAGGTCGCCACATTCATGAACGCGGGCATCTGCACCGTGCCGTGCGGCGTTTCAAATATCGCGCGCCGCGCCGCGCCCTCTTTTTTTATTATCTTAAACATACCGTATCCTCACTTTTTCATTTTGCGGGCAAGCGTTTTGCGCAGCTCCTCGCGGTATTGCGCAAGCTCCTCCCGCAGACCGGCGGGCGAGCGCAGCGGGAACACAAAATTGCGCCGCTGCTTCAGCTCCTCTGCACGGCGGGCAATTTGCAGCTTGAGATTTTCATAGCGCACATCGAACGCCTGCTCCTTGGCAAACTGCCGTATCTTCGTGACAACATGGAACGAATAGCACACATCCACCAAAAACACGCCGATATACATGCCGGAGAAAAAATGGTAGATGGGATTTTCGGCAAGAAATTCCACAAACCGCACAAGATACGGATGCAGAAAAAGCGCATAGCCCGCACCGAGCGCGCCCCAAATGACGCTGAAAAGCGGGCAGATCACGCCGCCGATGTTGCCCGGGCGGTTGCTGTAGTCCCACAGCTTTACATGGAAAAAGCGGGTAAAGACCACGCCCGTGACATATTCCATGCCGGTCAGCACCGCCGCCAGCAGCAAAATGCGCACGATCTCGCGCAGCACCGCCGAGGAAATGCATGACAGATCGAGGCTGCAAAAGCCGTAGAGCAGCAGCACGCCCGTTCCGTACAGCGGCAGACAGGGGCCGGTCAGAAAACCGGGATTGATCCACTTGCCGTGCGCCAAACGGCGATAGCAAAGCTCCAGCACCCAACCGATGCTGCCACCCAGCATAAAGAGCGCGGAAAGCGCCGTTAAAACCCTCATAGCGTCCTCCTTACGGAATAAATAGTGAATGGTTTTGGTGTCGGCTTTGCCGACAAATCTATATTCCGTGCCAAAGGCACTCCTTCATTTTTCATTATGCATTTTCTATTTGCCCCAACCTCACAGGATGGCCATGGCATCGCCGAAACTGAAGAACCGATACCGTTCCTCCACTGCGTGGCGATAGGCTGCCATGGTGTGCTCATAGCCTGCAAAAGCGCTCACCAGCATGATGAGTGTGCTCTCCGGCAGGTGAAAGTTGGTGATGAGACCGTCCAGCACCTTGAAGGTGTAGCCGGGATAGATGAAGATGTCCGTCCATCCCTCCGACGGCAAAATTTTTCCGTCGGTCATGCCGATGCTCTCCAGCGTACGGCAACTGGTCGTTCCGACCGCGATCACCCGCCCGCCGCGCGCTTTGGTGCGGTTGATGATGTCCGCATTTTCAGCGTTCAGGGCATAGTGCTCGGCGTGCATTTTATGGTCGGTGATCTCGTCCTCCTTCACGGGACGGAAGGTGCCGAGTCCCACATGCAGCGTGACAAACGCGATGTCCACGCCCATTTTTCGCACCTCGTCGAGCAGCTGCGGCGTGAAATGCAGTCCCGCCGTCGGCGCAGCGGCAGAGCCGGTCTCGCGGGCATACACCGTCTGATACCGCTCCTTGTTCTCCAGCTGCCGCTTGATATAGTGCGGCAGCGGCATCTGTCCGACGCGGTCGAGGATGTCGAAGAAATTGCCGTCATAGTGAAACCGCACAAGACGGTTGCCGTCCTCAATGACCTCCAGCACCTCCGCCTCCAAAAGACCTTCGCCGAACACCAAAATGTTGCCGGGCTTTGCCTTTTTTCCGGGGCCTGCCAGCACCTCCCAGACATCCAGCTCCCGCTGCCGCAGCAGGAGCAGCTCCACCGCCGCGCCCGTTCCCTTGCGGTTGCCGTAAAGACGGGCGGGCATCACGCGGCTGTCGTTGAGCACCAGGCAATCGCCGGGCTGCAAGATGTGCAGAATGTCCCTGAAGGTGCCGTCCTCCACGGCGCCCGTGTTCCGATCAAGGTGCAAAAGACGGGACGCATCGCGCGGCTCGATCGGCTCTTGGGCGATGAGCTCCTCCGGCAGATCATAATAAAAATCACTTTTCAGCATACAGTTCTCCACGGCTTTCAAAATACTTTTTCCGCACACGCAAAAAGTCGGAAAATGGTTTGACATACATACCCGATAATGGTACAATATATATATAAATTTGTCAACGGACTGTTGCATATAAATTTTACGGCAGCCGTGTTTAGGAGGATTTCATATGCGTCAATATTCCGTGGGTGTCATCGGCTGTACCGGTATGGTGGGACAGCGTTTTTTGACCCTGCTTGAGGATCATCCGTGGTTCAAGGTGACTGTCCTTGCCGCCAGTCCGCGTTCGGCGGGCAAGACCTACCGCGAAGCGGTGGGGGTGCGCTGGTCGATGGATACGCCGCTGCCCGAAAAATTTGCCGACATGACGGTGATGGACGCAAACGATGTCGCCGCCGTCGCCGCAAAGGCGGACTTTGTCTTCTGCGCCGTGGATATGAAAAAGGACGAGATCCGCGCGCTGGAGGAGGCTTATGCCAAGGCGGAGTGCCCCGTCATTTCCAACAACAGTGCGCATCGGTTCACCCCCGATGTGCCGATGATCATTCCGGAGCTCAACGCCGAACACGCAGAGATCATCCCCTATCAGCGCCGTCGGCTCGGCACAAAGCGCGGCTTCATCGCCGTCAAGTCCAACTGCTCGCTGCAAAGCTATGTGCCGGCGCTGTTCCCGCTCAAAAAATGGGGCGTGACAAAGGCGCTTGTCTGCACCTATCAGGCGATCTCCGGCGCGGGCAAGACCTTTGCCTCCTGGCCGGAAATGGTGGATAACCTCATCCCCTACATCGGTGGCGAGGAAGAAAAATCCGAAAAAGAGCCACTCAAAATTTACGGACATATCGAAAACGGCGTCATCGTCCCCGCAGACGGCCCTGCCTTCACGGCGCAGTGTCTGCGCGTGCCGGTCACGAACGGGCATTTTGCCGCCGTCTATTGCAGCTTTGAGAAAATGCCGAGCAAGGAAGAAATCATCGACGCCTGGGAGCATTTTTCCGGCAGACCGCAGGAGCTGAAGCTCCCGCATGCGCCGAAACAGTTTTTACACTATTTCACCGAGGACAACATGCCGCAGCTGCGCCCCCACCGCGATCTGGAGGGCGGCATGGCGATCTCGCTCGGCAGACTGCGCGAGGATACGCAGTATGACTATAAATTCGTCGGTCTTTCCCATAACACCCTGCGCGGCGCGGCGGGCGGCGGCATGCTGCTGGCAGAGCTTTTATGCGCAGAGGGGTATATGGACTGATATACTGAAGAAGGGGATTTTTGCATGAAAAAACCTGTTTTCACCGGCGTGGCTACCGCCCTTGTTACCCCGATGCATGAGGACACCTCCGTCAACTTCGAGCGGCTCACGAGCCTTGTGAACGAGCAAATCGCGGGCGGCGTGGACGCACTGGTCATCTGCGGCACGACGGGTGAGAAATCCACACTCAATTATGCCGATCATGTCAAGGTGATCGAGACCGCCGTCAAGGCGGCTGCGGGGCGCGTGCCGATCATTGCGGGCGCGGGCAGCAACGACACCGTGTATTCCGTCGGACTGTGCAACGACGCTGTCGCTGTCGGCGCGGATGCGCTGCTGATGGTGACGCCGTATTATAACAAGACCTCGCAGGCAGGGCTTGTCGCACACTATACCTATGTTGCCGATCGCGTGGATGCGCCGATCATTCTGTATAATGTTCCCTCCCGCACCGGCGTGAATATTAAGCCCGAAACCTATAAAGAACTGTCAAAGCATCCCCGCATCGTCGCCGTCAAGGAGGCGAACGGCGACATTTCCTCCGTCGCGACCACGAAACAGCTTTGCGGGGACGATCTTATTATCTATTCCGGCAACGACGATCAGATCGTGCCGATCCTGTCGCTCGGCGGCATGGGCGTTATTTCCGTTTTGTCCAACATTCTGCCCGCCGAAACGCATGCCATCTGCGCCCGCTTCTTTGAGGGCGACGCGGCGGGAGCGCGAAAACTGCAGCTGAAATATCTCCCGCTCATTCACGCGCTGTTCAGCGATGTCAACCCCATCCCCGTGAAGGAGGCCATGGAGATGCTGGGGCTGCAGACCGGCCCTGTGCGGCTGCCGCTCGTGCCGATGGCTGCCGATAAGCGTGCTGCGCTGAAGGCAGAGCTTGTCCGCGTCGGTGCATTAAAGGAGTGAGTGCTTTGAAGATCATTCTTTCCGGCTGCAACGGAAAAATGGGGCAGGTCATTACCCGCACCGTCGCCGAACGCGACGGCTGCGAGATCGTCGCGGGACTGGATCGCGTCGCGGACAGCACGGGGGCTTTCCCCGTGTTCGCCACCGCCGACATCGACATCCCTGCCGACATTATCATCGACTTTTCCCATCCCGCTATGCTGCAAACGGTGCTGACGCTTGCCGAAGGGCGGCATCTTCCCGTCATCATCGCCACCACGGGGCTGTCGGACGAACAGCTTGCCGCCGTGCGGGCGCTTTCCGAAAAAGTGCCGGTTTTCTTCTCCGCCAACATGTCCATCGGCGTGAACCTTTTGTCGGCGCTGGTGGAAAAGGCGGCAAGAGTGCTCGGCAACGATTTTGACATCGAGATCGTCGAAAAGCACCACAATCAGAAGGTGGACGCTCCCTCGGGCACAGCGCTCATGCTGGCGGACGCGGCGAAGGCAGGACTTTCCTTCGAGCCGCACTATGTCTATGACCGCCACAGCGTGCGGCAAAAGCGCGAAAAGACCGAGATCGGTATTTCCTCCGTGCGTGCCGGCACGATCGTCGGCGAGCATGAGGTCATTTTCGGCGGACGGGACGAGGTCATCACCCTTTCCCACCTTGCCATGTCGAAGGAGATCTTCGCCGTCGGCGCGCTGAACGCCGCCGCATTCCTTGTCGGGAAACCGGCGGGGCTGTATTCCATGAAAGATATGCTATAAGACCGCGGAAGATCCCGCCCCGATGACACTATGAAAAAAAGCCTTCGCATCTCACGATGCGAAGGCACAGCGTGTCAAAAAACTTGTTTTTCGACACGCTGGGAGGCTGTCTAAAAACCGCAGGAGCAAGGAAACCGCCCCCGTCGGCGTATATGTATACGATAGGGCGGCAGGAAGACGACATCGGCTTCCTGCAGATGACGCCGACAGCAAAAGCGGGCGTTTCGCAGAAACGCTCCTCTGACTCGTTAAACCCTCTGCTTACACTTTTTCGTCGAAATACGCTTTTGCGTCCTGCGGACTTTTTTGACAGTCTAAGCCTTTGCATCTCACGATGCGAAGGCTTTTTTTCATGCTTTTACCAGCTTTTGGAACACCTCGCCGCGTTCCTCGAAGTTTTTGAAGATGCCGTAGCTGGCGGCGGCGGGTGACAACAGACAAATCTTGCCCTTTGCCGTCACCCGCTTGGCGACGGCGACCGCATTTTTGAGGTCACCCACGGTCTCAAAGCGTTCGGGGTGTTTCACCGGCAGCGCCATCGCCTCTTTATAGATCCGCTCCCCCGTCGCCTCCATCAGCAGGATATGTTCAACGGGGCTGTCGGAAAGATAGCGGACAAGCGCCGTATAATCGATGCCGCGCTCCATGCCGCCGATGAGCACGGTGTCGGTGTCCGGCAGCGTGTCGAGTGCGCGCATGGTGGTCTCTCCGATGGTGGAAATGGAGTCGTCATAGAACCGAATGCCGTCAATTTCGCCGAGCGGCTGTAGCCGATGCGGCAGCGGTTCATAGGAAATGAGCGCCTTTGTGAAGGTCTCGTCGGTGATGCCGCTGCGCGTCGCGATCGCATACACGACGGCAATGTCGAATGCATTGTGCTTGCCGTGCAGGCGGATGCGGTCGGCGGGGATCGTGTATGTCGTGCCGTCGGGCAGGCGCACGGTCTCGCCCGTCACCGTCACATCGGCGGGCGTCCCGTCGCCGGAAACGGAAACGACCGTGCTGCGGCAGGTGCCCGCCGTCGGCAGATCGTGAATGTTGCAGAAAAGGAAGTCGCCCGTTTCCTGACAGCGATAGATGTTCTCCTTGGCAGCGCGGTATTTTTCAAAAGTGCCGTAGTGGTCGAGGTGCTCTTCAAAAATGTTGAGCAGCACCGCCGTGTGCGGGGCAAAGCGCGTATACTCCAGCTGGTGGCAGGAAAGCTCCATCACCACCAGCGTGTGCGGCCCGATCTCCGCAACGCGGTCAAACGGCGGGATGCCGATGTTGCCGAGCAGCACACAGCCGATGCCTGCCTCCTTCAGCACATGATACAAAAGCGTCGAAGAGGTGCTTTTGCCCTTTGTGCCGGTGATGCCGATGCACTGCCTGCCATAGACCGACAGAAAGACCTCCGTCTGCGAGGTGATAAACGCAGAATAGCTGTCAAAGGGCTTTTTCAGCACCACGCCGGGGCTTTTGAACACCACATCGCTGCCTTCGATGGCATCCTGATAGTTCTCCCCGCACACAAGCGGAATATCGCCCGTGTCCACGCGGTTTTCGTCCGCCACCGTCAGCGAGGCCCAGCCGCCCACCGCGGTCAAGAGCCGCAGTGTGGAGCGCCCCTCTCTGCCGAAGCCCAAAAGCAGCACCCGTTTTCCGGCACACAGCCGGTAAAGCGTCTCCTTCAACATCCCTCACCCTTTCTCAGTAGGCTGCACGCACCAGCGCCGCGAACGCGGGCGGCAACAGGTTTTCCGCGTCATAGTCGTTCTCATAGGCGTGCGGCGCCCTGCTATATTGCGCAAAAAGCGGCGTCGTCTTATAGTATTGCAGCAGATACGGCAGCTTTTCTCCCGCCGCCTCCATCTGCCGCACGGTCTGCACGGCGGCGGTGTTCACCTCGCCGCGACTGCCGACGCACTCAAACGGCTTTTCCGGCGAGATGCCGATGAGCTGATCAAAAACGGGCTGCATGCTTTCATCCGCCAGCATATCCCTGCCGAAAATGTCGCACACGGCGGCATGCGGCAAAAACGGCGACAGGATCAGAAACACAAACAGACACTTCGGACAGTGCCCGCACCAGATATCCTCCCTGCTGCCGACATTGCAGCTGCGGAAAACGCGGTGATACTGCGGCATTGCGGCAAAAAGCTGTGCGATCTTATATTCGCTCATCGGGCGCAGGAGGCTGAAATACAGCACGCCGGAGGCGATATACTTTTCTTCATATTCATGGAAATCCCGCTCGAAAGCGAAGCTCTTGGAATACTGATGATTGACCGTGCTGCCCGCGACGGTGCTCTCATTGGCGCTCGACTCGTTCGACAGCACCACATACCGCAGCCCTTGCAGGTATGCCGTCAGCACGCTCGAAAACGCCACGATGGCAGAAAACGGCGTGTGACCGTTGAGAAATCCCGCGCGGTTCAATTCCAGCATGGTCTTATCCAGTGTGCGGTGCACCGCCAGCGTGTGCGCCGCATCATAGCCCGCCGCCTTCACCGTTTCCAGCGTCGCGCCGCGGGGGTTGATGATATAGCAAAAGTTCGTCGCCTTTTGTCCGCGCAAAAGCTCCAGTGTCACCGCAGAGTCCTTGCCCCCTCCGATCGGCACGAGACAGCCGTTTTTCGGCATCGGCGCAGACGCGCCCTCGATCGGCTCGCCGCATGAGACAAGCTCCATGAAGCTGTCGGCGTCAGGCGTGATGCCGTTGCGATAGAAAAACTCGCCCAGCCCGTGGAAATACAGCCGTTTCCACCAGGTGCACTGCGCATCATCAAGCGCTCCCGCGAGAATTTCCACCCGCGGACAGCAGCACAGCTTCCAATAGCTCACAAGCTCCACCATGCCGAGCGAAAACGCCAGCCGCCGCAGCGTCGGATCGTCCGCCGTCACCGCCGCCGTGCCGCGCGGAAACGACCAGTGCGGCGCAAAGGCGGCAAGCCCCGCGATCTCAAAATGATAGGTGATCTCCACCGTTTTTTCGGAAAGCGTCAGATCATAGGCATGAAAGCGAAAGACGGGATAGGTTTCCCGCAGAGCGACAAAGGTTTTCATACACGCACTCCAATTTACAAATTCTGTATGTAGTATACCGCATTTTATCGGAAAAGACAAGAAAAAAAGGAGCTGCGATGCAGCTCCTTTTTTGTTTCTCAGCAAAGCGGCAGCAAGAGCAGCATATCCTCGGGGAGCGTGTCTCCGGCGATGCCGTTCTCCTCTTTCACGGCAGCGGGCGCTGTGTGGCAGCTCTTGGCAATGTCCCACACGCTGTCCCCCTGCTTGGCGCGGCGAATGCGCACCGCCGCCCGCTCGGCGGGATAGGGCTCTGCCGCCGTCTCAAAGCGGCAAAGCGCCGTCTGCTCGCCGCGCGTGTAGCAAAGCCGACAGACGGCAAGCTCCAGCCGCACCTCGATCCTGCCGCCGACGATGGCATATTCCGTGTCGGCAGGCGCCACCTCGGCGCGCATATCGTCGCAGCGGTCGTCATATTGCAGTGTGTAGGCGTCGGCATGCTCATAATAGGCGATGCCGCCGTCGCGGTCGCGACCGAGCATGGAAATCTGCAAATGACCGTCGATATATGCCGTGTCGCCCTCCATGCGGGTGGTCACCGGCAACAGCTCACACCAAAGATCCACGATCTCCGCCATGGAGTCACTCGGCAGCTCCAACACCTCCTTGAGCGCGGTGTTTTCCTGACGCACATTACAGAGCTGCTCGGTGACAAGGCGTATCGTCTCTGTCTCGCCGGGGCACGCCGTGCAATAGGCATCCGTCACGATATCGACCGTGCTGTTGCGGAAAGCCTCCGCCCGCACGCATAGCTTGATCGTCACCGCCAGCAGCGTGTTTCTGCCGTTCGGATCGGCGGTCGCGTGTACCTCGGCAGACAGAACCTCCGCATGCGTCACACACCTGCAGTCGTCATCAAGGCCTTCGAGATCCAAAATCTGACTGAACGGAAATTCGTGTGTTGCTTTCTCGGTCGTCCCCGCCGTCGCATCCGCGACATACAGGGTGTGCAGCTGCACATTGCCCTTGACGATCGCTTTGTCCGGCAGCTGCTTACACGCGGTGACAAGCGGTGTGCAGGAAAAGCGCACCGGCATTTCCACCGGCGGCTTGCCGCTGCCGATGTCCACCACCTCGCTCACCGTAAACATCTTTTCGGCGCTGCCCGCAGGCGCGGAATAGGCGACCGTTTCCGTCTTTTTGCAGATGCCGTCACCGTCGATGTCCGACAGCACTGTTTCTTCCCCGAACGGCATCTGCTGCATCTTCACCGTCAACGCACCGTGCACACCGATGCGGCGCGGGCTTGCTGCCCGACAGTTGACATAGTTTACCCGTGCCGACACAAAGGGCAGCGTGTCGGTGGGGTTTTGCGCGGTGATGCTGCAGGAAAACGGCTCGGCGCAGGAAAACGCGCGCACGCATTTGCGCTCCTCATCGAGATACAGGACACTCACCGTGCACTGTCCGTCGATGAGCAGCTTATCCCCGCTCCATTGGCGGGACAGCACCGCGGGTTTCACCGTACATTTGAGTATTGCGGCAATGTCGGGGCAATAATCCGGCAACAGGTAGTCCCCGTCGATCGGACACTCGCCCTCGCCGCCGAACCCCGTATTCAGAACGCACACCGTCACATTTTCGGTCTGAAAGCTCATAACGACATCTCCTCCGACTTTAATATACATCGCATATATATGCCTGCCGTCGGAGGAATATGTCAGCAGTTGTCGCGGTTGATGGGATAGCGGAAGAGCTGCCGCAGCAGTGCTTTACCGTTGAAGGGAATGAGCGGATAGAGATAGCGCTTGCCGACCACCGTCTCGGTCGTCGCCATCAGCACCAGTATGAGTGCCACGCCGATGGCAAAGCCCGCCCAGTTCAAAACGGCGATGAGCAGCACCGTCACAAGGCGCAGCACCTTGAATGCATAACCGAGCTCAAAGCTCGGCTGTGTAAAGCCCGCAGCGGCGGTAAAGCCCATATACAGCAGCACCTCCGGCAAGAAAATGCCGGCTTGGACCGCAAATTCGCCGAGAATGAGACCGCCGACAGCGCTGAACGCATTGTTGAGCGCGTCCGGCGTGTTGAGGGAGGCGAGCTTTATCCCGTCGATGAGCAGCTCCGCCAAAATGATCTGCAAAAGGACGGGGACCTCGTTTGGCTCGTGGATAAGCAAAAAATGCAGCGCCTGCGGCACACTGTCCGGATTTTTTATCAGCAGATACCACAGCGGCATCAAAAACAGCGTGCCGAGAAAAATGACCGCACGCACAAGGCGCAGATAGGTACCGATGATGGGCGGAAAACAGAAATCGTTTGTGTCCTGCAAAAAATCCATCATGGCGGAGGGAATCACCATCGCGGCGGCGGAATTGTCCACCAGCACGATGATCTGCCCCTCACTGATGCACGCCGCGGCGCTGTCCGGTCGCTCGGTGTAGCGGATCTTCGGAAACGGGTTATACCACTGCCCGCGCACCAGGCATTCCGCGAGACTCTCCTGCGCCATGGTGAGTGCGGGAATGTGGATGCCTTTGAGCTTTTTTTGCAAAAGCGCCAGCTGCCGCTTGTCCACGCGCCCCTGCATATAGCACACCGCGACATCGGTCGCGGACACCTCGCCGATCTGCGTCATTTCGATGATGAGGCGCGGATCGCGGATACGGCGGCGCAGCAGTGCCGTGTTATATATCATCGTTTCCACAAAGCCGTCGTGCGAGCCGCGCATGACGCGGTCGGTGTCCGGCTCGTCCACGCTGCGCGTCGGGAACGTACGCGCCTCGATCATCACAACATCCCGCACGCCCTCGATGACCAGTGCCTCCAGTCCGGAGAGCACTTGTGTTGCGATGGTGCGGATGTCGTCGTCGCTTCCGGTCTCAATGTAGGTGATATACTTCTGCTCAAACGCGCTTGCAGTGCGGATGCTTGCGAGATCCTCGTCTTTAAGCGACATCACATATTCGAGCAGCTTTTCGAGAATTTCATCCTTTGCAAAACCGTCAACAAAAAAGAGCGTCGCCCGTCGCGAGCCGATCATAAAAGGACGCGCCAGGATGTCATAGTTCAGCCCCACACGCAAATAGCTT
>SFCS01000015.1 GCA_004558485.1 Ruminococcus sp. | reverse complement strand
AGCCGCGTTTGTATGCACCATTAGCTCAGTTGGTAGAGCACCTGACTCTTAATCAGGGTGTCCCGGGTTCGAGCCCCTGATGGTGCACCAGGCCCGTTGGTCAAGTGGTCTAAGACTCCGGCCTCTCACGCCGGCAACACGAGTTCGAATCTCGTACGGGTCACCAGAAAAAACTCCGCGTCTTTGACGCGGAGTTTTTTTTCTGTTACCCCCTTCTTATGGAAGAAATCACCTGCGGCGATGGGTGGATTTGATTTCATGGGCGACTTTTTATCTCCTGCATCACAAAAAACCGGCTGCCGTGCGGCAGCCGGTTTTTCTGTTTTGTTTACTTCACGGAAATGTCCGCGGTGCGATAGATGAATTTCACCTGACCGTCCATCTGATCGGTGATACCGGAGAAGGACTTGTAGTGCTTGGAGACATCCACCGTCGCCTTGAGGCGGGTATACAGTCCGGCAAGATCGCCGTTCACGGCGTCGGACAGCTTTTGCACGCCCTCCTTGTTGAAACGGGCAAGTCCGTCGGACAGCGTTGCACTGCCGTCCTTCAGCGCGCTCACGCCGTCCACCAGCGCCGGTGCGCCGTTTTTCAGCTGCAGGATGCCGTCATACAGCCCCCCTGCACCCGCGGCAAGCTGTGCCGTGCCGTCCTTCAGCGCCGTTGCGCCGTTTTTGGCTTCCGCCACACCCGCCGTGTAGGCGGCAAGTCCCGTATAGAACTTGTTATATTCGTCGAGCGATGCGATTGCGCCCTCAATGGTGGGGACGAGCGTTTCCTTTGCCATGGCAAGCAGCAGCCCGTTTATCGCCTTTTTCCCGTCCGCAGTGGCGGCAGCCTGCATGGCGGCGCCGACCTCCTGCAGAGCAGCGATGTCGCCCGCATTTGCCTTATGCAGCACGGTGACGATTTCCTGCATAGCGGCATCCTGCGTCTTTTGCTGCACGGCGATGCGCTGATACAGCATGAACTTCACCGCAGCATACTGTGCCTGCGGCACGCCCGCCGCTGCCAGCTTTTGCTCCAATACGGTGTCGGCGATGCCGACAAGCTGTGCTGTCTGCGTCGCGTTGGGGGCGGTGATGAGGGCGGAGAGCGTCGCCTTGTATCCGTCGACGGTCAGCTTGTCGACCGTCAGCCCCTTGGCGGCGATCTGCGCATCGGCGGAGGCGAGCAGCGTTTCAAAGACCTGCTTGGCACCGCCGTTCAAGGTGTCGTTGTTGTCGCAGAGAGTGGCAAGTCCCAAAAGCAGCTTTGCCGTCCCTTCGTCCACAGCACCTGCGCCGTCCTTCAGCGCCGCAGCGCCCACGGCGAGCTTGTCGATACCGGCTACCAGCTCATCGGACTTTTGCAGCAGCGTCGTCAGGCCGCTATACAGCTTCGACGAGCCGTCGGTGAGCTGCCGCATGGCGTCGGTCATCTGATCGACCGCAGTTTTCAGCTCTTCTGCGCTGTTCAGCTTGTCGGTGTCGATGTTGTTCAAAAGCGCGTTGGTGGCAACGGTGACGGTGTTGGTCATTTCAAAGCTTTTGACATCGGCGGTGATCTCCACATAATCGGGAATTTCCAGCTTGTCGGCGGAAAGCGCCAGGTTTTCCTGCAGCCCGGGGAAGGCAATGCCGATGACGACGGTGTGGTTGCCGTCATTTAAGAGCTTTCCGTTGCTGACGGTGACATTCTCGAACACATCGCTGTCGAGCAGCATGCCGGTCAGCATGGCAAACGGCACATAGATCTTTTCGTTTTTGCCGTCGATAGTGACCGTCTCATACTGGCGGTTCTGATAGTCAAAGCGGATGGTGACCTTGCCGCTCTTTCCCGCAAGATCGGCAGGGCTGATCGCCGCGCCGTCCAGCGTATAGGTCACGGTCATGCCGACCGGCAATTCCTTTTCGATCGTGCCCTGGCAATAGATGTCATTGCCCGCGGCATCCCACACGCGCATGTTATCGCCGTTCATGGTGTAGCTTTCGTCGCCCTTGACATTCTGCACATCGCCGAGCGTGCCCACATCGGTGAGCGTGGTGCTGCCGATGGCATTTTTGATCCAGTCGCTGACGATGATCTTCTGCACCGTGCCGTCCGCGCCGGCAAGCACATAGACGGTCTCGTCCTTGTCAACCGTTTTTGTGTCGTCGGTTGTTGCGGTTACCGTGCCCGCCGTCTGTGCGGGCTTGGCGGTCTCAAGCTTCGTATCCTTTGTGAATGCCAGCGTGCCGACGGCACCGGCAACGCTGCCGACAAGCAGCGCCGCGCAGATCGCCCATACTGCCGGTTTCTTCATATACTGTTTAATGCTTGACAGTCGTTTCATAACTCTTTACCTCCGTACTATGTTTGCGGCACTGCTTCATGCCGAGGGTGGTTCCGGTGATGAGTCCGTCGCACAGCATCAGCAGTGCAGGCAGGATCAGGATGACACACAGCATACTGACGACCGCACCGCGCGCCATCAGCATGCACATGGAGCTGATGATGTCAATGTCGGAATAGACCGCCACGCCGAAGGTCGCGGCGAAAAGGCCGATGCCGCTGACGAGGATGGACGGAATGGAGGTCGCAAGTGCCGTGGTGACGGCGCTGCGCTTATCGGCGCCGCCGATGCGCTCCGCTTTATAGCGGGTGGTCATGAGAATGGCGTAGTCGACGGTGGCGCCGAGCTGGATGGTGCTGATGCAGATCGGCGCGATGAACGGCAGCGACTGCCCTAAGAAGTGCGGCAGACCGAGGTTGATAAAGATGGCAAGCTCGATGACCGCAATGAGGATGAACGGCAGCGAGGCACTCTTTTCGACCAGGGCGATGATGACAAATATGGCGAGAATGGAGATGGCGTTGACGACCTTGAAGTCATGGTCGGTCGTTTCGATCATGTCCTTCATGCAGGGCGCTTCGCCGATCAGCATGCCGGTCTCATCGTATTTTTTCAAAATGTCGTTGAGACTTGCGACCTGCGCATTGACGGCATCGCTGGCGACTTTATATTCGGAGTTGATGAGCAGCAGCTCCCACTTGTCGCTCTTTAAGATGCTGCGGATGCTGTCCGGCAGCACCTCCTCCGGCACGCGCGAGCCGACGACCGACTCCAGCCCCAACACATATTTCACGCCGTCCACCTTTTCCATTTCGGCGGTCATGGCACGCACGGTTTTCGGCGACAGGTCGGCGTTCACCAGCACCATGTGTGTGGAGGCAATGTCGAAGTCATCGGAGAGCTTGGAGTTGGCGATGACATATTCCATGTCCTCGGGCAGACACTGTCCCATGTCATAATAGACCTCGCTGTTTGTTTTGCTGTAGGCATAGTATGCCGGCGGCACCAGTGCCACGAACAGCACCAAAAACACGGGGAACACACGGGTGACACCCTTTGCGAACTTCTGCATGTTCGGGATGATGGAGCGGTGCTTGGTCTTTTGCAGCGGCTTGTCGAGCACCAGGATCATGGCGGGCAGCACGGTGACACAGCCGATGACGCCGAAGATGACGCCCTTTGCCATCACGATGCCGAGGTCACGCCCCAGAGTGAAGGACATGAAGCACAGCGCCGCAAAACCGGCAACGGTGGTGACGGAGCTGCCGACGACGGAGGTCAGCGTCTCATGGATGGCGTGCGCCATGGCCTCCTTGGGGTCGTCAAAGCGGGTGCGCTGCTCGTTGTAGCTGTGCCACAGGAAGATGGAATAGTCCATCGTGACGGCAAGCTGCAAAACGGCGGACAGCGCCTTGGTGATGTACGAAATTTCGCCGAAGAAGTAGTTCGTGCCGAGGTTCAGAAGGATCATCATGTCGATGGAGGCGAGGAACACAAACGGCACCAGCCAACCGTCGAGCAGCGCGACCATCGCAACACAGGCGCACAAAACGGCAAGTCCGACATAGATCGGCTCCTCCTGCTCGCACAGGTCCTTAAGATCGGTCACGAGCGCGGACATGCCGGAAACAAAGCACTGCTTGCCGGCGATGGTGCGGATCTCGCGGATGGCATCCATCGTGACATCCGCGGAGGTGGCGCTGTCGAAGAACACCGCCATCAGGGTGGCGTTGTCGGTGTTGAATTCCTTGTAGATCTTGTCGGGCAAAAGCTCCATCGGGATGGAGACATCCGCCAGCGAGGAATACCACAGCGCCGTTTCCACATGATCGACCTTTTCGATCTTTTCTCTGAGGGCGGCAACATCCTTTGCGGGCATATCCTCGACGACGATGAGGGAGAAAGCGCCCTTGCCGAAATCCTGCAAAAGCTCTTCCTGACCGATGACGGTGTCCATGTCGTCGGGGAGGTAGTTGAGCATATCATAGTTGATGCGCGTACCGATCATGCCGAGCGTGGAGGGGATAAGCAGCAGCAGGGCAACGATCAGAATGACAATGCGGTGCTTGACCACCGCTCTGGAAAATCGCATGGCGTGTCAATCCTCTCTTTCTTCATAGCAGGTGCCTTCAATGACCCGCTGCTGTCCGTGCCGTATAATGTGCACGGCGGTGATAACGGTGATGAGGCTCAGAATGCCCTCGGCAAGCAGCGTGATGCCGAGCCACACGACGAGCAGCTCCGCGCCGAAGCCGGGACGGAAAATGAGCACCGCACCGAGAACGCCGGTCAGAACGGCACCGAGCAGGATGACCCACCACTGTGCGATGCCGAATCGTTTCGCCTCAAGGGCGGTCTGGATTTTGAGAAGACCGTCGGACAGCGTAAACAGTCCGGAAAGCATGCACAAAAAGGCAATGGCGCTTTCGGTGTGGGTCAGAACGATCGTGCCGAGCACCAGCAGGAGGATGCCGAAGGCAAGGTCATACTGGAACGCAAGGCGATACGGATCGCGGGAAAAATAGCCGCACAGCTTGGCAACGCCGAACAGCAGCATCAAAACGCCGCAGCAAACGGCAATCCACTGCACGGAGACGGTGGGCCACGCAATCAGCAAAACGCCGAACAGGCACAGCAGTGCCGATGTGACGATATAGCCGATTTTGGCGGCGCGAATAGGGGTTACGGAACGCATACAAACCTCTCCTTTCGCAGGTTAGTATACGCCATGTGTCCCGCCTTGCATACGGACAAAAAAACACCTGTGCCCCAAAAACGGGCACAGGCAGTGCAGTTGTATAGAATTCAGACAAAACGCGGAAAATGTCTAGTTGGCGGCACGGTCGATCATGGTCTCCAAAGCGCCGCGCTGCAGCTCGCACACACGGTGCAGATCGTTCAGAATGTCGGTGCGCATGCCGCTTGCCATCCAGTCGATCACGATGCCGAAGCAGGTGCACTTATACAAATTGATGATGAGCGCCTTGTCCGCGTCGCGGATTTTTTTGTCGCCGAAAAGGGTGTTGCAGTAGGTCGTGATGACATAGTCGCACACCTGCATAAGATATTGCTCATAGACATGGCGGCTGACGGAATTGTAGATATGTAAGACCGCACGCTTGTTCTTGATGGCAAACTGCAGCGCGACGCCGAGACACTGCTCGACGGAGTCCAGAGTCGGGTAGGTCTCGATAATGTTTTCGGCGTCCTCGGTGATGATCTCCTGCAGCAGCGTCGGGATGTCGGCAAAATGATAATAGAAGGTGTTGCGGTTGATGCCGCAGGTGTCCACGATGTCCTTCACGGTGATCTGCTTCAAGGGGCGCTCGTTGAGCAGCGTGATGAATGCCTCCTGAATGGCTTTGCGGGTGAAATTCGGCATGTCAGTCTCCTTTCCGCCGATAAACGGCGATCAGTTCTTCTATGTAGGTCTCGCAGACATAGCGGTCATCGGCCGCAAGGGTTTCATCCTCCGCGGCGTTGTTGCCGAAGCTCGGGCGCAGATCCAAAACGACATAGTCACCTCGACGGTTCCACATGATATCATAGACCTCCCGCCTGGCAGAAATGGTGGGAAGATAAAAACCGTTGCTGCTGACCGACGCCTCGGCAGGGATGTCCGCCAAGACGGTTCTGATCGTGCGGTATTGCTCCGCATTTTCAAAACAGCGGTCAACTGTCCCCATATACCCTGAGAGATCGGCGGTTGCGAGAAGGACGGCGCTGCACACGGCAAGCGGCAACAGCAGCCCCCGCGTCTTGCGGGAGAGGCTGTCGAGATTGAGAACGGCGAGGTAAAACAGCAGCGCAAGACTGCCGAACACATATTGAAAATGCGTGGAATACTGATAGACCCAGTCCGGCATGACATTGATTGCCAAGATCGGAATGAGCAGCAAAAGGCGGGAAACGTGCCGCGTGCAGAACGGCAAAAACGCCAGCGGCATCAGCATGAGCAGCAAAAATTTCACCTTTTCCGCCGTGAACACCTCGGAGAAAAGATAGCCGGGATCGAAAAAGATGTTGCGCAGCACCTGCACCATGCTGCCGTATCTGTCGGTCATATAGGGCGTGAACCGCGAGGCGGTCATCGCGCCCTCACCGAAATGAGACAAAAGCGTCACCGCGCCGACGAAATAGAGAACGGCGGCAGCAAACAGGCAAAGCCCCGTTTTGTATGCCTTGCGGCTGCACAAGAGATACAGCGCAAAAGCGGCAACATAGACGGCGGCATCCTCCTTCACCGTCAGCGTCAGCAGCGTACATATCGCAAGCGGCAGCCGCCGGCCGCTTTCAAAGCAATAGAACATCCAAAAAAGCAGCGGCGTCAGAAAGCAGTTTTCGTGCACATCATAAAAGCAACCGCCCGCCAGCGCGGGATAGGCAAAAAAGCACAGACAAACGGCAAGCACCGCGCGCAGGGACAGCCCGCGCCGCCGCATCAGAAGATACAGCGGGATGACGGCACTCGCCAGCACCAGTGCCTGCATGATCTGCAAATAGGCGGGGGAGGGGAACAGCAGATAGCCCGGCAGCAGCAGATACCAGATGGGGGAAACATGTACAGCGAAATGCGACAAAAGACTGCCGCGCTCACAGGTCGTCAGGGGAAGTCCCGTTTCCTTCATATAGTAGAACATCTGCGAAAAGATGCCGAGATCGAAGGTGGAGCTTGTAAACCCGTAATACCGGCAGAGCGTCACCGTGCAGTTGAAGGCGGTGAAGATCACGCCCGCCGCAGCAACGACGAGGATGGTCTGCCGCCTTGTCGGCTGCCACGCCGCAAGACCGAGACGGTCGTGATGGGTGGCATACAGCAGCGCAAAAAACATCACCAGCACCAACGCCGTCGAAAACCAAAAATCCCGCTTTTCGAGCGCCAACGCAAACAGATAGAGAAGGGCAGCCGCGACCATGAGCCGCGTCTCGAGAACCTTCGTGCGGCATTTGACGGCGAGGGCGGTCAGAAGCGCCGTGATGGCAAAAAGAATGAGCAAAAACCGCAGAGGGGAAACGGCGGTGAAAAACGCCTTGTCGGAAAAGCTGTAGGGGGAAAGCACCGTCTCCGTCAGCGCGGCAAGACACCAGCCGGTGAAGAAACGGGGGAAAAGTCTGTCAAATGTCAGCTGCCGCAGCACGGCGTCACCTCCTTCGGTACGCGGATAAGCCCTCCCGCATATGGTGCTCATAGTAGGGGGGATCGCTTTGAAATGGTCTGTGCGTCGCCGTCATCGCGGACGGCTGATACTCCTCGGCGCGGCGGCACTGCTGCTCCTCACGCTCGTTTTTCTCGATCGGCAGCTGTTGCCGCTTTTGTCGCAATACAGCAAAACGCAGGCGCAGTGGCGCGTCACCCGCATGATCAATGAGGCGGTCACGGCGGTGCTCGGGGATGAAAAGGCGGACTATAACACGCTCGTGACCGTGACCAGGGACGGGGAGGGCAATGTCGTGTCCGCCGAGGCGGACACCCGCCGTCTCAACATGCTCAAGGCGGCGGTGACGACTGCTGTTGCCGAAAGGATCGGTGCAAAGCGGGAGATGACGGTGGCGATCCCCGTCGGCACGCTGCTCGGCAGCAGCTATTTTGCGGGGCGCGGTCCGTTTGTCCGCATCCCCGTCGGCGTCAGCGGCGGCGTGCTCACCACCGTGGGCAGCGTTTTCTCCGCGGCGGGTGTCAATCAGACGACACACCGCATCGAAATGACCATCACCGTCGATCTGTTCATCGCCGTCCCCACCGCGCACACCTCGGTGCAGGTGGAAACACCGTTCGTCATTGCGGAAAGCGTGCTGCTCGGCAAGGTGCCGGACGCCTATACGGTCGTTACGGGGGACGATCAGACCACCACGGGGCAAATTTTCGATTACGGCGCCGAGCGATTGCAAAAATAGGCTTTGCAATTCGCCCAAAAATTGATATACTATAGTGTAGCATAAGCGGAGCAAAATTTCAAGAACTTCGGAGGATGTCATGGATTTTGAAACTGCTGCTGCGCGCGTGCGGGAGCTGCGCGCACAGATCGATTATCACAGTAAACGGTATTATGACGAGGACGCGCCCGAGATCGAGGACGATGCGTTCGACGCGCTGACGCGGGAGCTCAAAGCGCTTGAGGAGGCGTTCCCGTCGCTTGTGACGCCCGACTCCTATACCCAGCGGGTGCACGGAGAGCTTTCCTCACTGTTCACGCCGGTGACACACGCCGTGCCGCTTGCGAGCCTGCAGGATGTGTTTTCGCTGCCCGAGGTGCGGGATTTCGACCGTCGCGTGCGGGAGACCGTGCCGCACCCGACCTATGTGGTAGAGCCGAAGATCGACGGGCTTTCCATTGCGCTTGAATACAGAGACGGCAAATTTGTCCGCGGTGCCACCCGCGGCGACGGACTGGTGGGGGAGGATGTGACCGCCAACCTGCTCGGTATTTCCACCATCCCGACGACGCTGACAGAACCGGTCGCACACCTTATTGTGCGCGGCGAGGTATATATGCCGCGCGAGAGCTTTGCCGCCCTCGTGGAAAAACAGCAGCAGGAGGGCGAAAAGACCTTCAAAAATCCCCGCAACGCTGCGGCGGGCTCGCTGCGGCAGAAGGATCCCGCCGTCACCCGTCGGCGCGGACTGGATGTTTTTGTTTTTAATCTGCAGCTGATCGAGGGTGAAACGGTGACGGCGCACGCCGCCTCCTTGGAACGCCTGAAGGTCCTCGGATTTCACATGATCCCGTTTTACACCGTGACCGACGACATCGAAAAGGCGGTCGCGGAGATCGAACGCATCGGCGAGGTGCGGCAGACGCTGCCGTTTGACATCGACGGCGCGGTCATCAAGGTGAACGATTTTGCCGACAGAGAGGAGCTGGGCGAAACCTCAAAATTCCCGAAATGGGCGGTGGCGTTCAAATATCCGCCGGAGGAGAAGGAGACGACGCTGCTCGATGTCACGGTCGCCGTCGGCCGCACGGGCGTCCTGACGCCGACCGGCATTTTCGAGCCGGTGACGCTGGCGGGGACGACCGTCAGCCGCGCCACGCTGCACAACGAGGATTTCATCCGCGAAAAGGGGCTTGCCGTCGGCGACCGTGTCGCTCTGCGCAAGGCGGGGGACATCATCCCTGAGGTGGTGCGCGTTGTATACCATCAGCCGTACACGCCGCCGTTTACGATGCCGCGCGCGTGTCCGTCCTGCGGCTCGCCCGTGTTCCGTGAGGAGGGGGAGGCGGCGCTGCGCTGCGAAAACCCCGAATGTCCCGCGCAGGTGCTGCGCCATCTCATCCATTTTGCCTCCCGCGACGCCATGGATATCGAGGGACTCGGTCCTGCTGTGCTGCAGCAGCTGGTCGATGCGGGGCTCATCACCGCCGCCTATGACATCTACCGTCTGGACTATGAAAAGGTGGCGGCGCTGGAGGGGTTCGGCGAGCGCTCTGCCGAAAATCTGCGCGACGCTGTTGAAAAGTCCAAGCAAAATCCGCTTTTCCGTGTGATCTTCGCCCTCGGCATCCGCCATGTGGGGCAAAAGGCGGCAAAGCTGCTTGCTGCACAGTTCGGCAGCATGGATGCGCTGATGGCGGCAGACGAGGCGGCGCTGTGTGCCATCGACGGCTTCGGCGAGATCATGGCAAAAAGCGTGGTCGCGTTTTTCTCGCTGCCGCAGTCGCGCCACTTTGTGGCGCAGCTGGCGGATGCGGGCGTGAACATGACGGAAAAATCAGAGCAAAAGGGCGACCGTTTTGCGGGCATGACCTTTGTGCTGACCGGCACGCTGCCGACGATGAAGCGCGACAAGGCGGCGGCGCTCATCGAGGAAAACGGCGGCAAGACCGCCTCCTCGGTGTCGAAGAAAACGACGATGGTGTTGGCGGGAGAGGACGCGGGCAGCAAGCTCACAAAGGCGCAGTCCCTCGGCATCCCCGTCATCGACGAAACGGAATTTTTGAAAATGCTGCAAGCATAAGGCTTGAGGCTTTTGGGGCTGCTGCGCCGACAGGCGCAGCAGCCCTTTTTTGCATAAAAAGACATTTCCCGCGGTGCAAAAGCAGCATTTTTCGCGGTGGGATTGCCGTATACTGATAACGGAAGTGAGTGCCATGCCCGTTGTCTACATAGATGTGCTGCTGATCCTCAATTTGTGGGTGGACTTTTTGCTGCTGTCCGCCACGGCACGGCTTTTGCGTCTGCCGGTGCGGCGGTGGCGGCTTTTTTGTGCCGCCCTGCTCGGCGCGGCGGAGAGCTGCCTTTTGTTTTTGCCGCCGCTTTCCTTTCTTCTGTCGCTGCTCATACGGTGCGCGGGCACGCTGCTTTTGACCCTTGTGGGGTTTCCGCTGCGGGGATGGCGCGTGTTCGGAAAAACGGTGCTGACGCTGCTCACCCTGTCCGCCGCCTTTTCCGGCATCGTGACGATGCTGTGGTATTTTTTAGCCCCCGCGGGCTTTCTCGTGGTGAACGGGGTCATCTATTATGACGCGCCGGCGGCGCTTTTGATTCTTCTGACGGCGATAAGCTATGTGGCGGTGTGCGTGTGGGAGCACTGTCTCCGAAAGCGCGCGCCACGCGGCAGGCTCTTTCGTCTTTTGCTGCAAAGCGGCGGAAAAACGGTGGTGTGCAGATGCCTGTATGACACCGGCAGTACCCTGCGCGAGCCGTTTTCCGGCAGCCCCGCGGTGCTCATCGACCGTGCGGCGGCAAAAAGCATCCTGCCGCCGTCGCTGCGGGAGGGGGATGCTCGCCATGTGCGGTATGTGCCGTATAAGAGTCTCGGCGGCACGGGGCTTTTGCCCGCTTTTTTGCCGGAAAAGATGGAAATTGCAGATGAAAACGGCAATTTATGCGACATATCCGGCAGCTACCTTGCCGTTTGTGAGGAACTGGGGCACGGAGAATATACGGCGCTCGTCGGCACGGACATCGGCGAGCTGCTGACGAAAGGGAGCGGCAAATGAAATGAGGAAATGGCTTTGGCGGCTGCGCCGATGGCTTTTGCGGCGGTTTCTCAATACGGAGGAGAATTACTACATAAACGGCGCGGATGTGCTCCCGCCGCCGCTGACGGCGGAAGAGGAGCGGGTGGTGTTTGCCCGCATGAAGGAGCACGATCCCGCGGCGAGAGAGGCGCTCATCACCCACAACCTGCGGCTGGTGGTGTATATCGCGCGCAAGTTTGAAAGCTCCGGTGTGGGGCTTGAAGATCTCATCTCCATCGGGACGATCGGACTCATCAAGGCGGTCAACACCTTTTGTCCCGAGCGCAGCATCAAGCTTGCGACCTATTCCTCCCGCTGTATCGAGAATGAAATTCTCATGTATCTGCGCAAGATCGCGCAGCAGAAAAATGAGCTGTCCTTTGACGAACCGCTCAATGTGGACTGGGACGGCAACGAGCTTTTGCTGTCCGACATCCTCGGCAGCGATCCCGACGAGATCCATCGCGGCGTCGAAAAGGAGGCGGAATGTCAGCTTTTGCGGCAATGCCTTGCCAAGCTGTCCCCGCGGGAGAACACCATCATGAAGCTGCGCTTCGGCATGGACGGTGCGGGGGAGCACACGCAAAAGGAGGTCGCCGACCTGCTCGGCATCTCGCAGTCGTATATCTCCCGCCTGGAGAAAAAGATCATCCGCCGCCTGCGGCGGGACATTGAACGCGCGGAGTACATCACTGCGGAATAATTTGTATGCGCCTTCCGTTTCACGGCAATACTGAAAGCAGTACGGTGAAACGGAGGAACGGATATGTATAACAAGGTCGAGATTTGCGGTGTGAACACCGCGACGCTGAAGGTGCTGACCGAGAAGGAGAAAACGGCGCTTTTGCTGCGCATCCGCGACGGCGATAAGGCGGCAAGGGACGAAATGGTGAACGGCAACCTGCGGCTGGTGCTGAGTGTTGTACAGCGGTTCACGGGACGCGGCGAGAACCTCGACGACCTGTTTCAGGTCGGCTGCATCGGCCTTGTCAAGTCGATCGACAACTTTGACATCCGACAAAATGTCCGTTTCTCCACCTATGCCGTCCCCATGATCATCGGCGAAATACGGCGGTATCTGCGGGACAATAACAGCATCCGCATCAGCCGCTCGGTGCGGGACACCGCCTATAAGGCGATGCAGGTGAAGGAACGCCTCATCGCGGAAAATCAGCGTGAGCCTACCGTGGAGGAGATCGCAAAGGCGCTGTCGCTGCCGCGCGAGGAGGTGGTGACGGCGCTCGAGGCGATCGTTGAGCCGGTGAGTTTGTATGAGCCGGTCTATTCCGACGGCGGCGACACCATCTATGTGCTCGATCAGGTCGGCGACCACAACGACGACCGCAACTGGCTCGATGAGATCGCGCTCAAGGAGGCGATCAACCATCTGAACGAGCGGGAGAAGAAAATTCTCTATCTGCGGTTTTTCAAGGGAAAAACGCAAATCGAGGTCTCGAACGAGATCGGCATCTCACAGGCGCAGGTCAGCCGCCTGGAAAAAGGCGCGCTGCAACAGATCAAGGGAAATCTGTAGCTATATAATGTAGGTAAAGGAGACAGCGTATATGATCTGCAGGATTACGGATATGCACAACAAGGAGGTCATCAATGTCTGCGACGGCACACGGCTCGGCTGCGTGGACGATGTGGAGGTGGACACCTGCACGGCACAGCTCGTGGCGATCGTGGTGCACGGGCGCAGCAAATGCCTCGGACTGTTCGGCAGAGAGGACGACATCGTGATCGGGTGGCGGGAGATCGAGGTCATCGGCGACGAGACGGTGCTGGTCAACCACGCGATGCCCTGCTGCCGTCCGCGCGCCCGCAAAAACGGCACAAACATTCTCGGCGGATTGTTCGGATAAAAAATAAAAAAACACTTGCTATTTTCCGAAAGCCGTGCTATACTATATCGGCAAAACGCACGCAGAACCACATTTCGCGGTCGGTGCCGCAACCGGAAGTGCCGGTCGGTGGCTGTGAAATGCTGCGGAGGTAAAACCAAGGAGGAACAAGTTATGTCAGTCGTATCCATGAAACAGCTGCTCGAAGCCGGTGTCCACTTCGGACATCAGACGCGCCGCTGGAACCCGAAAATGGCGCCCTATATCTTTACGGAGCGCAACGGTATCTACATCATCGATCTGCAGAAGACCGTCCGCAAGCTGGAAGAGGCGTACATGTTCGTGCGCGAGCTGTCCGCGAACGGTCAGACGGTGCTGTTTGTCGGCACCAAGAAGCAGGCGCAGGACTCCGTCCGTGAGGAAGCGGAGCGCGCCGGTGCATACTATGTCAATGCCCGTTGGCTGGGCGGCATGCTCACCAACTTCCGCACCATCCGCAGCCGTGTGGCGCGCCTCAATCAGCTCAAGGCGATGGCGCAGGACGGCACCTTTGACCTCATGCCGAAGAAAGAGGTCGTCAAGCTTAATCACGAGATCGAAAAGCTCGAGAAATTCCTCGGCGGTATCCAGGACATGAACAAGCTGCCCGGTGCGCTGTTCATCGTGGATCCCCGCAAGGAGAAGATCGCTGTCTCCGAGGCGAAGAAGCTGGGCATCCCGGTCGTCGCCATCGTGGACACCAACTGCGATCCGGACGATGTGGACTATGTCATTCCCGGCAACGACGACGCGATCCGCGCCGTGAAGCTGATTGCCGCGACCATGGCGGATGCCATCATCGAAGGCCGTCAGGGCGAGACGCAGGCGGCGGAGACTGCCGAAGAGACCGAGAAGGTCGAAGAAGCCGCTGCGGAATAATCTGAGGGAAAGGACGATCAAGTATGGCATTTACTGCGAAAGATGTGCAGGCGCTGCGTGAAAAGACCGGCGTCGGCATGATGGAATGTAAGAAAGCGCTGACCGCTGCCGACGGCGACATGGACAAGGCCGTTGACCTGCTGCGCGAAAAGGGACTGGCTGCCGCCGCGAAGAAAGCGACGCGCATTGCCGCTGAGGGCGCCGTCTATGCCTATGTAGACGACGCGAAGAAGGTCGGCGTTGCCGTTGAGGTCAATGCGGAGACCGACTTTGCCGCCAAGAGCGACAAGTTCCAGGAGTTTGTGCACACGGTTGCCGCGGTGATCGCGGACAAGAACCCCGCCGATGTCGAGGCGCTCATGGAGCTGCCCTACGGCGATGCCGGCACGACGGTTGCCGAGGCGCTGCGCGAGCATGTGCTGGTCATCGGCGAAAACCTGAGCGTGCGCCGCTTTGTGCGCTATGAGGGCGATGTCGTTGCCTATGTGCACGGCGGCGGCCGCATCGGCGTTTTGGTGAAGTTTGACGCGGATGCCGCTGTGAGCGGTACCGATGTTCTCAAGGAGTGCGGCAAGGATGTGGCGATGCAGATCGCTGCGCTGAACGCGCCCTATCTGAGCGAGGAGACCGTTCCCGCTGCGGACATTGCGCACGAGAAGGAGATCACCGTTGCGCAGATCCAGGCGGATCCGAAGAACGCCTCCAAGCCGGAAAACATCATTGAGAAGATGGTGGACGGCCGTATGCACAAGTTCTTCAAGGAGAACTGCCTCCTCGATCAGGAGTTCGTGAAGGACAGCAGCATGACCGTCGGTCAGTATGTCGATGCCGAGGCGAAAAAGGCCGGCGGCGCGATGAAGCTTGTTGCCTACACCCGCTTTGAAAAGGGCGAGGGTCTGCAAAAGCGTGAGGACAACTTCGCCGAGGAAGTTGCCGCGATGGCGAAATAAGACATACCGTTTGAAAAGGCGAACCGCGACAGCGGTTCGCCTTCAGACTGTCAAAAAGTCCGCAGGACGCTAAAGCGCATTTTTCAGGAAAGGCGTCAGCAAAAAATGTGAAGGAAAAGGAGCGTTTCTGAGAAACGCGCGCTTTTGCTGTCTGCGTCAACCGCCCCCTGGCGTATACACATACGCCGACGGAGGCGGTTTCCTTGCTCCTGCGGTTTTTAGACAGCCTCCCAGTGTGTCAAAAAAGTTTTTTGACACACTGAGGCGAACCGCGACAGCGGTTCGCCTTTTTTAGATATATGGGCGAAAACTTGTTTTTTGGCTTGCGACTTTGTCGGAAATATGGTATAGTACATATATCTGGGTAAAAATTGATACGGAAGGGTAGTAGCATATGAAGTATAAACGCATTTTACTCAAGCTGTCCGGCGAGGCGCTGTCGGGAGAAACGGGCTTCGGTCTGAATTTCAAAACGCTTGAAACCGTTTGTCAGGATGTGAAGAAATGCGCGGACATGGGCGTGGAGATTGCGATCGTGGTCGGCGGCGGCAACTTCTGGCGCGGTCGCTCCAGCGGCAGCATGGATCGCACCCGTGCAGACCATATGGGTATGCTGGCGACGACCATCAACGCCCTGGCGCTGGCGGACACACTGGAGCAGGCGGGCTGTGATGTGCGCGTGCAGACGGCGATCGCCATGAACGAGATTGCCGAGCCGTATATCCGCAACCGCGCGGTGCGCCATCTGGAGAAAAAGCGCATCGTGATCTTCGGCTGCGGCACGGGCAACCCCTTCTTCTCCACTGACACGGCAGCGGCGCTGCGCGCGGCGGAGATCGAGGCTGACATCATCTTCAAGGCGAGCATGGTCGACGGCGTATACGATGCCGACCCGAAGAAAAATCCGGATGCCAAGCGGTATGAAACCCTGTCCTTCACCGAGGTGCTTAATAAGGGCCTGCAGGTCATGGACTCCACCGCTGCTTCTATGTGCCGCGACAACCACATTCCGATCTTGGTATTCAACATGGAAGACCCCGATAACATTGTCCGCGCCGTGAAGGGTGAACCGATCGGCACACTGGTCGAATAAGAAACGGAGGAACCGACGATGAGCGAGATCTACAAAGTAGCCGAAGAAAAAATGAACAAAAGCGTCAACGCGATGCTGAACGAATATGCCGCCATCCGCGCCGGCAGAGCCAATCCGGCTGTGCTTGATCGGGTGGAGGTCGAATACTACGGTGCGCCCACGCCGCTCAATCAGATGGCGGCGATTTCCGTGCCGGATGCGCGCACGTTGGTGGTGCAGCCGTGGGACAAGAGCAGCCTCAAGGACATTGAGCGCGGCATCCTGACGGCGGACATCGGCATCAACCCGCAGAACGACGGCAGTGTGATCCGTCTCGTGTTCCCGCCGCTCACTGAGGAGCGTCGCCGCGAGATCGGCAAAAACATCTTCAAGCTGGCGGAGGATTGCAAGATCGCTATCCGTTCCATCCGCCGCGACGCGATGGATAAGCTGAAGGATCAGAAGAAAAAAGCCGAGATCACCGAGGACGACCTCAAGGATGAGGAAAAGAAGATGCAGGACTTGACCGATAAGTTCTGTAAGGAGATCGACGGGCTTGCCGCCAAAAAAGATAAGGAAATCATGGAGGTCTGAGACCGTCGTGGGAACTGTTCAAAACTGGTTTCGTCGAAAAAAGGCGGCGCATGACGGCGCGCTCGCTCCCGCCCCCTGTCATGTCGGCATCATCATGGACGGCAACGGCAGATGGGCGAAAAAGCGCGGCATGCCGCGCAAGGCGGGACACGCCGCAGGGGCAAAGGTCTTTCGCGAGGTCGTGAAACACGCCAGCCGTCGCGGCGTGCGCTTTTTGACGGTGTATGCCTTTTCGACGGAAAACTGGAAACGGCCGCAGGACGAGGTGGACGCGCTGATGGATCTTCTGCGCCGCTATCTTGTGGAGTCGCTCGAGGATTTCCGCAACGAAAACATCCACACCTGCTTTATCGGCGACCGCGCACAGCTTGCGCCGGATATACAGGAGCTGATGGCGGAGGCGGAGGAGACCACGGCGCACAAAACGGGCATGACGCTGAATATTGCCATCAACTACGGCGGACAGCAGGAGATCGCCCACGCCGCAAGAACGCTCGCAGAGCGGGTGGAGCGGGGCGAATTGCACGCCGCGGACATCACCGAGGACATGCTGCAAAAGGCACTGTATACCGGCGAACAGCCGCCGGTGGATTTGGTGCTGCGCCCGAGCGGGGAATATCGGCTGTCGAATTTTCTCGTTTGGCAGTCTGCCTATGCGGAATTTGTCTTTATGGACGACATTCTGTGGCCGGATTTCAAAAATGAAGATCTCGACGCTGCTTTTGCGGAATTTGCGCGCCGCCATCGGCGCTTCGGCGGCGTTTGAGAAAAAGGAGACCACGCTATGAAAACCAGAATTCTGACCGCGGTGATCGGCCTTGCGCTGCTGGTCGGTGTGCTGCTGTTGCCGCCGATCGCGCTTTATTGCGCCTTTTCGCTCATTTGTGCGCTGGCGGTTTATGAGACCTTCTCGGTCACGGGACTGAAAAAGCATCGGTGTATGTTTGTGTTTTCGCTGCTGTTCGCCGTTGCCGCGCCGTTTTTCGGTGTTGCCGACAGCCGGCTGCTGTTTTCGGTGGCGCTGGCGGTATTTGTGTTGGCGCTCGTGCTCGGACAGCTGCGGCACCATGCCGACATCCCGCTTTCCGAAACGGGACTGGCGTTTTTCTACACCGTGATCCTGTCGGTGGGCATTTCCTGCACGGCATATTGTCGCGCACTGAACGAAAACGGTCTTTTTTACTTTATTCTTGCATTGATTATTGCGTGGGGAAATGACACCGGCGCCTATTTTGCCGGTACTTTCTTCGGCAAGCACAAGCTGTGCCCGGAGATAAGCCCCAAAAAGACAGTGGAGGGACTTGTCGGCGGCTGGGTGTTTTCGGTCGCTGCGGCGCTGCTTTTGTCCTACATATGGCAGCGCACGGCGGGCGTTGCGCCGCTGTATTGGCAGGTGGCACTCACGGCGTTTTTGCTGTCGCCGCTGTCGGTGGTGGGCGATCTGTTTGCCTCGACCATCAAGCGGCAGAGCGGCACAAAGGACTTCGGCAACATCATGCCGGGTCACGGCGGCATTATGGATCGTTTCGACTCGTTGGTGTTTGTCGCGCCGCTTTTGTTTGCTCTTTTGCATATCTTCACCCTGTTTGGCTGAGAGGTGCATGACTTGAAAAATTTGGTTTTGCTGGGCGCGACCGGCTCGATCGGCACGCAAACGCTCGAAGTCGCCGAAGAGGCGGGCTATCGCCTGCTGGCGATGGCGGTGGGCAGTCGCATTGATGCCTTTGAGGAGCAGCTGCGGCGGTTTCGTCCCGCTTTTGCGGCGGTGTATGACGAAAAAGCGGCAGCAGATCTCAAGGTGCGCATCGCCGATCTGCCGATCAAGGTGCTGTCCGGCATGGACGGCCTTTGCACACTGGCGGCGCTGCCGAAGGCGGATCTTGTTCTCAACGCCGTTGTCGGCATGGTGGGACTTTTGCCGACCATGGCGGCGATAGGGGCGGGACACGATGTGGCGCTGGCAAACAAGGAGACGCTGGTGGCGGGCGGCGCGTTCGTGATGGACGCCGTGCGCAAAAACGGCGTGCGCCTGCTGCCGGTGGACAGCGAACATTCCGCCGTTTTTCAGTGCTTGCAGGGAAAACCGGAAAAAGGCCGGGTGCGGCGACTGATCCTAACGGCGTCTGGCGGCCCGTTTTTTGGGTATACTAAAGAAAAACTGGAGACCGTCACGCCGCAAATGGCGTTGAAGCACCCAAACTGGAGCATGGGCGCCAAGATCACCGTCGATTCCGCTTCCATGATGAACAAGGGATTGGAGATCATCGAGGCGCGCTGGCTTTTCGACATGCCGGAGGACAGGATCGATGTGGTGGTGCACCGCGAAAGCGTGGTGCACTCTCTCGTGGAATACGACGACGGTGCGGTGCTGGCGCAGCTCGGCGAGCCGGATATGCGCGTGCCCATCCAGTATGCGCTGACCTATCCCGACCGTCTGCCCTCGCCGGTGAAGCGGTTGTCGCTTGCCGACTGGGGACGGCTCACCTTTTTTGCACCCGACGACGCGGCGTTTCCCGCCATGCAGGTGTGCCGCGAGGCGCTGCGGCGCGGCGGGGCATATCCCGCCGCCGTGAATGCGGTGAACGAGCGGGCGGTCGCGCTGTTTTTGGCGGGCAAGCTGCCGTTTTCCCGCATCCCCGCACTGGCGGAGGAGACGCTTGCGAAAACGCTGCCGACCCCCTCGTCGGTTGAGGATATCTTGGAGATTGATCGCTGTATGCGAAGTGAGGTAACGAAATGATCTTCCTGAAGATTTTGGCGGCGCTGTTCATTTTCGGCATCATTATCATGGTGCACGAATGGGGGCATTTTTTGGTCGCCAAATGGATGAAGGTGCGTGTCAACGAATTTGCCATCGGCATGGGGCCGAAGCTTATAAGCTGGGGCAAGGGGGAGACGCAGTATTCTCTGCGTCTTTTTCCGATCGGCGGCTTTTGTGCGATGGAAGGGGAAGACGACGGCGCGCCCACGCCCGCTGCCATGGGCGGCAACGCCGACCGCAGCGAAGAGGAGCATGCGGGCGTGGGCGCGGGGGAGAGCGGCTCTTTTGCCGAAAAGCCCGTGTGGCGGCGCGTGCTCATTGTGGTCGCGGGCGCGACCATGAATTTGGTTTTGGGATTTTTGGTGCTTTTGTGCACCTTTGCATTCTGTCAGAAGCAAGCGGATAACGGCAGGGTCTATTTCAACAGCACGACCATCGCCGAGCTGCCGGAGACCTCTCCCGCCTATGAGACGGGACTGCGGGTTGGGGACACGGTGCTGCGCGTCAACGGCAAACGCATCGCGACCGACAGGGATCTTTCCATGCTCATGCAGAGCGACGAGGACGGCGTGCTGTCGATGGTGGTGCGCCGTGACGGCGAAAAGCTGACCCTGCCGGCGGTGCAGTTCCGCCTGGCGACGGACGAGGAGACCGGCACACGGTATCTCATTTATGATTTCAAGGTGCAGGGCGTCGAACGCAATGTGTGGACGACGGTAAAGCAGGCGGGCAAGATGGAATATTCCATGACCGTCATGGTGTGGCGCAGTCTCGGTGATCTGTTGTCCGGTCGCTATGGGTTAAACGACCTGTCCGGCCCTGTCGGGATGGTGGACTATATCGGCGATGCGGTTTCCCAGGCGGTGTCGCTGGACGGATGGCGCACGCTGTTGACCATGATCGCGCTCATCACCATCAATGTGGGCGTGTTCAACCTGCTGCCCCTGCCCGCGCTGGACGGCGGCAGACTGCTGTTTTTGATCATCGAGGGGGTCACGCGCAAAAAGATCCCCGCAAAATATGAGGGAATCGTGCATTTTATCGGACTTTTGCTTTTCTTTGCGCTGATGATCGTCGTGACCTTCAGCGACATTCGCAAGCTGATTACCGGCTAAGGAGAAAAGACATGACACGGAGAGACTGTAAGACCGTTTATGCGGGGAATTTGGCGATCGGCGGCGGTGCGCCCGTCAGCGTGCAGTCCATGCTGAATGTCCCCGCTGCGGACATCGCGGGCAGCGTGCGGCAGGCAAAAGCGCTTGCTGCCGCGGGGTGTCAGCTCATCCGTGCCGCCGTGCCGAGCAAAGAAGCGGTGCGGCTCATCGCCGCGTTGAAGGACGCGGTGGAGGTGCCGATTGTCGCGGACATCCATTTTGACTATACGCTCGCGCTGGAGGCGGTCGCCGCCGGCGTGGATAAGGTGCGCATCAACCCCGGCAACATCGGCGACGATGCGCGGGTGAAGGCGGTGGCGGATGCCTGCCGCGCACACAAAGTGCCCATCCGCATCGGCGTCAACTCCGGCTCGCTCGAAAAATCCATCCTTGCGAAATACGGACATCCCACCGCCGAGGCGCTGCGGGACAGTGCTTTGTATCATGCGTCCCTTTTGGAGCGCTTTGATTTTGACGATATTGTCATTTCCATCAAATCCTCCGATGTTTCCGTCATGATGCAGGCTTGCAGACTCATAGCCGCTGCCTGCCCCTATCCGCTGCACCTCGGCGTGACCGAGGCGGGCACGAAACGGCTCGGATTGCTCAAGTCCGCTGCGGGCATCGGCGGTCTTTTGGCAGAGGGCATCGGCGACACCATCCGCGTGTCCCTCACCGACGATCCGGTCGAGGAGGTGCAGGCGGGACGCGATCTCTTGGCGGCTTTGGGGCTGCTCCCCGACGCGCCGCAGCTCATTTCCTGCCCGACCTGCGGCAGGACTGCCGTCAACCTCATCGGTATTGCCAAAGAGGTGGAAAAACGGCTGAGCGCTGTGCACCGCCCCATCAAGGTGGCGGTCATGGGCTGCATCGTTAACGGCCCGGGCGAGGCGTCCGAGGCGGACATCGGCATCGCCGGCGGCAAGGGCAAGGTCGCGCTGTTCAAAAAAGGACAGGTGCTGCGCACGGTAGAGGAAAAGGACGCCGTTGAGGAGCTTTTTAAGGAAATTATGACACTGGAATAAAGAAGGAAACCGCCATGAATGATCAGAGCTTCCGGACGGTGTTCGGGGAATACATAACAGCGCCGCAGCTTTTGGAGACGCTGGGGGACTGCACGGTGGAAAGCGTGCAGCTCAATATGGACAGTCGGGCGATGACCGTGCGGTTGCGCCCGGCTGCTTTGCTGCCTTCTGAGGAGATATTTGCGGCGGAGGAGCTGCTGCGCGGAGCGCTGCAATTGCAAAGAGCGCAGCTTTTTCCGCACTATGCGCCCGAACTGCTCACCGCCGACGCGATGCCGTCGGTGGTGGCGTTTTTGCGCCGTGAGAACATGGCGGTGAACGGCACCTTTGACGATGCCGTCTATGCGATCGAGGGAAACACGCTGACCGTTACGCTGGCGCACGGCGGGAAAAGCGTGCTTGCGGCGACCCGCGTCGAGGGTCAGCTGACCGATCTCATCGTCCGTCTGTTTGACCGCCGCGTGCAGGTGGTGCTGTGCGGCGACGAGACCGTGAATGAACAGGACGAGCGGTATATCGAAATGCAGAGAAAGGTCGAGGAGGAGACCCTGCTTGCGCAGGAAAACGCGAAACGGCAAGCGCCGCTGTCGGAAAAACCGACGCGCAGTGCGCCGTCAGTGCCGCGCACGCCGCGTGTGCCGCCGCGGGCGGCAGAGGGACTGCCCATTGATCTGCGCAGCGCCGCCGTTTTATACGGCGGGGCAATCCGCGAGGTGCCGATGACGCTGCATGAGCTGGAGCCGGACGGCAGCCGCGTCACCGTGTGGGGCGAGATTTTCTCCATGGGAGAGATGCGGGACAGCCGCGACGGCAGCAAGTGCCGCATGAGCTTTGACATGACCGATCAGACCGACTCCGTCACCGTCAGCGTGTGGTTTGACAAAAAACGGGATGCGGACAAGCTGGCGGCGCTCGAAACGCTCTCGAACGGCAGCTGCGTTTTGGTGACCGGCACTTATGACTATGACACCTATCAGAAATGTAATATCCTGCGCCCGCGCGCTGTCTCCACCGTGACGAAATATACGCGCACGGACAATGCCCCCGAAAAGCGCGTCGAGCTGCATCTGCACACGAAGATGTCCATGATGGACGGCGTTTCGGAGGCCGCCGACCTGGTCGCGCGCGCCGCTGCCTGGGGACACAAAGCGGTCGCCATCACCGACCACGGCGTGGCACAGGCGTTCCCTGACGCGCTGAAGGCCGTGGAAAAGCTGCGCAAAAAGGGCAAGGACATCAAGATCCTGTACGGCATGGAAGCCTATTATGTCAACGACAGCGTGCCGGTCGTCAAGGGAACGGCGGATGGCGCCGTTGACGGGGAATATATCGTTTTCGATCTGGAGACAACGGGACTCGGCGCAGCGGCGGAGCGCATCACCGAGATCGGTGCCGTGCGCCTGCGCGGCGGGGAAATTTTGGAGGAGTTCGACACCTTCGTCAACCCCGAAAAGCCCATCCCCGCGCACATCACGGAGCTGACCGGCATCACCGATGACATGGTGAAGGACGCGCCGCACGAGAAGGAGGCGCTCGAAAAATTCTATGCCTTCTGCGGCGACTGCAAGCTGCTTGCGGCGCACAACGCCGGATTTGACACCGGCTTTCTGCGCGCCGCCGCGCTGCGCTGCGATATGCCCTATGACTTTACGGCGCTCGACACGCTGCCGCTGAGCCAAAGTCTCTATCCCGAGCTGAAAAAATATAAGCTGGACATCGTGGCAAAGCATCTGGAGCTGCCGCCCTTCCAGCATCACCGCGCCTGCGATGACGCCCGCGTGTTGGCGCAGATTCTGCAAAAGGAGATCGCCGCGCTGAAGGAACGGGAGATCACGACCGTCAGTGAGATCAACACAAAGCTCTCGGGCATTGATCCGAAAAAGGGAAAATCCTATCACATGATCCTGCTGGTACGCAACAACACGGGACTGAAAAATCTCTACAAGCTCATTTCGTGGTCGAACCTTTCCTGCTTCTATCGCCATCCGCGCATCACCCGCTCCATGCTCGAAAAGCATCGTGAGGGGCTCCTCGTCGGCAGCGCGTGCGAGGCGGGCGAGCTTTTCTCCGCGATTGTCGAGGGTAAGCCGTTCGAGGAGCTGCTGGCGATCGCCAAATTCTATGACTATTTAGAGGTGCAGCCGCTCGGCAACAACGCCTTCATGCTGCGCAACGGCACCGCGACCGATGAGGAGCAGCTGCGGGATTATAACCGCACTGTCCTGAAGCTCGGCGAAAAGCTGGGAAAGCCTGTTTGCGCCACCTGCGATGTGCACTTCATGGATCCCGAGGACGCGGCCTTCCGTCGCATCCTGATGGCGGGCAACGGATTTTCCGACGCCGACATACAAGCGCCGCTCTATCTGCGCACGACCGAGGAAATGCTGAAGGAATTTGACTATCTCCCGCCGGAAAAGGCGCGCGAGATCGTCATTGAAAACCCGAATAAGATCGCGGACATGGTGGAGGACATCCGCCCCATTCCGCTCGGCACTTTTCCGCCGCACATCGACGGCGCGGACGAGCAGCTCCAGGAGATCACCTGGGGACGCGCCAAGGAGATCTACGGCGATCCCGTGCCGGAGATCGTGCAAAAGCGACTGGACAGAGAGCTCGGGTCGATCATCAAGCACGGCTTTGCGGTTTTGTACATGATCGCGCAAAAGCTGGTGCACAACTCGGTCGAGAACGGCTATCTCGTCGGCTCGCGCGGTTCGGTCGGCTCGTCGTTTGTGGCGAACATGGCGGGCATCTCGGAGGTAAACCCGCTTGCGCCGCACTATGTCTGTAAGAAGTGTAAATATTCCGAATTTTTCGTCCACGGCGAGGTCGGCTCGGGCTTTGATCTGCCGCCCAAGGCATGCCCGCAGTGCGGCGAAATGCTGACGCGCGACGGCCATGAAATTCCGTTCGAGACCTTCCTCGGCTTCGACGGTGACAAAGCGCCGGATATCGACCTGAACTTCGCCAGTGAGTATCAGACCCGCGCCCACAAATACACCGAGACCCTGTTCGGCACGGAGCACGTGTTCAAGGCAGGCACAATTGCCACGGTGGCGGACAAGACCGCCTACGGCTATGTGAAAAAGTATGAGGCGGAGCACGAGACCGTCTACAGCAACGCGGAAATAAACCGCCTTGCCATCGGCTGCACCGGTGTTAAGCGCACCACGGGTCAGCACCCCGGCGGCATGGTGGTCGTACCGGATGACTATGATGTGGAGGATTTCTGTCCCGTGCAGCATCCGGCGGACAAGGCGGACTCGGATGTCATCACCACCCACTTCGACTTTCATTCCATCCACGACACCATCTTAAAGCTCGATAACCTCGGACATGTCATTCCGACGACCTATAAATACCTTGAAGAATACAGCGGCATCAGCGTGATGGATGTGGACATGTCCGACCCCGAGGTCTATTCGCTGTTCACCTCCCCGAAGGCGCTCGGCGTCACACCGGAGGACATCGATTGCGAAACGGGTACGCTGTCGCTGCCGGAAATGGGCACAAACTTCGTGCGGCAGATGCTGCTCGACTGTAACCCGAAGACCTTTGCCGACCTGCTGCAGATCTCCGGTCTGTCCCACGGCACGGATGTGTGGCTCGGCAACGCACAGGAGCTGATCCGCGCGGGCACCTGCACCATTTCGGATGTTATCGGCACACGAGACAGCATCATGGTCTACCTGCTGCACAAGGGTCTTGAACCGAAGATGGCCTTCAAGATCATGGAGATCGTGCGAAAGGGCAACGCCACCAAGCTGCTCACCGAGGAGCATTTCAACGCCATGCGCGAGCACGGTGTACCCGAATGGTATATCGACTCCTGCATGAAGATCAAATACATGTTCCCGAAGGCGCACGCTGCGGCGTATATCATTGCCGCCCTGCGCGTGGCGTGGTATAAGGTGCACGAGCCGGTCGCCTATTATGCGGCATATTTCACCGCGCGGCGCGAGGATTTTGACGCCGAGCCGGTCATCCACGGCAAGGAGCATGTCCACGAGACCATCCGTCAGCTTCGCGAGAAGGGCAAGGAAGCCACCGCCAACGAACAGGGACTGGCGGAAACGCTGCACATCGTCTATGAGGCGATGCAGCGCGGCATCCGCTTTTTGCCCATCGACCTCTATAAATCGCACGCCTATAAGTTCCTGCCGGAGGACGGCGCGATCCGTCTGCCGTTCGGTTCGCTCAAGGGACTCGGCGAGGCGGCGGCACAGGGGCTTGCCGATGCCTGCGATCCGAACGATCCGTTCATTTCCGGCGACGACCTGCAAAACCGCAGCGGCGTTTCCAAAACGGTGATACAGGCGCTGCGGGACATGGGTGCGCTCGGCGATCTGCCGGAGACCAGTCAGCTGACATTTTTTTGACGAAAAAGCGAAAAAGGCATTGCAATTTTTCACACAATCGCGTATAATACAGGAGTATTTTATAATGGGCGCAAAGGTGGTTTTCTTTTGTGCGTGAAATTGGGGGATACATATGACACTGTTTTTGCTGGCGGGCGATTCCGCAGCGAAAATCCTCAGTGACGCAGGCGGGACGATTGCGATCGGTTTTGTCGTCGTGTTTACTGTTTTGCTGTTGCTCACCGGAATTTTTAAGCTGTTCGGCATCATCATGGCGTCGCTGGACAAAAAGGAAGAACCGGCGGCGGTCGACGCCGCGCCCGTTGCCGCTCCTGTTGCGGCGGCTACAGACATCGGCCCGTCTGTTTCGGAGGCGCAGGTGCGCAACGGCATTTCCGACGAGGAGACCGCGGTGATCGCTGCCGCGGTGGCGGCGTCCATGCCTGCGGGTAAGCCGTACACCATTCGCAAGATCGACCGTGCGAAGTGAGAAAGGGGCGTTACACATGGAGAGATTTTTAGAGGCACTTGCCGATCTGTGGGCGTCCTCCGGTCTGGCGCAAATCTGCAACTTTGAAAACGGCGGTTGGAAAAACCTCATCATGATCGCCATTGCCGGCGTGCTGCTGTACCTGGCGATCCGCAAACAGTTCGAGCCGCTGCTGCTTTTGCCGATTGCGTTCGGCATGCTGCTCGTGAACCTGCCGCTCGGCGGCGTGATGGATCCGCAAAAAAACTCATTGGTGCCCTTTTCGGTGGAGGAAATGACCGCCTATGTAGAGGGAACATATGAACAGGTCTATCCTGTTTATCTCAACGAAGTCTCCGTCGATGCGTCGGATGCGCACATCGTCACCTACACGAAGGGCGACGGAACAGAGGTGCTCGTGTATAACACCGGCAACGGTATCTACCCCGTCACCAAGAATGCTGACGGCAGTGCGACGGTCTCCATCCCGTTCTGGCAGCATTTTGAGCAGGGCGGCCTTTTGTGGTATCTCTACCAGGGCGTGAAATTCGGCATCTATCCGCCGCTCATTTTCCTCGGCGTCGGCGCGATGACCGACTTCGGCCCGCTGCTCTCGAACCCGAAGAGCTTTTTGCTCGGCGCTGCGGCGCAGCTCGGCATCTTCCTCACCTATCTCGGCGCGCGTGCGCTGAACCTGCTGGACATTGCAGGGCTGAACTTTACACAGCAGGAGGCGGCGTCCATCGCCATCATCGGCGGTGCGGACGGTCCGACCGCGATTTATCTCACTTCCAAGCTCGCGCCGCATCTGCTGGGAGCGATCGCCATCGCGGCATATTCATATATGGCGCTTGTGCCGATCATTCAGCCGCCCATCATGCGGGCGCTGACCACCAAGAAAGAGCGCTCCGTTGTCATGACGCAGCTGCGCACGGTCTCCAAGACCGAGAAGATCCTGTTCCCGATCTTTGTCACCGTGGTCGTGGTCCTGCTGCTGCCCAGCGCGGCACCGCTGGTCGGCATGCTCATGCTCGGCAACCTGATGCGTGAGAGCGGCGTTGTGGATCGCATTTCCAAGACGGCGCAGAACGAGCTTATGAACATCGTCACCATCTGCCTCGGCGTGACCGTCGGCGCGACTGCCAACGCGGCATCCTTCCTGCAGATCAAGACGCTGCTCATCATCTGCCTGGGCCTCTTGGCGTTCGGTTTCGGCACGGCAGGCGGCGTGCTGCTCGGCAAGCTGATGTATGTGCTGTCCGGCGGCAAGGTCAACCCCCTCATCGGCTCTGCCGGTGTGTCGGCTGTGCCGATGGCGGCGCGTGTGTCGCAGAAGGTCGGTCAGAAGGAAAATCCCGGCAACTTCCTGCTCATGCACGCCATGGGTCCGAATGTCGCAGGCGTGATCGGTTCTGCGGTCGCGGCGGGCGTTCTGCTGACGCTGTTCGGCTGATTTTGAAAAACTGAAAGGGAGGACGCTTGCCGTCCTCCTTTTTTTCGGAGGATATATGTTGACAAAGGAAGAGTTTTTATCCCTGCGCCGCGCGGCACTTTCGCGGCATTTTTCCCGCATGAACAACCGTCAGCGGGAGGCAGTGTTTCAGACCGAGGGCGCGCTGCTGATCCTGGCGGGCGCGGGCAGCGGCAAGACCACCGTGCTCATCAACCGCATCGCCAACCTGGTGCGCTTCGGCAACGCCTATCACGCGACGGACATGCCGTCCTTCATTTCTCCGCAGCAGGAGGAAAAGCTGCGGGCATGCGCGACGGGGGCTTCACAGATCGATGACGAAACGGCGGCGCTGCTTGCGGTCGATCCCTGCCCTGCGTGGCAGGTGCTGGCGATCACCTTCACCAACAAGGCGGCGGGCGAGCTGCGCGAACGCCTGTCGCGGATGCTCGGCTCTGCCGGTGACGAGGTCATGGCGGGCACTTTCCATTCTTTTTGTGCCCGCATCCTGCGCCGCGACGGCGCGCCGCTTGGCTATTCCGCACATTTTACCATCTATGACACCGATGACAGCCGCCGTCTTATGAAGGATTGCATGAAGGCGCTGAACATCGATGAAAAGTTTTTGGGGCACCGCGCGGTGCTCGCCGAGATCAGTCGCGCCAAGGACAGCCTCCTGTCGCCCGCAGACTATGCCAAGCTTCCCGAGGTGACGGGCAATGTGCGGCTGCAGGCGGTGGCGCGGTGCTATGCACTGTATCAGAGCCGTCTGAAAGAGGCGGATGCTATGGACTTTGATGACCTTTTGTGCCGTGTGATCGATCTTTTCGAGCAGTGCCCCGAGGTCGCCGATCACTACCGCCGCCGCTACCCCTATATCATGGTGGACGAATATCAGGACACCAACCACGCGCAATACCGCCTCGTGAGCCTGCTTGCGGAGGGAAACGGCAACCTGTGCGTGGTGGGCGACGACGATCAGAGCATTTATAAATTCCGCGGCGCGACCATTGAGAACATCCTGAACTTTGAAAACGAGTTCAAGGATTGCGCCGTCATCCGTCTGGAGCAAAACTATCGCTCCACGCAGAACATCCTCGATGCCGCCAACGCTGTGATCGCCCACAATGTCAACCGTAAGGGCAAGACACTGTGGACGGAAAACGCCGTCGGCAAGAAATTGCACGCCGTCACGCTGGACAATGCGCAGGCGGAGGGCGTCTTTGTGGCGGAAACGGTGTTGTCGGGCGTTTCGGCGGGACGGCATTTCAGCGATTTTGCCGTTTTGTACCGTGCCAACGCGCAGTCCAACGCCATTGAACAGGCACTGGTGAAAAGCGGCGTGCCGTATCGCATCATCGGCGGCCACCGCTTCACCGACACCAAAGAGGTCAAGGACGCGCTGGCATATCTGCGGCTCATCAACAACCCCGCCGACACGGTGAGCCTGCGCCGCATCATCAATGAGCCGAAACGCAGCATCGGCGATGCGACGATGGATCGCGCGGCGGCGATCGCCGACGAGACCGGCGTCCCGCTGTATACGGTGCTGGCAAACGCAGCGCAGTATCCCGAGCTTGCGCGTGCGGCAAACCGTTTGCAGCTTTTTGTTTCCATGATCGAAAATCTGCGCACCATGGCGACCGATCCGGAAATAGCGCTCCATCTGCTCTACAGAACGATGCTGGAGTCTACGGGCTATCTGGCGATGTGGGAACAGGCGGGACAAGAGGAGGCGGAACGGGTGGATAACCTGAACGAGCTTGCCTCCAACATCCTGAACTATGAGCAAAACGCCGTCGAAGAAGCGCCGACACTGGCGGGCTTTTTGGAGGAAATGGCGCTGCTCACCGACATCGACAACTATGATGCGGGTGCCGACTCGGTCACGCTGATGACGATGCATGCCTCAAAGGGACTGGAGTTCCCTGTGGTGCTGCTGCCCGGCTTTGAGGAGGGCGTGTTCCCCGGCATGCAGGGGATGTATAAGCCCGAGGAGCTTGAGGAGGATCGCCGCCTTTGCTATGTGGCGATCACCCGTGCCAGAGAAGAGCTGTATATCTGCAACGCGACCAGCCGTATGCTGTACGGTCACACGACCTATAACCGCCCCTCACGGTTTTTGCAGGACATTCCCGCACAGCTTTTGGATGTGGATAACCGCAGCAGCCGCCCGACATACGGCGGCGTGTCCTATAGCTTCGGCGGCAGCCGCTATACCGCTGCCGAGGAAACGCCTGCGCGCCCTGCCGTGCCGTCTCCCGCCCACACAGCGGCAAAGGCGGCAAGGTCGGTGTTCTCCGCGCCGAAGGCCGCTCCCTGTACCCTGAAAGCGGGCGATGTGGTGCGTCACGGCACCTTCGGTGTCGGCGTCGTCCAAAAGGTCACCCCGATGGGCAACGACAGTCTGCTCGAGATCCGCTTTGAAGGCGTCGGTGTGAAAAAGATCATGAACAATTTTGCAAAACTGACAAAAACCTGACGCACCGATTTCTCCCGTCCACATATCATAATAGTGAAGTGCCGCACCGGCACCGAACATATGTGATTTTGTAACGGGAGGATTTATTATGGCAGAAAATCGAATGATCCGCGACGGCGGCTGCAAGGAAGCCGTCTGCATCGACGCCGGTCGAGTCTACGACAGCTGCGGCGATAAGGACTGTGCCGAAAACATGCGCGTCTATTTCTGTGAGCGCGATCAACTGCTGATCGAGCGCGCAACGGGCGTGCGACCGAAAAAGGTAGAGGTCATCAATACTTATATAGATGTTGAATCGCTCCCCTTCAACCGCGGGTACTATTCCTGTGATCTGACCTTCTTCTTTGAGATCCGCCTCGAGGTGTTCAGCGGCCACGGCGCGCCCTGTGCCGAGGTCTGCGGCGTGTCGGTCTATCAGAAGAAAGTCATCCTCTACGGCAGTGAGGGCAATGTCAAGGTGTTCGGCAGCGAATACACCGGCCACGACAATGATGCGCAGGATGCGCCGACGCGCAACATGCCGCGCTGCTGTGTGCAGGTCGCCGACCCGGTCATCCTGAGCGCAAAGCTCATGGAGGTCTGTGAGTGCAAGTGTTGTTGCTGCTGTGAGACCACTATCCCCGAAGCGATCTGCAACCGCTACGGCGGCAGCTTTGTCGATCCGCAGGAGGGCAGAGTCGCCGTGGTCACGGTGGGTCTGTTCACGATCGTGCAGCTCATCCGCCGCGTGCAGATGCTCGTGCCGGTCTATGACTATTGCCTGCCGAGCAAGGAATGTTGCGGCAACACGGATAACCCCTGTGAGGTATTCCGTAAGATGTGCTTCCCCGTCAACGAGTTTTTCCCGCCGGCAGCGACCGGCAACGGGAGCGGTTGCGGCCGCGAAAAGCAAAAAACCTGTTGACAAACGAAAAAACGGGTGGTATTATAACAAAGCTGTCTTTTGGCGGCGGCGCAGTTTGGGAGAGCCCGTGAGAGCGAGCGAAAAAAACTTCGAGAAAAGCGAAAAAAGGTGTTGACAAAGCGAAAGCTTTGTGATATACTAGATAAGCTATCTCGGAGCACCGAGAGCGCACAGGACCTTGAAAATTAAACAACGAACAAACAAGAAACAAACACTTTACCCGTTAATTCACATCGAAAGATGCAGACCGGTGAGAGGCCGGTCACAAAGACGCAAAGCGTCAAAATGAGCAGAAATCGCTCTGAAAAACGATTGAGACCGGAAACGGTTTTGATACCATTTTTTAGAGAGTTTGATCCTGGCTCAGGACGAACGCTGGCGGCATGCCTAACACATGCAAGTCGAACGGAGATAAGCGCTGAACAGAAGGAAGCTTGCTTTTGGAAGTTCTTGCTTATCTTAGTGGCGGACGGGCGAGTAACGCGTGAGTAACCTGCCCTTCAGTGGGGAACAACGGTTGGAAACGACCGCTAATACCGCATAACATAGCGGGGTCGCATGACTCTGTTATCAAAGGAGCAATTCGCTGAAGGATGGACTCGCGTCCGATTAGCTAGTTGGTGAGATAAAGGCCCACCAAGGCGACGATCGGTAGCCGAACTGAGAGGTTGATCGGCCGCATTGGGACTGAGACACGGCCCAGACTCCTACGGGAGGCAGCAGTGGGGGATATTGCACAATGGGGGAAACCCTGATGCAGCAATGCCGCGTGAGGGAAGAAGGTCTTCGGATTGTAAACCTAAGTTGTCAGGGACGAAACAAATGACGGTACCTGAAAAGAAAGCTCCGGCTAACTACGTGCCAGCAGCCGCGGTAATACGTAGGGAGCGAGCGTTGTCCGGATTTACTGGGTGTAAAGGGTGCGTAGGCGGGTTTGCAAGTCAGGCGTGAAATACCGAGGCTTAACTTCGG